>NZ_JAOTNT010000012.1:0-73278 GCF_025630755.1 Acutalibacter sp. LFL-21 | reverse complement strand
GCTTTGTCGGCAAGATTGACTTGCCCGAAGCCTAACGCCCGACCTATCCGACACAACGCGCGAGTGCCGGATAGGAACGGCAAAATTTTTTACACTTCTATTACTTCTTTATCGCACATAAGCAAAGTCGCAGGGCATGAAACAGTTGATGGCGGGCGGCGGCGTTGCCCTTATCGGCCTTACCCTTGTCCCGCTGCTCTCCGGCCTGTTTGGATAATGCCACAAACTAACACTACCCGCCGCGCTCTCCCGCTTCACGCGGGAGGGCGCGGGAAAGGAGGGATTAGCTTTTGATATGGCAGATGATTGAAGATTGGTTTCGCGGCATTTTGACAGACGGAATACTCTCTAATCTCTCCGGGCTGTTCGACAGCGTAAATACAGAGGTTGGAGAAATCGCAACGCAAGTCGGCACAACCCCCGCCGGGTGGAACGCGGGCATATTCAATATGATACGCAGCCTATCGGAAAACGTCATTGTGCCGATTGCGGGCGTTATCATTACCTTTGTCATGTGCTACGAACTAATCCAGCTTGTAATTGAGAAAAACAATCTGCACGATCTCGACACTTGGATTTTCTTCAAGTGGATTTTCAAAACCTTTGTTGCGGTGCTGCTGGTAACAAATACTTGGAACATCGTCATGGGCGTATTTGACATTACACAGAGCGTCGTCAACGACAGCGCGGGCGTTATCATATCCGACACAAGCATAGATATTGCAACCGTTATCACCGATATAGAAGCAAAGCTGGACGCTATGAGCGTCGGCGGGCTTTTGGGGCTATGGTTTCAATCACTCTTTGTGGGGCTTACCATGAAAGCGTTGTCTATCTGTATCATGCTGGTGGTGTACGGGCGCATGATTGAAATATACCTTGTAACGAGTATCGCCCCTATCCCCGTTGCGACAATGGTAAATCGTGAATGGGGCGGCATGGGACAGAACTACTTAAAATCCTTGCTTGCCCTCGGTTTTCAGGCTTTTCTAATTCTTGTGTGCGTCGGTATTTATGCGGTTTTGATACAGACAATCGCAGCAACCGATGACATATCCGGCGCGATCTGGTCTTGCATGGGCTATACCGTCCTCTTGTGTTTTACGCTTTTCAAAACGGGAAGCCTTGCAAAATCCGTATTCAGCGCGCATTAAGGGGGTGCAGATGAAGAAATACAAAATCATTTACGCCGATCCCCCTTGGAGATACGCGAGAAGCAAGGTACAGGGCGCAGCGGAAAAGCACTATCCCACTATGAGTATTGAGGAACTTTGCGCTTTACCCGTCAAAGAAATTGCGGATAAGGACTGTATTTTATTCCTATGGGCGACGTTCCCGCAGCTTAAAGAAGCGTTGCAGTTAATCAAGGCTTGGGGATTTACCTATAAATCCGTTGCCTTTGTATGGTTAAAGCAAAATCGGAAATCGCCCACTTGGTTTTATGGCTTGGGCTTTTGGACGCGAGGAAATGCGGAAATCTGCTTGCTTGCTACCAAAGGACACCCGAAGCGACAATCAAACAAGGTACATCAATTTATTATTTCCCCTGTTGAGCAGCACAGCAAAAAGCCGGATATAACGCGGGAAAAGATACTTGCCCTTATGGGCGACCTACCGCGTATTGAACTGTTTGCAAGGCAGCATACCCCTGGTTGGGACGTATGGGGAAATGAAATCAAAAGCGACATACGGTTTGCCGGAAAGGAGGTTTGAAATGGCGTATGTAACCGTCCCAAAGGATTTAACCAAAATCAAGAGCAAGGTAATGTTCAACCTTACCAAAAGACAATTACTCTGTTTCGGCGCGGCGGTGGCTATCGGGCTACCGCTATTCTTTTTGACAAAGGACAGCGCGGGAACGACAACGGCGGCTTTGTGCATGGTGCTTGCCATGCTGCCCATGTTCCTACTCGCTATGTACGAGAAGAACGGGCAACCGCTGGAAGTGATTATACGGCAATTTGTGGAAGTGAAGTTTCTTCGCCCCAAAGAGCGACCTTATCAGACCAACAATTTTTATACCGCCCTTGCGCGGCAGGAGCGATTAGATAAGGAGGTACGGGCGATTGTCAAAGGAAAAGGGAAAGACCCAAAACAAAAAGCGTAAACTTACGCGGCAGGAAAAGAAACAGATCGACGCGCTTATCCGGCAGTCAAAGGGCGACGGGAAGCCCCATACGGCGCAGGACAGCATACCGTTTGAACGAATGTATAAGGACGGGATTTGCCGCCTTGCAAACGGGCGGTATTCCAAGTGCATTGAGTTTGAAGATATTAACTATCAGCTTGCGCAGCCGGACGACAAGACCGCCATTTTTGAAGCCCTTTGCGATATGTATAACTCTTTTGACGCTTCTATCAGTGTGCAGCTTTCCTTAATCAGCCGCCATGCGAACAAGGAGGATTTCAAGAGCAGTATCACGATTGCCCCACAGAATGACGACTTTGACAGTATCAGAGCCGAATACACCGAAATGCTGCAAACACAGCTTGAACGCGGCAACAACGGGCTTATCAAGACAAAGTTTCTCACCTTTACCATTGAAGCAAAAGATATTAAATCGGCGCGGGCGCGGCTTGCCCGTATCGAAACGGACACCCTCAACCATTTTAAGGTGATCGGCGCGGCGGCGCGGGTATTGGACGGGAAGCAGCGGCTTGAAGTGCTGCATGGGCTTTTCCACCCGGACGGGGAACGCTTCAACTTTGCGTGGGAATGGCTACCCGTAAGCGGCCTTTCCGTCAAAGACTTTATTGCCCCGTCCTCTTTCCGTTTTGGCGACGGGCGAATGTTTCAAATGGGCGGGAAGTTTGGCGCGGTTTCCTTTTTGCAGATTGCCGCGCCGGAACTTTCAGACCGTATGCTTGCCGACTTCATGGAAGCGGAAAACGGGATTGTCGTCAATCTGCACATTCAGAGTATCGACCACAACGAAGCGATCAAGACGATCAAGCGGAAAATCACCGACCTTGACCGTATGAAAATCGAGGAACAGAAAAAGGCAATCCGCAGCGGCTACGATATGGATATAATTCCGTCCGACCTTGCCACCTACGGCGGCGAAGCGAAAAACCTTTTGCGGGATTTGCAGAGCCGGAACGAGCGAATGTTTTTGCTTACGCTGTTAGTTTTGAATGTGGCAGACACAAAGCAGAAATTGGACAACGACGTATTTCAGGCCGCAAGTATCGCACAGAAATACAACTGTATGCTCACCCGCCTTGACTACCGGCAGGAACAGGGGCTTATGTCCTCTATCCCATTGGGCGAAAACCTAATCCAAATCCAGCGGGGCTTGACGACTTCCAGCACCGCCATTTTCGTCCCCTTTACGGTACAAGAGCTGTTCCAAAGCGGCGAAGCGTTGTATTACGGCTTAAACGCATTATCGAATAACATGATTTTGTGCGACAGGAAAAGGCTGAAGAACCCTAACGGCTTGATACTCGGCACACCCGGCAGCGGCAAGAGTTTTTCGGCAAAGCGCGAGATCACCAACGCTTTTCTCATTACCGCAGACGATATTATCATTTGCGACCCGGAAGCGGAATATTACCCCCTTGTGGAACGGCTGAAAGGGCAGGTTATCAAGGTTTCGCAGAACAGCACGCAGTACATTAACCCGATGGATATAAACCTCAATTACAGCGAGGGCGACACGCCCATAGCCTTAAAGAGCGATTTTATCCTTTCCTTTTGCGAGTTGATTATGGGCGGCAAAAACGGGCTGGAAGCGGTTGAAAAGACTTTGATTGACCGCGCCGTTATCAGCGTGTACCGCAGCTACCTTGCAGACCCGAAGCCGGAGAATATGCCGATTTTGGGCGACCTCTACAATGAAATCAAGAAGCAGCCGGAAAAGGAAGCGCAGCGTATCGCGTCGGCATTGGAACTCTATGTAAATGGCAGTTTGAACGTGTTTAACCACCAAACAAACGTTGACATTCACAACCGCCTTGTCTGCTTTGATATTAAAGAACTCGGCACCCAGCTACGAAAACTCGGTATGCTCATTGTCCAAGATCAAGTTTGGAACAGAGTTACCATAAACCGCAGCGAAGGCAAGGCGACGCGGTACTATATCGACGAGTTTCATTTGCTGCTCAAAGAGGAACAGACCGCAGCGTACAGCGTTGAGATTTGGAAGCGTTTTAGAAAATGGGGCGGTATTCCGACAGGTATCACCCAAAACGTGAAAGATTTGTTATCGTCCCGCGAGGTGGAGAACATTTTTGAAAACAGCGATTTTGTGTATATGCTCAACCAAGCCCAGGGCGACAGGGAAATCCTTGCAAAGCAGCTTAACATTTCGCAGCAGCAAATGACCTATGTAACCCATTCCGACGCGGGCGAGGGGCTTATCTTCTATGGCAACGTGATTTTGCCCTTTATTGACCGTTTCCCGCAAGATACGGAACTCTATCGTGTAATGACGACCAAACCCGGCGAGGTGTCGGCATGAGGATAGAAATGGACAAAATCTATTGCGGCGACAGCTTGCAGGTGCTTCAAACCTTGCCGGAAAATGCAGTTGATTGTTGCGTAACGTCCCCACCCTACTATGCCTTGCGGGACTACGGCGCAGACGGGCAGATCGGACGGGAAGCAACGCCGGAGGAATATGTTTCCCGTATTACGGCGGTATTCCATGAGGTAAAGCGGGTGCTTACGCCGGAGGGTACTTGTTGGCTGAATATCGCGGACACTTATTGCGGCACAGGCAGCAAAGCCGACCACCAAGACCCCAAATACCCCAAAGGCAGGAACGGGCAGCAAGTGGCGTTTAACCACCGCGCCCCCGGCTGCAAGCCCAAAGATTTAATTGGTATTCCGTGGCTTGTAGCCCTCGCCTTGCGGGGCGACGGTTGGTATTTGCGCAGTTCTATCATTTGGCACAAAACAAACCCCATGCCGGAAAGCACGCGGGACAGGCCGACCCGCTGCTATGAATATGTGTTTCTGCTTACCAAGTCAAAGAAGTATTATTACGATTGGCAAGCAGTAGCCGAGCCGATAGCCCCCACAACGGCGGGGCGGCTGAAAAGCGGAGTTAGCAAAGGAAATAAGTATAACGTTACTGTTCCGGGGCAAAACCAACCGCAGAAAATCAACCGCCCCCGCGAAAAGGGCGCATACGCCGACGAGTTGATTTCTCCCGTCCGCAGCCGCCGCAACGTTTGGCAGATTAACAATGTCGGCTATCATGGCGGGCATTTCGCAGCGTTCCCGCCGAAACTTGCGGAAACGTGCATTTTGGCGGGCTGTCCCATCGGCGGGATTGTCCTTGACCCCTTTTTCGGCAGCGGCACGACGGGCATGGTAGCAAAACGGCTTAACCGCCGCTATATCGGCATTGAGTTAAACCCCGACTATTGCGAACTTGCAAAACAGCGGATTGGAGGTGATGAAGATTGAGCAAGGAACTGAAAGCCCCCGACAAGGTAACGCAAAAAATGACCCGCGACGGTGCGGTTGCGGAAAACCTCACGACGGGCGAAACGTCCAGTATCAGCGAAAGGCCGCAGGAAGAAAACTATTCAGCCCCCGCAGGGGTGGCAGCGGAAAAGGTTGTGCAGCATATCGGCGCAGAGATTGAGCGACACGCAGCAAAAGGCGCGGAGAAAAAAGCCCTTGACGCGACGCAGCCTAAAACCCATTCTTCCCGCTTGCAGTTTTCCGAAGCGGAACGGGCAACGCCGGAACTTCAAAAAGCGATCAAGAAATCGGATAAGGCGGCAGACTGTTTAGACGCAGCGCGGGCGGCTATCCCCAAGCAGACCAAAATCAAGAAAGAGCGCGTTTTTGACGAAGCGAAAGGCAAGGCAAAGACGCGCCTTTCCTTTGAAAAGACGGATAAGCCCCCAAACGGCAAGTTGCGGCATAACCCCTTATCCCGTCCGGCACAGGAGTTAAACAGTACCGTACATGGGAAAATCTACGAGGTAGAGAAAGAAAACGTCGGTGTGGAAAGCGGGCACCGGGTAGAACTTGCCGGAGAGAAAGCGGGCGGCATGGCGGCGCGGGCAGTTAAGGGCGGCATACGCCGCCATAAGCTGAAACCCTACCGGGCAGCGGCGGCAGCGGAAAAACAAGCGGTAAAGGCAAACGCAGATTTTCTCTATCAAAAGGCGTTGCACGATAACCCCGCGCTTGCGCACTCCAACCCCATTTCCCGTTTTTGGCAGAAGCAGCGCATTAAAAAGCAGTATGCAAAAACGCTGAAAGCGGGCGGCAAAGCGAAAAAAACCGCTGAAGCCACCGCAAAGGCGGCGAAGAAAACCGCGCAGGAAACCAAACGGGCGACGTTCTTTGTTGTCCGGCATTGGAAAGGCTGCTTGATTGTGGGCGGGATTGCCTTTATCGTGCTGCTGCTTTTCGGCGGGCTGTCCTCTTGCTCCCTCTTTGGCGGCAACAGCGGCAGCGGCTTGATTGCGTCGTCCTATCTCTCCGAGGACGCGGATATAACGGGCGCGGAAAGCGCGTATGCCGCTATGGAAGCCGAGTTACAAGATATGCTGGACAATATCGAAAGCGAATACCCCGGCTATGACGAATACCGGGTAAACGCGGACGAGATCGAGCATGACCCCTATGTGCTAATTTCTATCCTTTCCGCGTGGCATGAGGGCGTGTTTACACTCGATGAAGTGCAAAGCACCCTTGAAATGCTCTTTGAGAAACAGTATATCTTGACGGTCGAGGAAGAAGTACAGGTACGCTACCGCACCGAAACAAGGACGGACAGCGAGGGCAACCCCTATACGGTTGAAGTCCCCTATAACTATTACATTCTTCATGTGGATTTGGAAAACTTCAACCTCTCCCATGTCCCCGTTTACATCATGGGCGAAGAACAGCTATCCATGTACGCTATGTATATGTCGTCGCTGGGAAACAGACCCGACCTTTTCCCGCAATCCGGCTATGTGTCTAAATACTATGAAAACCCGCCCGCCGATTATGAAGTACCCGCCGCGCTGCTGGGTTCCGATGAAAAGTTTGCGCGGCTCATGGAGGAAGCAGATAAATACGTCGGTTTTCCCTATGTGTGGGGCGGCAGCACCCCGGAAACCTCTTTTGATTGCAGCGGCTTTGTGAGTTATGTGTTGACGAACAGCGGCCTATACAATACGGGCAGACTTGGGGCGCAAGGGCTTTACAACATCTCAACCCCTGTTTCTAACCCGCAGCCGGGGGATTTGGTGTTCTTTACGGGTACATACGACACCCCCGGCGTTTCCCATGTGGGGATTTATGTGGGCGAGGACGGGGACGGAAGCCCCGTCATGCTGCATTGTGGCGACCCTATCCAGTATTCAAAGCTGGACACCAGCTATTGGCAATCCCACTTTTACGCCTACGGGCGGTTAAATTACAATTAAAAGGAGTTGAAAAATGAATATTGTATCTTTTGGCGGCGGCACGAATAGTGCCGCCTTACTTATTGGCCTATACAAGCACAAAATCCCGATTGACCTTATCACCTTTGCCGATACGGGCGCGGAACACCCGCATACCTATCAATTTATCGAGATAATCAATCAATGGCTTGCGGAACACGGTATGCCGCAGATTACCGTTGTGCAGTATGTTGACCGCTACGGCAACCGCCTATCTCTTGAAACCGAGTGCTTGCGCTCTCATACGCTCCCGTCGATTGCCTACGGGCATAAGCGTTGTTCGCAGAAACACAAAATCGCACCGCAGGAAAAGTTTTGCAACCACTATGCGCCTTGCCGCGAAGTATGGCAGCGCGGCGAGAAAGTCAACCGCTATATCGGCTATGACGCGGGAGAAGTGAAACGGTATGAACATTCCCGCAAGTACAACGAAGCCGACAAAAAATATCATAACCGCTACCCCCTCATTGAAGAATGGGGCTGGAACAGGGACGATTGTATCCGGGAAATCAAAGCGGCAGGATTGCCGCAGCCGGGTAAATCGTCCTGTTTCTTTTGTCCGAGCATGAAGAAACAAGAGATTTTATATCTCAAAGAACACTATCCCGATCTATTTAACCGGGCGGCGACTTTGGAAGAAAACGCTATGCCCTATCTTAAAACCGTTAAGGGATTGGGGCGCAGCTATTCATGGAAAGAACAGTTTGGAAAGGAGTAAATGACTATGGCGAACACGAAACTTGACCGTATCGAAAGGGATATTGAGAAAACGAGGGCAAAAATCCTTGAACAGCAAAAGAAGCTGAAAGACCTTGAAGCGCAGAAAGTCGAGGAAGAAAACGCGCAGATCGTGCAAATGGTAAAGGCGGTACACCTTGACGGGACGCAGCTTGCCGCGTTCCTCTCCGCTTACGCCAGCGGCGAAATCACCTTGCCGCAGCCGGAAGCCACTTACCCCGCCGAACAGGAGGACAACGACAATGAAGAATAAAAAGATAATCCGAAAGTTTACCGTATTGCTTGCCGCACTGGTTATCATGTGCGGCTTTTCTGTTACCGCTTATGCGGGCGGTGGCGATGAAAGCGACGACACGCCTACCCCCGTAACCGAGGAAACCCCCGCGCCGGAAACCGAGCCGGAAGAAACGACGGGCGGCTATGAGCCGCAGCCCCTTACCCCGGACGGGAATATGTCCCTTGTGGACGATATAACGGGTGAAGCGTCCGGCGACAAGCAGTTTATCACCGTCGTTACCAAAAGTGGCAACTATTTTTACATCATCATTGACCGCGCCGAGGACGGGGAAAATACCGTCCATTTCCTTAACCAAGTGGACGAAGCGGATTTAACCGCCCTTATGGAGGACGGGCAGACCGAAGCCCCCGTTTGTAGCTGCACCGATAAATGCGTTGCCGGAAGCGTCAACACCGCTTGCCCGGTTTGCAGCGTCAACATGAGCGAGTGCGCGGGTGTGGAAGCCGAGCCGGAGCCGGAAGAAACCGAGCAGCCGCCGGAAGAAGAAAAAGGCGGCGGCATGGGTATTCTGCTTGTCGTGCTGCTTGTTGCCGCAGCGGGCGGCGGCGCGTTCTACTACTTTAAGATTTTGAAGCCCAAAAAGGACGCGGCGAAAGGCAGCAGCAGCCTTGACGACCTTGATTTTGACGAGGACGACGAGGAAACGGAAGTAGTCGAAACCGAACAGACCGAGCAGGAGGACGATAATCTATGAAACTTGTAATTGCAGAAAAACCGAGCGTCGGGGCGGCGATTGCCGCCGTTATGGGCGCGAATGAAAAGCGCAGCGGATATTTTGAGGGCGGCGGCTACCTTGTGTCGTGGTGTATCGGGCATTTGATTAGCCTTGCAGACGCGGCGACCTACAATGAACAATTCCGTAAATGGAAGTACGACGATCTTCCCATTGTCCCGCAGGAGTGGCAGTTTATTGTTGCCAGCGGCAAGGAGCAGCAGTTTTCCATTCTCAAAGACCTTATGCACCGCAGCGACGTTACCGAGATTATCAATGCTTGCGACAGCGGGCGCGAGGGGGAACTCATTTTCCGCTTTGTCTATGAACAGGCGAATTGCAAAAAGCCCTTTTCCCGCCTTTGGATTAGCAGCATGGAAGCAAGTGCAATCCGCGAGGGCTTTTCAAATCTCAAAGACGGGCGCGGCTATGACAACCTCTATCAATCCGCGCTTTGCAGAGCAAAGGCCGATTGGCTCATTGGCATTAACGCGACCCGCCTTTTCTCTATCCTCTACCATAAAACATTGAATGTCGGCAGAGTGCAAACGCCCACCCTTGCTATGCTGGTAAACCGCGACTATGCAATCAGCAGCTTTAAGAAAGAGAAATATCATGTCGTCCGGCTGGACGTTGGCGGCGTTGCCGCCCTTTCCGAAAGGCAGGACGACGAAGCGGCGGCGCGGCAGATGAAAGCGGCTTGCGAGAAATCGCAGGCCGTTTGTACTTCCCTTAAAAAAGAGAAAAAGACCGCAGCCCCGCCGAAACTGTTTGACCTCACCGCCTTGCAGCGGGAAGCAAACCGTTTGTATGGGTTTACGGCGAAACAGACCCTTGACTATGCGCAAGCCCTTTATGAAAAACGGCTTTTGACCTATCCCCGCACCGACAGCAAATATATCACTTCCGATATGGAGGGCAGCACAAAGGAACTTATCACCGGCCTTTGCGCTGCTCTCCCCTTTATGCAGGGCGTGAAGCTGCAAGCCGACCTTGCGAGGATTTGCGACAACAGCAAAGTAACCGACCATCACGCCATTTTGCCGACAGCGGAGTTTGTGAAAACGGGCTTTTCTTCCCTTGCCGAAAGTGAGAAAAAGCTAATGACCCTTGTGTGCGCAAAACTGCTTTGCGCCGTTGCCGCGCCCTATGAGTATGAAGCGGTTACGGCGGTTTTCACTTGCGGCGGCTATACCTTTACCGCAAAGGGCAGGACGACGCTTTGCGAGGGTTGGCGCGAGATTGAAAGACTATCCCGCGCCGCGTCCGGGGAACAGGACGAGGACGCAGAGCCGGAAGCGGTTTTACCCCCGCTTGCCGAGGGGCAGACCTTTGACAATCCGGCAGCGGAGATCTCCGAACGTTACACGCAGCCCCCAAAGGCATTTACCGAAGATACGTTACTTTCGGCTATGGAGAGTGCGGGAAAGGAGGACACGCCGGAGGACGCGGAGCGCAAAGGGTTAGGCACCACCGCGACGCGGGCGGGTATCATTGAAAAACTCATTAGCGCGGGCTTTGCCGAGCGCAAGGGCAAAAAGCTAATCCCCACAAAGGACGGGTATAACCTTGTCGCTATTCTGCCCGACAGCCTTACGTCCCCGCAGCTTACGGCAGAATGGGAAACGCGCCTTACCGGGATTGCAAAGGGCAGCGACAGCCCCGCCGACTTCATGCGCGGGATTGAGGAAATGACAGCGGGGCTTGTCAAGACCTATTCCGCGATTTCCGAGGATAAAGCGAAGCTGTTTACCCCGCAGCGGGAAGCAATCGGCACTTGCCCCCGTTGCGGCGCGGCGGTTTACGAGGGCAAGAAAAACTTTTACTGCTCCGACAGGGCTTGCAGCTTTGTGATGTGGAAGAATGACCGCTTTTTTGAGCAGCGCAAAAAGGCTTTCACAAAGGCGATTGCCGCCGCCCTTTTGAAAGACGGAAAGGTAAAAATCAAAGGTATGTACTCGACCAAGACGGGAAAGACCTTTGACGGAGTTGTGCTGCTTGCCGACACAGGCGGCAAGTATGTAAACTTCCGCGTCGAGCAGAACCGAAAATGATAAGGCTTGATGAAAAGCAATACCGCGCCGTAAAGAAAATGACCCGCGCCGCTTGTGCAAACAACGATTGCGGGAATTGTCTGCTGCTGGACGACGGGGAAACTTGCGTTTGTGTGCAGAGTATCAGCTATTCGCTGCTATGCCGCTATTTCCGCGAAGCGGTATTACCCGCCGACAGGCAGCTTTGCGAACAGATCACCCGCAGCGGGGAAACCGATTTGAAGCGTTGCGCGGTATGCGGCAGCACGTTTGCGGCGGGCAGCAACCGGGCGAAATACTGCCCCGATTGCGCGGCAAAGATACGCCGCAGACAGAAAGCCCAAAGCGAGAGAAACAGGCGTTTACGGATAAAAACAACTACATAGCAAGCACAGCAAACGAGTACCCGTTTGCGAGAAATGCCCGCGCTTCCCATAGAGAGCGCGGGCATTTTGCTTGTTGGGATAGTCCCAAACCCTTATATGACCGAGAAAGGACGTGATGAAAGAATATGCCGTATTCCTCATACGACCATGACAAATTAGAAGCCGCCGAAACCATGCGGATAGAACGCCGGATATATTTTGAAGCAAAGGACAGGGAGATTGCCCCTTATGCTTCCTTGCCGATTGCGCAGCTACTTTCCATGCGCAGCGAAAGCGCGGCGGCAGAACAGGCGATTTTTGACGACCTTAAAGAACGCGCCGCCGCATGGGAAGAACAGGCGGGAAGAACGCTTTTGCTGGATAAAACACTTGAATATGTGAGAACGCCGCACGTCCAGCACACCGCTAACGAGTGGCAGACCACCGAGCATAACCGCCATATTCGCAGCAATCGGGTATATCAGATGAATTACTACATTTACGAGAATACCCGCTACGACAAAGAAGCGCAGAAATCTATCCCGTATTCATGGACGCTTACATGGAGCGTGCGCACCAACAGCCCAAGCAGAACCCAAGCGAAGATTGCCGGACAAGATAGAAAGGTTTTCACCGACAAGGCAGCTATGGAAAAGTATCTGAATGGGCGTATCAAAGCGTATGACCGCTTGTTTACGGAAATCTCCCCGCCTATCCCGCAGGAGTACGCCGACTATTTCAAAGTAAACGGTATGCTCATGCCGGACTACACCATAGAGGGCGAAGAACCCCCGCAGCAGCAACAGGCGGCAGCTATCCCCGAAAATACCGGGCAGGAAAAGGAGCGTGAACACATGAGCGAACAGTTTTCTATTATGATAGGCAACCGCAGCCGCTTTGACGCGGGCGACCCCGGCGGCTATTGGTTGGATATGCCCGCCACAAAGGAGCAGTTGCACGAAGCTATGCGGAACGTCGGCATTACCGCCGACAACCCGCAGGATTTTTCCATTCGCGGCTATTCCGACGACCCGGAGAAACATATTGCCTTGCCTTATGAAATGGTATGCGCCGCCGACGTGGACGAACTCAATTTTCTTGCGGCGCGGCTCGAACAGCTTGACCCCGCCGAGGTTGGCAAGCTGAACGCAGCTTTGCAGCAGAAAAACGGGCTTGCAAATATTGGACAGGTAATTGACTTCACCTACAACGTGGATTTTTACGTCCATATCCCCGAAGTACATAACTACCACGATTTGGGCGACTATTACTTAAATCAATCCGGCATGGTACAAATGCCCGAAGAATGGAAAGGCGGCATTGACCTTTCTACTTTTGGCAGGAACGCTGCCGCGCAGGAAAAAGGCGCGTTTACCGAGTACGGCTATATCGTGGAAAGCGGCGACGAGTGGGAACGGCAGTTTGAGGGGCGCGAAGTGCCGGAAGAATACCGCATTATGAGTTACCCGCAGCCGGAGCGCGGCGAACAGGACAAAGCCTATATGGACGCAGCCGAAACGCAGCAAGCAGACGCACAGGCCGCAGAGCCGCAGCAGCCCCGCCCCGTCGTCCCCATTATCCTTACTTCCGAAAAGCCCGCCGAAAAGGTAAAGGAGATCACCGCGCGTTTGGAACAGGGCGTACAGGCGATTTTTGACAGCGACCGCTACAAAGAGTTTCTAACCGCTATGTCAAAGTTCCATGATTATAGTTTGAATAACACTATCCTAATTGCTATGCAGGGCGGCAATTTGGTAATGGGCTTCCGTCAATGGGAAAAGGAGTTTGACCGCCATGTAAAGAAAGGCGAGAAAGGCATTAAAATCTTTGCCCCCGCGCCCTACAAGGTGAAAAAGCTGGTTGATAAAATCGACCCCGAAACGAGAAAGCCCATGCTTGACCGCGAGGGAAAAGTGGTAAAGGAAGAAAAGGAAATCACCGTCCCCGCCTTTAAGGTTATAACCGTCTTTGATATTTCGCAGACCGAGGGCAAGGAGTTTCCCGACCTTTCCGTTAAACCGCTGCTTGCCGATGTGGAGCAGTACGAGGATTTTTTCGCCGCCCTTGAAAAAGCGTCCCCCGTCCCGATTGCATTTGAGCAGATCACAAACGGCGCAAATGGGTATTTCAGTTTGACCGACAAGCGTATTGCAATCAAAGAGGGCGTGAGTGAATTACAGGCGGTAAAGACCGCCATTCACGAAATCGCCCATGCGAAGCTGCACGACGTAGACTTAAACGCCCCGCCGGAGCAGCAAAACCGCGTTGACCGCCATACCTGCGAGGTAGAAGCGGAAAGCGTCGCTTATACGGTTTGCCAGCATTTCGGCCTTGATACTTCCGATTACTCTTTCGGCTATGTGGCTGGTTGGAGCAGCGGCAAGGAAATGACCGAGTTAAAAGCGTCCCTTGAAACAATACAGACCACCGCAAAGGAACTCATTACCGAGATTGAGGGGCATTTTACCGAGTTGCAGCAGCAGCGGCAAGCCGAGCAGGAGCAGGGCGATACCTTTTCCATTTATCAGTTAAAGCGCGGGGACGAAACAAGGGACTTGCGCTTTGAGCCTTATGACCGTCTGCAAGCGGCTGGACTTACCATTGACCGGGTAAATTATGAACTCGTCTATACTGCACCGCTTACAAAGGATATGACGCTGGGCGACATTTGGGAAAGGTTTAATATCGACCACCCCGCCGACTTTAAGGGGCATAGCCTTTCCGTTTCCGACATTGTTGTGCTTCATCAGAACGACGAGGACACCGCCCACTATGTAGACAGTATCGGTTTTCAGCAAGTGCCGGAGTTTTTGCAGGAGCAGCAGACCCCCGTATTTGACAAGCTGCCGCCCGAACAGCAGCAAGCCTTGTCCGACACCGTACAAGACACTTTGCAAATGCTGGTTGACGCAGACAAGCGGATTTATGGCGACGTTACGGGCAAGACCCTTGAAGCAATCGCGGCGCAAGGATATTCCTACAAGGACGGGCAGCTTGAAAAGCAGCAGCCGGAAGCGACCCCCGACAGCCTTTTGACGGGTGAAACCGTTAGAACGCCGAGGGGCAATTTTCATATTACCGATATGAGCCGTGAACAGATCGAAGCGGCGGGATTTGGTTTTCACCATGCGTCGGAGGACGGGAAGTATCTCATTATGGGGAATGGCACACAGGCTTATGCCATAGCCGCCGAGCAGCCGCAGCGGGATAATCCCTTAAAGCACGTCGAGGACACCATAGAGCAGAACGACAACAATTTTGACGGGCTTATCAACAATACGCCGCAAACGCCCACCGTTGCAGATTTTGAGCAGCGGGCAAAGGCGGGGGAAGCGATTTCCGTTACCGACCTTGCAAAAGCGGTAAAAGCCGAGAAACGGGAACAGCCGCAGAAAAAACCGTCCATTTTGAAGAAGCTGGACGAATACAAGAAACAGGCGGCGCAGCAGCCGAAAGATAAACAGAAAGAGCATAAAAAGGATTTGGAGGTTTGATAGCATGAATACCCGCTTTACCATTGAGGAAGAAAACATTGTTGCGATCTACGCCGAGGACAGCCGGGAAACAACGCTTGAAAATATCCTTGCCGCCATGCCCTACATGGACGAGGATATGCGCCAGCTTGCCGCCGCAGCGGTGAACAAGCTGCAAGCCATGACGGACAGCGAGTTTTCCGAAAGGGAGTTTATCTTGACCGACGAGGAATAGCCCATAGAGAACAGGGGCGCGGTTGCCGATTTCCGGCACCGCGCCCCTGTTCTTTTTTTGTCCTTGCGTGGACAATTAGAAAGCCGTTTTTGCGGGTTTGAATATACTTTATCGTCTATGTCGTTTTCATGCGCTGGAAGCCGCAGAAACACAGGCGTTTTCAGCCCTTAACATTCCACTTGCCACCCCATGTTTTGCGCCTTATCGCTCCTGCTCCCGCGCCCTGCTTTGGGACGGGTAAAGAATACTATCGACGTTCTTTTTGACAACGCCGTATTCCTGCATTTGCTTCTTGGCTTGCCGATAATCTTCATACAATTTGGTTTTCCTGTCGTTTAAGCTTCTATACTCCTTGCGCAGCGCGGCGAGATCGGGCAGCTTCTTTATCTGCATTTCCTTTAATGCCCTTGCCGCAGCTTCAAACAGGATAATTTCGCTTTCATGCCCCCGCAGATACTTTTCCTTGTCCGGCGATTTTCGGTATTCATCGTAAATCGGTTTTAACTGTCGGTATGTGGTGGTGTGCTTGATAAGCAGCGACAAATCAGACATACGCTGTTCCACTTCCTTAACCGCCTTTGCCGCCGCGTCATGAGCGGTCATAATATCGGCTATCTTGCTTTCAAGTTCGCTATAATACTCAATCTTGTTTTCGGTTAGGAAGTTCATGCTTTTAGCAGCCTGTTTCAGATTATGGATTTTTGCCCACCGTTCATAGCCCGCCGACTGTTGGGCTTTGATACTGTTTTCAAGATCGACGACAAGCCGGATTTTCTTATCTTCCCGCAGCGTTTTTGTTTTGGCAACATACACGCCCTTGATACGCTCCTTTATCGCTTCTTCCGTATAGGCCGCGCCGAGCGTCTTTGTGCGGGTAAACCGTTCCTGTCCGGCAGCGCGAAAGGAAATGTATTTGCCCTGTTTGATTTCATACCCCATTTCCTGCAAGCGGCGCAGCAGTTCGTCAAAATCTTTCACTTGGGGAATGAGAGTATCTATCGCCGTTTTCAGCTTTGCTTTGTAGCTTGTCCCTTGCTTTTCGGCGGTGTATTCTGCATAGCTTTTTCCCTTGTCCTGTCCCGGTACGACGACGGATAGCCCATGCTCTTTACATATCCTGTCGCTGGTGCGCCGGATAAAGTGATAGCTTTGCTTGTTGGAATGGTACTTTTTGTAGTCAACGAAGCTAACCGCGTTGAAAATCAAGTGATTATGCAGATGGTCTTTATCGACGTGAGTTGTCAAAACAAACTCATACTTGCCGCCTAATACCGCCCCGGCAAGTTCCATGCCGATTTTGTGCGCTTCTTCCGGTGTGGTTTCTCCCACCGCAAAGGATTGTATCAAGTGCCGCCCTAAATGTGTGCCGCGATCTCCGGCAGCTTCCCGCGTCCATGCAAACTCAATATCGGCGGTTTCCAGCCCGCAGCCGAAAGAGGACGCAAGCAGCTTCCCGTCTGTCTTTTCGGGATTTAAGATATAGTCTATCGCAGCCTTTAAGGTTGATTTAATAGGGTGCGTCTTTGTAACCGCCATATCTCGTCCACCGCCTTTTTAATGTCCTCTATATCCTGCCTGTAAACCGTCCCCGTCGCATTGGCGCGTTTTGCAATTTGGTTGATGTTCCGGCTCACCGCTTGCAGTTCCCGGATATATGCTTTTGTGTCGCTTCGGTCAACGACAAGAATATACCCGTCTATCGCCATTTTACGGAAGTATGCCCCATACTGCTTTATGGGAAGCTGCTTCATCTTCTCGTCGATCAGCCGCTTTTCTTCTTCCGTAACGTAAAACTTCATCTGTATATTTCTCTTTCGGTTTTCCATTTCCGCACCGCCTTTCGGTATAAGGGTTTGGGATTATCCCAACAAGCATTTTCCGCAAACGGGTACTCGTTTGCTGTGCTTGCTATCTACTCCATACCCCCACCGAAAGGCGGTATTTGTTGCGCGTTCCTTTGATTTTGGACGCAAAAAAAGATTGCAGCCGCCATGCGCTGCAATCTCCCGATTTCTCATATTGTGAGGTTAATCCTCTGCTTTTTCGACTTCCGTTATCTCCCTTGCTGTTGCGGTTACAATCCGTATGCCTTTATCGCTCATACCGTCCAGCAGCGCGTCAAGCTGCCGCCGCCCGGTGGATTTCTCCGCATTGCTGTTCGGGAAGAAAAATTGATCTACCGAAATATGATACCGGGTTACAAGGTCATAGAATACCTGTAAACTCGGCTGTTGTCCCTTGTTCTCGATATTCGCAAGGTAGCGCGGGGAAATATATAACTCGTCGCTTACCTTTTTGCGGCTCTCGCCGTATTCATTTCTCGCGGCTTTTATAGCTGCCCCGAAAGCCTTAAAGTCGTACAATGGTACGGGTCTTTTTGCCATTTTCATTCACCCTGTTACATTTTACAGTTCACCTTTCTTTTTGGATATGTCCACACAATTCATATCATTAGGTTAAATACTTCCTGTTGTGTATTGACAGTAGACTGATTTTCTGATAAAATAAAATTTATGTAAAAGGAGGCGGCGTTTATGTTGCATAGCATGCGTATTAGATAAGCATTGAAAAAAAGGATTTTCCCATTTTCAACATGGGCTTTTTTGTCATGCTTATTTTGCGGATGCTATACAAAAAACTAACGACGTATAGATATAGTATAGACATAGTGCAAGCTATGCCTTAGTTTTGTTGTACTGCTCTGTGCATTATAAATGCAGGTCAATGCTCATGTTGAGGATTGACCTGCATTTTTTTGTGTAAAAAGGACGAGTGAAATATAATGCTTAAAAAATATTGGATAAAATGTCCGATTTGTAACGGAAAGACGAGAGTTCAAGTATTTCATAATACTGTATTAAAAGATTTTCCTCTTTTCTGCCCTAAATGCAAATTGACGCATATCATTGATGTAGAAAAATTAGAGATTGTAATCAAAAATACAGAAAAACAAACTTTTATTATTTAGAAGAAAGGATATAAAAATGAAACGTTTACCTAAATATACGCCTGCGGAAGTACGGAATGATCCATACGGATTTACTTACAAAGAAATGTCGGAAGTTATTGGCGAGAATGAAGCAAAAGCCTTATATGAAGAATTATATAAGCAATTACCACGCAAAAAAAATCTATCAATGTTGGTAAAAAATATTTGCAAAAGCAGTGATACTGAAAAGTATGTTTACGAACTGAAAGACAACAAATACATTGAAACGGTTTTTATCAAGCGGCGAGATGGTGGAACTGTTTGCGTGAGCACACAAGTCGGTTGTCCTGTTGGTTGTATTTTTTGTGAGTCCGGGCGAAATGGCTTTGTTCGTAATCTAACATCGTCAGAAATCGTACAACAGATTATATTGTTGCGTCGAAAAGTAAACCGTATCGTTTTTATGGGTATGGGAGAGCCTTTATTCAATTATGACAACTTGATAAAAGCAATCCATATTCTCCGAGATAGATATGGGCTCAACTTTCCAACCGACGGCATTACCATATCAACAGTTGGTCCGGTCGATCAATTAAAAAAATTGCGCGAGGAACATCTTAAAATTCAGTTGACAATATCTTTACACGCAGCAACACAATCTGCAAGAAATCGTATTATTCCTCACATGCGCATATATGCTATTGAAGATGTTGTTAAGCAAGCCTTATCCTATTCTGAAAGGCATAATCGCAAAATTGTCTTTGCGTATTTGCTTTTACCGGGTATAAATGACCGGCCCTCAGATGTAAGACAACTTGCAAAATGGTTTCGGGGCAAAAAAGTTATGATTAACGTGTTACAATACAACCCAACAAGCAATTCAAGAATTAAAGCACCACAGAAACGGGAAATAGTTGCATTCAAACATCAATTAGAGCAAGCAGGACTTGAAGTTACTATGAGAGTTTCTCATGGCAGAGAGATTAACGCGGCTTGTGGACAGTTAGCTAACACATATAATAAATTCAAAAAAAAATGATTAAAAGTGCCAGACGCATAGACGCAGAGCCGATAACGCATTAGGTCAAAAAACCTATGTGTTATCGGCTTTTTTATTTAATATTGCGCAAAAGCCGCTGTTCCCTATTATAGAATGGATTGCGGGTAGTGTATTAAAGTCGCCCTTTTTTAAGGATACGGCGGTATCGGGGAGGTATCGCCGTGTCCATTTTTATTTACTGTAACCCGCCTAATGCTTTGCGGTCAAAAAAAGCTATGCTCCGCAAGCGGGATATTCCGGCTATGAATGTGAACTGTCAATACATTTAGCTACTGCTTACATTTCCTTTGCGCCCGTCCGCGTCTTGCGGACGGGCGCATTTTGCTTTTTTCAACTTTTTTCTGAAAAGCGCACTCAAGAGCCATCTCCCGAACGGGTACGGAGCGAAAGGGGCAGAGAGGACAAGCCCTTAACTCCCGTCCTCTACTCCACGCGGGAAGGAGGTGAACTCTATGGAGCTATCTTCTTCCGACAAGGAAAGAATACAACATCAGTACGACGCATTAGCAAAGAAAACTTTGGTCGGCGAAGCGAAAAGCCACCGCCGCACTCTTGCGAAACGCGCAGCACGCGAAGTTACTTTTTCGGATTTGAGCGAAAGCGAACTCGCGCAGCTTTTCACAACGGACGAATACGAAAGCGATTATTTCCGTTTTCAAGTGTCCGGCTTTGATGTACTCGTCAAAAATGAACTGCTTGCCGAAGCCCTTAACGCTTTGCCCGAAAGGAAACGCGACATTATCCTTTTGTCCTACTTCTTGGATATGAGCGACGCGGAAATTGGCGAACTGCTGAATGTTGTACGCACGACGGTTTTCCGGCACAGGAAATCCGCGCTTGCGAAAATCAAACAGTATTTGGAGGGAAAAGCAGATGATGAATACCGTTAGGAAGTCTGAAAATCTGTTGCCGTTCCCTGTCATTTCCGCAGCGGCAAACGGCGACACAACCGCCATGTGCGCGATCTTGAAGCACTACGAGGGTTACATAGCGAAACTTTGTACCCGCACGCTGAAAGACGACGCGGGCAATACCTATTCCTATGTGGACGAGGAAATGCGTAACAGGCTGCAAGTGCGCCTTATTACCCGCACCCTTGCTTTTCATGTAGGATAATCTTTTAGCCCATGCGGGGAGCGTGTCCCCTTTCCACGCTTCCCGTTATGGGCTATTTGTCGTTCCGCAAAAGCATATCCGCTGTTGATGTGCTTTTGCAGGCCGACAAAGCCTATTGTTATTTGACAAAGAAAGCGGCCTTTGGTGCGCAGCATAACAGGCAAACGGGTACATTCCGTCTGTACCGAGCCAGTCGGCGGGTACGCCATGACAGCTTTTCCCCATAGGGGAAAAGCCGAGCGAGAACTACCGCGCCGTAAAACAGGTTTAGCAGCTTGTGGGCGACGACATACAAGGCGGCACAATGATACTCCCGCGTTGAACACCCTCAAAGTATTGCGCGGCGCACCCATAAGCATGGGCCGGGGTGAAACTCCCGTGAGGTTGCAGCTAACAACCGCCCGTTTTTGCCTTTTGACGAATATAGTTTATCCATACAGGAAAAGGAGGTTTTTCTAATGGATAAAAAACAGACAATTACAACCGAACGCAAAATAGGGAAAATCACCTATCTTGTTCAAGCGTTGCCGAGTGAAAAGGCAACCGATACAATCCATAAAAAGATTGAGAAACTCATTGTAAAGGATTTGCAGAAAAAGCCCGGAAATCCGGGATTTTTAGCGTCCGAGTAGTGCATTAGGCGGCGGGATATGGTATAATGATAGCAACACATTATACCTGTTTATTCGGCTGTCGGAAAGGAGGACTAATGTTACAGTCGAATAAAATCACCGCCCTTTACTGCCGTTTAAGTCAAGAGGATATGCAAGCCGGAGAAAGCGGAAGCATACAGCACCAAAAAATGATACTTCAACGCTATGCGGACGAACACCATTTTTTGAACACAAAGTTTTTTGTGGACGACGGATTTTCCGGCGTGAGTTTTGAGCGCGAGGGGCTGCAAGCGATGTTGCAGGAAGTGGAAGCCGGACGAGTGGCGACGGTCATTACCAAAGACCTTTCCCGTCTTGGCAGAAACTATCTGAAAACGGGCGAACTCATAGAGATTGTATTTCCCGAAAACGGAGTACGCTATATCGCGATCAACGACGGAGTTGACACAGCGCGGGAGGATAACGAGTTTACCCCCTTGCGGAACTGGTTTAACGAGTTTTACGCCCGCGACACAAGCAAGAAAATCCGCGCAGTTAAACAGGCACAGGCGCAAAAAGGCGAGCGCGTCAACGGGGAATATCCATACGGCTATATCCCAGACCCGAACAACCGCCACCACCTTATACCCGACCCGGAAACCGCGCCGATTGTCAAACAGGTTTTCGCTATGTTTGTTAGCGGCGTGCGTATGTGCGAAATCCAAAAATGGCTTGCGGAAAACAAAGTCTTGACGATTGGAGCGTTGCGCTATCAGCGTACAGGACAGGCGCGGTATCAGCGGGCAATGATCGCCCCCTATACTTGGCCGGACAAAACGCTCTATGACATATTAGCAAGGCAGGAATATTTAGGGCATACCATAACCGCGAAAACTCACAAGGTATCCTACAAGTCGAAAAAGACCCGGAAGAACGAAGAAGAACAACGCTATTTCTTCCCAAACACCCATGAGCCGCTTGTTGACGAGGAAACCTTTGAACTTGCGCAAAAGCGGATTGCTACCCGCCACCGCCCGACAAAAGCAGCGGAGATTGATATTTTTTCCGGCTTGCTGTTTTGCGCTGGTTGCAGACATAAGATGTATTACCAACAGGGCGTAAATATCGAGCCGCGCAAGTTTTCCTATTCTTGCGGCGCATGGCGCAACAGGGCAAGGACAGGCAGCGAGTGTACCTCTCATTATATCCGCAAAAACGTACTTCTTGATTTAGTGCTGGAAGATATGCGGCGGGTTTTGCGGTATGTTAAGGAACACGAACAGGACTTTATCTGTAAAGCTACCGAGTACGGCGACATGGAAGCGAGAAAGGCATTAGCGCAGCAGCAAAAGGAACTTTTCAAAGCACAGGCGCGTATGACCGAACTTGACACGCTTTTCCGCAAGCTGTATGAGGACAACGCATTAGGCAGACTGACAGATGAACGGTTTGTGTTTCTAACTTCCGGCTATGAGGACGAAAAGAAATCCCTTGCCGCAAGGATAGACGAGTTACAACAGCAGATCGCAACCGTTACCGAGCGAAAAAGGGATATATCAAGGTTTATTCAGATTGTCGGGAAATACAGCGACATACAGGAATTGACCTATGAAAACGTCCATGAGTTTATCGACCGTATTTTGATACATGAATTAGACCGGGAAACCAACACCCGGAAAATCGAAATCCATTATAGCTTTGTCGGACAGGTTGATACCGAGCAGGAGCCGACGCAAGTTGTCAACCATGACCGCCGCAACATGGTAGATGTAAAAAGTATCGCTATCTAACCCCAGCAAAATTAGTGCCGCTCCAACCATCATCGCAGTAGCAATCCACAATCTCCATGTGGTGTTCTTGACAGTACTGGGTGAGAAGTGCCTTCTGCGTCTGGATGCTGCCGGAATCTCCCAGGCTACCATCATCCTGGCTAAGCCTGCAGTAAATGGCGGCCTGTGTTTTCTCCATGGGAACCGCCTCCTTTCCTTCACACACCATACTCCTACTCCTCCTTTTTATCCATACCGTAACCCAACGAATGTTCTTCCTCATCTTTGTGGAAATGGGACAGAGACTCGTCCCCGATGATGAGTTCTCCCACCTTTTCAAATACGCTTTTCTCCCCGTGGAAGGAGCTCAGTGTGATGTACCGCACACCTCGAATCACCGTGTTGTGGCTGGTATACATCGTTGGCATGAAATAGTCCGTAGTGTCCTCCTTTCTCCGCTACATTCCCATGGAAAAACCATGAGTCTGTTCATATTCTTCTTCCTCGTCCACTGTGTACTGGGCGTGATCCAGTTTACCGCCCCGGGCTAGGATATGTTCCAGCTCTTCCCGGCTGTGGTGAACCGTCTCCAAGTGGT
Source organism: Acutalibacter sp. LFL-21 (assembly GCF_025630755.1). Classification (NCBI taxonomy): domain Bacteria; kingdom Bacillati; phylum Bacillota; class Clostridia; order Eubacteriales; family Acutalibacteraceae; genus Acutalibacter; species Acutalibacter sp. LFL-21. Next base: position 49,958 of record NZ_JAOTNT010000012.1, on the reverse strand, counting down.
ACCCAGCTTCCTCTTCTTCAAAATCCTGCAGAAGAGAAGAAAGATTCCACACCGCATCGTCCAAGCCCAGCTCGCTTTCCGCCGAAGGCATCTGATAGGTATCCAAATATGCCGCCCCGCCCATGGTAAAGTAGAGCTCCATATTCTCCCGGAGTAGGGTGGAGTCAAAGAGCTTGCTGTCCCGGCAGCGAACATTGTCCTCTGTGGTGTAAGTGATATATTTCTGCCCAGGCTCCCATTTCACCCGGTACCCCATGGTTTCCATCTTGCGGATGAATTCCTCTCGGGTACGGGAGTTTTCCATAGCAAAACGGATATCCTGCCGCAGTTTTCGCTTCCATCGTGGAATGCGGAAGGGGTCTGCTTTCACCTCTGTGACGGAGAGCCCGTGCTCCCTGCACAGCTGGTTGGAATATTCCTTGGCCTGGCGCATCTCCCCAGCACTCTGGTGGAACTTCTTTCCCGTCTCAAAACTCACCGAGTTGAGAATGATATGGTTGTGGATATGAGCTGTATTTTGGTGGGTGGCCACCAGGCATTGATACCCCTGAAAGTACTGGGCAAAGGCCACACCAATCTCATGGGCTGTGGCAAAATCCAGGGGGTCATCGGGAGAGAAGGCCTGAACGATGTGGTAGTAACTCCTGCCCTCTGTCTTATGAAAACGCAGCTTCACCGCCTGAAATTCCTCCACAACGGTCTGGGGCAGGCAGTTCACCCCGGAAATCAGGGACTCGTTTGTTTTCTCTCGGTTGGTCACATAGTCCACGATGCCTCTCAGCCCACGCGAGACAGCAACGAATTTAACGCTTGCCATGTCCTTTGGTACACCTCCAGGAACGGTCGTAGATCCACTAGCCGGATGCGGCCCTGCCGGGCCATCACCGTCAGCTGGTTCAGATTGTTGCCCTGGTAGCGGAGCTCCCGAACCAGCTCGTCCACTCCGGGAAGGATGGTCACGTCCTTATCCATAGCAGCCCGGCGGACGAATTCGCTCTCTGAAATGCCCGCCTCCTTCACCTTTGAATCGATGAAATGTTTCTCCCAATCCGCCACACGGGCGCGGACAAAGAGGTTCCGAGCCACGGTTATTCCTCCTCCCTATTGGGGTAACATTGCTCCAAAAACTCATCCAAGGAGCGGACAATCCCTGCCTGTTTCATCATCTTATAGCGGAGAAGATCTGAGGTCACCCGGACGTTGATCTCGTTCCACTCCAGCAGCTTATCCATAAGAACCAGCTGCTGAAGGTCTGTCAGCCGCGTCTCTCCATCCGGGTCATCCAGGAAAGAAATTACCGCTTCGGCGGCAGGCATCTGCTCTCCCAAGGTCCTCTCCATCTCGGTTAAAATGTAATCCAGTGTCTCCTGTCTTGCTTGGAATACGGAAAAATCCTCCATGTTTCTTTTCTCTCCTTTTCTGAAAATAGGGGTGCGGGCCTAGCCCGCTCTGCCGCAGAGTGGGCGGGGCAGGGCCCCGGCCGTACCACAGCGGCGAAACTTGCCATGCCCTAACGGGCATTTTTTACTGGGGCCTCATTTTCGCTCTTCTCCTGTGACAGCTGCGACGGCTGTGACAAGAAATCTGACACAGAGGCTGTAGAACTTTTCCCGTCATTGCCGTCACTCCCGTCACAGCAGAGGGACAAACGGATACGGCGGGCCTCTCTTGTCCGGCTGGTTTCTAAATGGACACCCTGTTCCTCCACCTGATTTCTATGTCGAATCAAGCGCTTCATCAGTACGTTGGGCAGGATTGTCTCCCCTGTGAAGGGCTCCAGCGCCTGGGAAAGCTCTGTGGCCGTCCCGATAAACTCCCCCTTGGTTCGGAGAAATTCCGCAAGGTGAATCACTAAGGGGGCTGTGGGGACAGGTTCTTCTTGGGTGTCATCGGCCAGCAGCAACCAGAGGTGAGCCTGGGAATCGAAGGAGAGCTTCAGCTCCCGATAGGCGATGTCCCTCCCGGTACAGTAGAGAGTGGCGGTCTGAGAGCTGCGCTTGTCCTTGCGAAGAACAAAGTTGGAATCGGTGGCCCCACTGATTCCCATGGTGCCGGAAATCATATTCATGGGGTCCTCATCCTCCCGCTTCCGAAGGTGATGAATCAGCAGGATGGCCAGGTGATTGCCATCGGCCAAGGCCTTCAATGCTTCCAAATCCCGGTAATCGTTGGCGTAGGCATTAGTGTCCCCGCCTGCTCCCCGAACCCGCTGAAGAGTGTCTATTACCACCAGCACGGTGTGGGGATGCCCTGCAAGGAACTGCTGGATCTGCTGCTCCAACCCGCACCGCAGCTTCTCAGATGCCGTGGCAAAGTGCAGATTTCCCGGGGCGGTATCGGCAATGTCCAGTAGGCGGCTCTGGATACGGGAGTAGTTATCCTCCAAACAGAGGTAGAGCACATCCCCGCTCCGGGAAGGGAAATTCCAGACCTTCTCCCCCTTAGCCACCTGCAAGCACAGCCAAAGAGCCAGCCATGACTTGCCGATCTTGGATGCCCCTGCCAGCAGATGCAATCCCTGGGGAAGGAAGTCCTCCACCACAAACCGCACCGGCGGCAGCAGAGTGGTGGTCAGCGTTTCGCCGTCTACCGTAAACAATGGCTTCTGCTTCATGGTTTACCTCCTTTCTCAAGTTTTTTGGGGCTCTTTTAAAGCCCCTCATCTATAAGGACACTTGGAAAGGATTTGTAAACCCAAAATTGAAAGAACGCAAAAAAAGAGAAGCCGGGAGTGGCTTCTCTTAAAAAGAGGGGATTCAACATTGAGGAAAATATCACGAACAAAAAGGCAAACTAGCTTCCATGTTACAACGCATACTGCTTGTTAAGTATCTCTTTTCTTTCTTTCCAATCCGGCATCATCATCGTTAAGAAATCATAGAAGTGTTTGGAGTGGTTGGGGTGGATAAAATGGCATAATTCATGAGTCACCACATATTCAATACAGCTTCTGGGAACTTCTATAAGTCGTTTGTTCAGAGTAATCAGGCCGCGCTGATAAGAACAGGACCCCCAGCGGGTTTCCATACTTCGGATCGACAATTTCGGCGAGGACACTCCGTATTTTTGAAACCGTGGATAGAGCTCGGAAAGAATTTCAGAAAAGACCCTCCTACATTGCTCTTCCATAAAACGGGTCACTATGCGTCTCTTTTGCTCAGTATCGCTGGGGTCTTTTACCCGGAGCAACAAAAACACCCCATCAGAAGTGACCCCATTTGTCTTTCCCATCTCTACCTTTAATCGAAGCCCATGACCTAGATAAGCAAAAGACTCCCCACTTATGTACCGCTTGGGCCGAGGCATATAAAGAGCCATCCGAGAAAAGTCTCTTTGCGCGGAAAGGATAAATGCCCCTTTCCTACATACGAAAGCATCCACCTCTTCCAAAGGAACCAGCGGATCAGCAGAGACAAACACATTTCCGTCTTTATGTACACGGAGATTCAGGTTCTTGACCTCTTTCTGCTCCAAGGTGAAATCAATGGTTTTCCCTTCGAAGACAACAGAACGGTGATGTGCTTCCATACTCAAAACCTCCGCAGGGCGACAGTTTTGACGTTCTCGATGACTTTATCGATGGTGTCAAAGGAAAGCTTTAGCCCCTGTTCTTTCTCGTATCGATAAAAGAGATCGTCAATATCCTGTGCAATCCTGTCGTGGATTGTTTGGTTATTGGACCAATCCACCTGGCTATGCGCAGCAATGATATTCTTGATTTCCAGAGAGATCTCTGCGGCGAAGTCCGGGGACACTTCCGCTTCTGGAGCGCTGCTGAAAACAGCGGAGAGCACCCCATAAAATGCCTGGGCATGAACATCCTCTTGAATGGCCTTTGGATAAGTGACTGTGCTTTTCCCCGTATGGTAATCTTCCATGATTTCCCGCATTTTACTCAGATACTCAGATTCAGAAATAACCCGTTCTTTATACTGATCCAGAGCTGCCCGAATCCGCTGAGAGAAGCTGTCATAATAGGCCGGATTCTCTCGATACTTCTCGCTGATGCTTTTTGTCAGCTTGCTGTTGATAGCATCCGCCTTGGCCCGGAGGGAACCCAACTCCTCCAGTTCTCTCTCGAAGTCGTCCTTATTGAGAATATCCACGGGGCTAGTAATCTGTTTCAATTCCGCCACTGATAAATGGGTATCCAGCAAATTCTGCATCAGCGGTTCATATTCCCTGTTATCTATGGCATCGCAATATCGGATCTTCACACTGCGGCGCACCTTGGAAAAGAAAACAAAGGCGCTTTGATATTTTTCGCGCTCCGATTTGGCTAAAACATCGTAGGCCGGCTCCGCATTGAGAACCACGTTCAAAGCCTTTCCAAAAGCACAGAGAAGATTATAAAACGATTCCCTGCGCTTAGGATCCGCCAGAAAAACCTCCACCTCTTCCGCATCGTTGGGATGGCTCACCGGCTGCAAAAGGTCCACCAGGCGAGAGTAGGCGTCCCGCAGATGGCCCAGAACAGACATCACGTCCACCACAACACCCTTGAGATCACGACCCTCAAAGTTTTCTAAGCCAGCACCGCTGTAAATATCCATAGCGGTGTCCAGCTTTTCAATCAATCCTCGATAGTCAACAATAAGACCGTAGTCTTTTCCTTCGGACAGACGATTGGTGCGGGCAATGGCCTGCAAAAGCCCATGTTCTTTCAATTCTTTGTCAATGTAGAGAACTTGGCAGATCGGTGCATCAAAGCCCGTTAGAAATTTGCTGCAGACAATCAAAATGTCGATGTCGCCCGCTTTGAACTGGCTCTTCATGGTTTCCTCGTAGGTATCCGCATCTCCGTATTGGCTCATCATACGGTTCCAATAGGCAACCACCTTGTCATCCGTTCCCTCATCGCGGTCGTCAACACTTTCCCGCAAGTCGGGCGGAGAGATCACCACAGCGCAATTTAGGTCGCCAAACTGTTCAAAACATTCCAGATAACGCACGGCGTCCCGTTTATAGTTCGTTGCCAACATAGCTTTGAATCCTGTATGCTGGAAGCCCTCCACAAAATGGTTGTTGATGTCCAGTGCGATACGCTTAATACGAGCATCGGTGGAAGTCAAACGGCGGATGCTGCTCCACTTTCGAGAAAGGTCATTTCGTTGAGCATCCGTAAGCCGCTTCGTGGTCTGTTGAAACCATAGGTCAATATTATTCTCATCTACATTCTGCTCCACAAACCGTCCCTCGTAAATCAGAGGAACAATAGCGCCATCGGCAACGCCATCCGCAATGGTATATTTGTGGATCAGCTTGCCAAACTTTGCCATAGTATTCTTCTCTTTCTTCATGAGAGGAGTTCCGGTGAACCCAATATAGCAGGCGTTGGGAAATACTGCCCGCATTTTTGTGGCCAATAAACCATAATTGGAACGGTGGCTTTCATCCACCAACAAAAAAACATCTCGGGAAAGATCCTTATGCTCCAATTTTTCTGCTGTGTTGAACTTATTGATGATCGTAGTGACCACATCGGCCTTGCCGCTTTGGAGAAGTTTTACCAGATTCCGTCCACTGGAAGCTGTAGCAGGATTCAATCTGGTGTGGGCGAATGTGGTGGAAATCTGCCGGTCCAGCTCTTTTCGGTCAGTGACAACAACAACTTTCGGGTTGCAGGGGGCCAGCTCCATCAGGAGATATTTCGCCAGCATCACCATGGTCAAGCTTTTGCCGCTGCCCTGGGTGTGCCAGATTACACCGCTCTGGCGATTCCCTCGTTCATCCGCTTTCTGGACGGTCTTACTAATCTCTTTGATGGCAAAATATTGCTGGTAACGGCAAATCTTCTTCACATTGGCGTCAAAGAGGATAAAATAGCGAATCAGCTCCAAAACTCGGCTGGGATGGAAGAGAGAGACCATGCAGCGATCCTGCTCGGTGGGTGTTTTCCCAAACAGATAACGCTCCAGCGCCTGCCCAAGGAAAGCGGTATCCTGCTCTTTCCAAACTGTCCAGAACTTCTTTGGCGTGCCGGTGGTGGCGTATTTTACGGCGTTCTTATTGGTGGCCATCACGATTTGAGCAAACTTGTAAAGCTGGGGAATATAGTCCCGTTGCTGGTTGCGCACGGTCTGTTCTACAGCCTGCTCCACACTGATCTGGGGCGCTTTACATTCGATTACTCCAAAGGGGATGCCGTTGAGGAACACAACCAGGTCCGGTCGAGCGTTGTGGAGTTTATCCCGGCTTTCTACAGGGAATTCCTCCGTCACATGGAAAACATTGTTCTCCGGGTGATCCCAATCCACATACTTTAGGTTGAAACTGAGGACTTTCCCCTCCCCCACTGTTTCGGGGTAGCTCCTGCCCAGAAGCAAGGCATCGTAGATCTTTTCGCTGGCGTGGATCAGCCCTTCGGCCAAAGGTTCGTCCAGGTCCTCCATGGCCCGCTCGATGTTGGCGGCGGAGAACTCGTTTTCCGCTCCGGAAAAGCTATAACGGTTGAGCCGCCGTAGCTGCCCGCGGAGAATATCCTTTAGCAGCACCTGATAACGGCTCCCCCGCTGGGCTGCGCAGTCCGCCGGCGCTATGTAGGTATATCCCATGGCTTGCAGTAGCTCTAGGGCTGGCTGCTGGCTGATATTCTTTTCTAAGTACAGGGATTTGTCCATGGTTGCCTCCTTTCGGAAATATCAGTAAAAGCAGGAATAGCGGGGCGGGAAATCCCGCCTCGCTCTCCTGTCTATGGATTTACTTTTCTTTGCGGACACCCTTAAACTTTCCACCGGTAGTCTTAACATCCATGAACTGCCCGTTTTCGGTGTTCCGTTTTGTATACAGACCGGTTTTGGGGTTTAGAATTTGGGAACGGCCTTTTACTGCTCCGTTTCTATGTCCGTCGCCACTGGGGGGATTGGTTGCCATGCGTTTTCACCTCCTTTCAATACCACGTGTGCATGGCAAAATAGGCAAGGGTTGCCTCACAAATCTCCTCAGGAGACTTGCCGTGGTCAATAATTTCTTTCAGGTCAGACTTCATCTTTTCCGTGTAATTCTGCCCATTGTCCACAACCTTCTTTAGCAGTTCTTTGAAGGTATGTTCCTGCATTTCTTTTTCCGTCATGTTTTTACCCTCACAATGCCCGTCAGCAACAACTGCATCAGGGCTTTTTTCTTTTGTTTTTCTTGCTCAATGTCCCGCTGGAGCAGGTCAATTTCATGGTCAGTAGTGGAAAAAACTTTAACAATAGCGGTTTGTTCCTCAATAGGCGGCACCAATATATGTGTCTTCACAATATTACCTTTAGATATTGACATTACTTTAACTCCAGCTATATATGGAACAAGCTGCTTGTGATAGGTTTCAGAATTCATATAATAGCCTAACCACCCTGGCGCAAAACAACCTTTTATAGGTTTACACAACATAGTATGCAGTCCAGCTGCAACCTTTTTCCCATGCGTTTCCTGTACCTCAACTACTTTACCAGCAGTCAAATCTTCAGCGGTATCAGCAATAACAACATCTCCATCATCAACAAAGGTGGTAATTTTTGCACCGATATCCGAAAGCAATGACGGTATTTCTTGTTCAGACAGTTTGAGAACTTCTCCATATCTTACAAGTATATCACCATAATGTATATTTTTTACCCCTGTACTATCTTCGCACATACATTCTCTTGAAAATGTGTTTGTGGCACCAAATGTAAAAACCTGATTAAACCCTTTTATCTCCCATTGTCCACTAAACCCCGGCAGGCGCTTTTTCCCGGTCAAAAGTTGCTGCATAAGATACTTTTTTTGCCGCTGCTTTTCGGCCAGGAGCCTTTCTTTCAACTCAATCACCTTGTCCTGTGTGGTGAGGATAGCGGCGATTTTTTGTTGTTCCTCAATGGGGGGAAGTACGACCATACTTTTCGAAAAGCGATCCTGACCAAGTGTTTTGTTGCGCCCCGCTCCACCAGGAGAGGCCGCCTCTAAAACATCGGTTCCTCGTTTTGTTAGAAAAAAGGCAATCAGATAGTTTATGTCTACCTTGTTATCAATGGGACGATACATCGGAAATCGGTGAGAAGCAATCATGCCCACCTCTGCCTGGGTAGTCTTACCAATGGCTTGTTCCCACGCAAACACGATATTGACAATAAAGCAATCTGGCTCGATCCAAAAGACGGATTTATTTCCCAGTGCTGCACCTGTAACGGGTTCTTTATAGAAAAGTCCTTTTCCGTGGGAACGGATGCCAATTTGGGTATACAGTTGATTTGGCTGAATTTTTACTGGCATTCCCACACGTTGGAGACACTCACCGACTCTCAAAACCGTCCATTCGTTCGGGAGCACCCCATGCTTTGTCTTTTTGTACCCTTCTGGCACCTCTTCCCGGCGAATTTGTTCGATTCGTTGTTTGATTTCTGGTGTCATTTTTTTCCTCCTTGGGCTTTAGAAAGCTCAATCATGGCTTCCAGGCTTTCAGGATTTTTAATCAGTTCAGGCAAGACAGATGCCATCAACTGTTAATTAAATTGCTCACTTGAAGGAACATTCTTCTGTGATTCGTTATCATGTAATCCGGCTGCAACATTTTGAATTTGCATTTTCCTTAATACATTTTCTTCTTCTATTTTCTGGGCTAGTCCCTCTGGATAATATGTGTGCTTAATTTGATCCCATTGGATGTCTTTAAGCTTTAAGGCCTTAGACATCACCTCTAGCAGTTTTAGGTGCTTATCTTCAATGCTCTGCGGAACCGGTGGTTTTTTATCTGTTTCATTGAGAAAATTTTGGTATGCTACACGCACATCTTTATCCTTGTAAAACACAACATCAATCGAATTTAAGGCACGAACGCTTTCCTCAGAGGAAACCATAAAACGCGTTGCCATTATCGTCTCAAAGATACGCATTTTCCTGTTATAGATGTTATTCCTTCTTTGCCACCAAATTGTTAACAGAGTAGCCAATAATCCAGAAATTAAGGCAGTAACGACAACCAAGATAATTTCCTGCATTTTCTAAGACCCCCTCACAATCCCAACTCTTCCAAATACTTTTGCATCTGCGCCTGAACCTGAGCCAACTCCGTCTCGATGTCAGCGATATTCTGCTTTACCTGGTCGATATCCACCAGCTCCTCTTCCTCGAAGGTGTCCACGTACCGGGGGATATTTAGGTTAAAGTCGTTTTCTTTAATCTCATCGAAGCTGGCATCGTAGGCATACTTGTCCACATTTTCCCGGGCGCGGTAAACCTGGACAATCTTTTCGATGTCGCAATCCCGAAGGAGATTCTGGTTTTTCCCCTTTTCGTAGTTGCCCTCAGCGGAAGCGTCGATAAAGAGCACGTCACGGCGAGTGCGATTTTTCTGAAAGACAAGAATACAAGCCGGGATGCCCGTTCCGTAAAACAGGTTGGCGGGCAATCCAATGACAGCATCCAGGTAATTGAGCTCTACCAACTGGCGGCGGATTTTTCCTTCGCTAGCGCCCCGGAACAGAACACCGTGAGGCAACACAATGGCCATGCGCCCATTCTCCCCATCCAGACTGGAAAGCATGTGGAGGACAAAAGCATAATCTCCCTTAGAGGCCGGAGGGATCCCCAAATCGAACCGATGATAGGGATCTAGATCGGCAGTCATCTTCTTTTTCCCTTTGCTGTCGGCCTCCGCTTCCGAAAGGAAACCGCTGTCCCACTTGTCCAAGCTAAACGGCGGATTGGCCACCACCTTCTGAAATTTCATCAGCTGGTCGCCCTCCAGATTTTGGGGATGGGATAAAGTATCACCTTGCCAGATACGGGCATCGTCTACTCCATGGAGAAACATATTCATGGTGCAAAGAGCCCATGTCTGGGCGTTAAGCTCTTGACCGTAGATGGCTACCTTTCCGCTGGGAACTTTCTTATACGCTTTCAGCAGCAGACCGCCGCTTCCACAGGTAGGGTCGTAGATGCGGTCGTTTTCCTGGGGATCCACCAGTCGGGCAATCAGCTCCGATACCTGGCTGGGCGTGAAGAATTCCCCGCCTTTCTTTCCTGCATCCGAGGCAAACATGGCGATCATGTATTCATAGGCATCACCAATGATGTCATTGGCATCTAGCTGACTGGGACGAAGATTTAGGCCATGAAAGTCCTCAAGCAAATTGCGGAGAGTGGCATTTTTCTCCCGCACCTCTCCAAAATCCACCTGAGAATTGAAGTCGATTGCGCGAAACACATTGCGCAGCTTACTACTGTTTCTCTCCTCGATGTGACTAAGCGCCACATTGATTTTTTGACCGATTTCCGGATCATTCCGGTTCTGATAAAGGTAGTCGAACGTGGAGTCCTCATCCATAGCAAACCGCTCCCGGTTCATAGCTCGCTCCACACGGCGCATATCTCCCTCGTATTGTTTGATATAATTTTCTTTCTTTTCCTGAGCCACATCGCTGAGATATTTTACAAACAACATGGATAAAATATAATCTTTATAGCGAGAGCTGTCAATTTTCCCGCGGAAGCTGTCACAAGCTTTCCAAAGCACCTGCTCAATATCTCTTTTCGTAGTCATGACAAATTCCTCCTGGTTCTATCGTTCATCTGCTCTAAAATGTCCTCATAATACTTTTTCTTCTGCTCTGCCAAGGAGAATAGCAAAGCGCTTTCTTTCCGTGCTAATAAAAACACCTGGCCAATTCGATACTGATCTTCCAAAGAAGGCAGAGAGAGAGACATTTTCCTGAACAATGCGGATTTTGCAGCCCCTAACATATTGCTGGAGCTATCCTTGTAGATTTTCCGCTTAATCCAGGATCTGTTCAAATACCAAGCTAAGTACTCTGGCACAACCCTTTGGGCATCCACTCGAATGATTACAAAATTGGAGGACACCACAATGTTTTCCCATTTGCTTTCAATCAACACAGCTGTGTAAGGAGCGCTCAGCCGGACAATAATGTCTCCTAGACGAGTCAAATACTCTTCTTTCAACAGCTCTGCCGCATGAAACACGTCCAACTCTTCTTCAAGTATTTCTCCCTCACCACTCATGGCCCGCAATGAAAGCAAGGAATATCGGAATGGCGAAGGACTTTTTGCCGCCTTTCTGGACAAAACCAAACCGCTCCGAACTAATGCGACTTCTCCAAGTTTCATCTTCCAACCTCTTTCGTCATGTCTAAAAAATAACTTTATAGGTATAGTATAACGTTCAGTGCAGAGTTTGTCAATCTTTTTCTGTCATGTCCAGAAAATGACTTAGCAACCCCATAAAAGGGCGAAAAGCCCTGTCACACGACAGAGCTTTTCAGGGTTTGGTGAAGTTTTTTCAGTCGCTTTGAGACTGCCATTTTGGAGACACCGAGGAGTTTCCCCATCTCCTCCATGGTCAGCTCGCTGTCGTAGCGGAGGGAGATGAGCTTTTGGTCCTCCTCCTGCAGGGCCTTGACAGCGTCCCGCAGATTTTCAAGCTGGAGGCTCCGGAGCACGGTCTCCTCCACAGACACACAGCTGGTCACACAGGACAGCACCGTTTCAAACTCACTTTTACTAAGATGCCTCTCGTCCCGTTTGTCCTGGGCTGCCGCCCGTTTCCGATCCTGCTCCAGGAAGTCTGCAACCTCCTTTGGCACTGATACTACCTCACCGTTGTAGAAGATTTCTACTTGGTTCAAGTTTTTTCCTTTCCGCATCGCGGAAGGGCCACACCACGCTGCCGGCACAGCGCCAAATACTGTGGACGTTCATGGAATCCACCCGCAGTGGAATGATTGTTGATTCGGGGGGCTCATGAATGCCTGAGGTCACACAGAGTGTGAACCTCACCGGAATGCTATGGTATTGGCTTTCGCCATTTTTATTGTATCATCCAGTGCCACGCAAGATATGTCGAAATTAGAAACACGCTTTGAACAAGCCGAGAATTTTTGGTTTTTGGGACTTTCTTCTCGTCTGCGGGTCCGAGCCCCAGCTGGCGTCCCCACCCGCCTTCCTGGGCCGCACAGGGCCCGGAGGGGCCTTTTGCGGAGCTTTTTTCTGCACGGGGGGGCACCTTTTGTCCCCTTCTTTCCCTGCTTTTCGGACAGAAAGAAGAATAATCCGGGAACGCAAAAAAGCCTGGGAACCACACGGGTACCCAGGCTTTTTCATGGAGCTGGAAACGTGACTTGAACACGCGACCTGCTGATTACGAATCAGCTGCTCTACCAACTGAGCTATTCCAGCATATTCCTATTTCCGTTACTTTCTACCCTTTAAGGCTGCAACCGGAGGCCCAATGTGTTCCTGCCCGGTTGTTCACCCTTAGCAACAACCAGCGACCTGCTGATTACGAATCAGCTGCTCTACCGACTGAGCCACACCAGCATATTCATATTTTCGTTACTTTCTACCCATCGAGACTGCAACCGAAGGCCCAACGTGTTCCTTCCTGGTTGTTCACCCTTAGCGACAACCAGCGACCTGCTCATTACGAGTGAGCTGCTCTGCCATTGAGCCACAGTAGCACAAACCGCCCCACTTAGAACGCTAAGATATTATACAGGAAAAAAGGAGGGGAGTCAAGATGAATTTGCGCTTTTTTCCGGAAGGATTCTGTGGTATACTATGTTTTTAAAGGAAAGGGGCAGGCTGCCTCTTGAGAGAAAGGGGAAACCATGGAATACACACTACATATGGGGCCTTGGAGCAGCGTATTCGCTGTGCCCACCGCCCTGGTGGACCGCTATATAAAACTGGCTGGCAAGGAGCAGCTGCAGGTCTTGCTGTGGATGCTGCGCCACGGAGGGGAGGCCGTTCAGCCGGACCTGCTGGCCCAAGCCCTGGGCATGAGTTTGGACAGCGCCTTGGACGCGCTGGATTACTGGGTGCAGGAGGGGCTGCTTGCCGGCCAGGAAAGCGAGCTCTCCCCTGCCCGGTGGGTCCAGGCCGCGCAGCCAGAGGATAGGCCTGCCCCGCTGCCAGAGGCAGGCGGCGGAACAGCTGCCAGCCTGCCCCCCAAGCGGCGCCTGCTAAAGCCGGACACACAGCATCTTGCCGCCCGGATGGGGGAATCAGAGGGGATTCGCTTTCTTATGCAAGAGGCGGAAAACACCCTGGGCAAAACCCTCTCTCCTGCCATGGCCTCCACCCTGCTGACCATTTGCGATGACTATGGCCTGCCTGTGGAGGTAGTGGTAATGCTGCTGCATTACGCCAAAAACGTGGGCCGCACCGGCACTGCCTACATTGACTCTGTGGCCCGGGACTGGGCCGCCAACGGAGTTTTTACCTTGGAGGCCGCCGAGCAGAAGCTGCGGGAGCTGGACGAGCACCAGCAGGCCTGGGCCAAGGTGCAGTCCGCAGCGGGAATGCCCCGGCGCTCTCCCTCTAAAAAGGAGGAGGAGGCCGCCTACCGCTGGGTGTACCAGTGGAAGTTCACCGTAGAAATGCTCACCGCCGCCTATGAACGGTGCGTGGACAACACCGGGAAATTCAGCGCTGGATATATCAATAAAATCCTCGAGGGCTGGCACCGCAGCGGCGTGCGCAACCTGCGGGAGCTGGAGCAGCTGGAAGCCCGGAAACGGGAGGACCGGGGCTCTGGCAAGAGCTACGATATCGAGGAGCTGGAGCGCATGAGCTTTTTTGACCTGCCAGAGGAGCTGTGAGATATGGGATATGGAGTAAAAATCTACCAGGCGGCCTGCAAAGAGCTGGAGGACCGCCGCCGCCGGGCCGAGGAAAAGGCCGCCGCCTGCCGGGAGCGCTTTTTTGAGGACTGCCCCCGGGCCGCGCAAATCCGGGAGGAGATGGCCCGCAACGCCTCTGGGGCAGCGCGGGCAGTGCTCTCCGGCGGGGACGTGCGCCAGGAACTGACCCGCATGAAGGAAAGGGGTATGGCCCTGCGGGAGGAGTACAACGGCCTGCTGGCGCAAAACGGGCTGAGCCAGGAGGACGTAACCCCGCAGTATCAGTGTTCCAACTGCCGGGACAGCGGCTTTGTGGACGGCCGCATGTGCCAGTGCTTAAAATCCTTGCAGCGGCGCATGGCCTATGAGCGCCTGAGCATGGACGCCCCATTGGAGAGCTGCACCTTCGAGAGCTTCTCTTTGGAGTATTACCAGGAGGATGAACGGGTTTACCGGCAGATGGAAAAGGTCTTTCGGGCCTGCCAAAGCTATGGGGAAAAACTGCGGCCCGACTCTCCCAGCATGCTGTTCCGCGGCGGAACCGGCCTGGGAAAAACCCACCTGTCTCTGGCCATTGCGGGAAAGGCCATTGAAAAGGGCATGGGGGTGATATACGGCTCTGCCCAAAGCTTTGCTGTGGCCCTGGAAAAGGAACGCTTTGACCGGGAACCCCCGGAAGAGGGCGACACCAACACCCAGCTGACCGAGTGCGATTTGCTGATTCTGGATGACCTGGGCACTGAATTTCCCTCTGCCTATGTAAACGCCGCCCTCTACAATATCATCAACAGCCGGATGCTGGCGGAGCGGCCCACCATTATCAGCACCAATCTGACCCTGAAGGAATTGGAAAGCCGGTACAGCGAGCGGTTTGCCTCCCGCATTGCAGGCTATTACGGCAAGCTGGAATTCTTGGGCAACGATGTGCGGGTGCAGAAACGCCTGCAAAAAAGCCGCAAGCACCCTTAAAGAGCCAACACGGCTGGAACAGAAAAGCCGTCTCTCCCATGGGCAAGGGAGGGGCGGCTTTTCCGCGGCTCATTTTCTTTGCTGTGGGGGCTCCTTTCCAGAAGCGGGGAAGTGCCGGTTCACCCACCGGGCGATGGGGCCGGACAGGAAACAGACCAGCAGGAACAGCGCCCCTGCCAGCAGCCCAGGCAGCAGCGAAGTGGTCCGGCCGCTCTGAAGGACCAGCCCGTCGGAGCCGCCTTCTGTGCTGGAAGGGGACGGCGTTCCCCCTTCCTCCTCTATGACGGGCACGGGCTCCAACGCGGGGGCTGCAGACGCCTCCTCCGCAGGGGCGCTTTGCACAGGGGCCGGGGTCTCCTCCCGGGCGGGCCCGGCTGTGGATGAAGAGGATGGGCGGGAGGTTCCGGCGGAACCCACTGAAACCGGCGGGGGCGTTCTCGTGGGCGACGGGCTGGCAGCGGCCGCCTTCTCCTGCCGGTAAACCGTCACCTGATAGACGCGTTTCGCCGTGCCGTCCTCCGCGGTAACTGTGAGGGTGAAAAGGGTGCTGCTTCCCCCAGCCCCCAAGTTTTTCCGGTTCACCCGGTAGGATGCCCCTTCTGCAGGCTGGGCAGCAAAAGTCATAGTGGTCACTTCAAAAGGCACCGTAAGCCGGTACTCCAAAACCTCCGGATCAAAGGCCGGGGAAAGCTGCCCTTGCTCTGGGGTAAGAGACAACAGCCGGGCATCCTGGCTGAGGGTTGGCTTTTCCTCTTCCTCCTTCTCCTGCCGGTGGACAGTCACCTGGTAAACCCGCTTGGATTCCCCATCCTCGGCTGTGACAGTGAGCAGGAACAGGGTGGCACTGCCGCCAGCCCCCAGGTTTTTCCGGTTCACCCGGCAGGACGCCCCCTCCGCCGGCTGGGCGGAAAAGGTCATGGCGGTGACCTCATAGGGGACGGTGAGGCTGTATTCCAGAATTCCCGGTTCAAATTCCGGGACAAGCTGCCCCGTCTCTGGAAGGAGGGAAAGCAGCCGAGTGTCCTGGCTGAGCTCCGGCTCTTCCTCCTTTTCCTGGCGGTGAACCGTCACCTGATATACCCGCTGGGATTCCCCGTCCTCCGCCGTGACGGTAATGCGAAACAACGTGTCGCTCCCGCCAGCGCCCAGGCTTTCCCGGTTCACCCGGCAGGAAGCGCCTGTTGCGGGCTGGGCGGCAAAGGTCATGGACGTGACTTCAAAGGGAACTGAGAGGCGGTACTCCAGAACCTCTGGATGGAAAGCAGGGGTAAGCTGGCCCGTCTCCGGCACAAGGGACAGCAGCCGGGCGTCTGTGCTGGGCGGCGGGAGCACCTGGAGGGCCAATTCTGTTTCCATCCCCTCCTGGACAGGTTCGGAATTTCCATCCACCACCTGGAATACGGAGGCGCGCAAAAGGGTCTTCTCCAGCGGCGCGTCCCCGCGGACCAGAAAGCTGCACACCAGCAAATCCCCAATGTCCAGAGAGGTTTCCTCCCCAGGCAGGGTAACCACCGTTGAGAGGACCCCATCCTCATTCTTTGTGGCGGCCTCTCCCTTTTCCAGCTGGTCCCCATACTGTACCTCCTGGAAGCGCAGAACCTCTGGGTCATATTCCAGCCGGATCCGCAGGGCCGCCACACCGGAGAGGGTTCCATTATAAAAGAACCGAGCCTCCACCGGGGTTCCAGGACGCCCCTCCTCCACGCTGAGGCTGGCGGAAAAGCTGGCCGCCCGGACGCTTCCGCCCCACAAAAGCGCCAAGGCCAAGACAAAAAGGAAGGTTGAGAGCTTCTGAACATGCCCCATGGCCGCACCCTCCTCTCCAAAATTCACCCCAGTTTTTTCCATTGTAGCACAGCAGTGGGCAATAAGAAAGAAAAAAAGACAAAATTCGACAAATATTCCAAAAAGGACAGCAAAGGCCCCGGCGCAAAACTGGCAGGAAGGAAAACTTTCCCTTCGGGCGGTTGACAGAGCGGGCCAGTTCGATTACCATAGATAAGATAAGAGCTTTTGCGGAAAAGAGGGCGTTCATGGGCGAAGAAACCAGTATTTTAGAGCTTTCCTTTCAAATGGGAGAGACTCTCTTGCGCAGCGGGGCGGAAATCTCCCGGGTGCAGGAGACTATGGAGCGGGTGGCCGCGGCCTATCACGCGGAAAAATTCAACGTCTATGTGCTGACAAACGCCATCTTTGCCGTGGGCACGGAAAAGGGCGTCGAGCACTCAGTAGAGCTCAAGCACATTCCCAGCACCACCACCCATTTAGGCCGCATCAGCGCCGTAAACCAGCTCTCCCGGGAGATTGCCGAGGGGCGTCACACGGTGGAGGAGTCCTTCCGGATTTTAAAGCAGATCCAGAAAACGCCCTATTTTCCCCTGCCCCTGGCCACCTTGGCCTGTGGCGTTGGAAGCGCCTGCTTCAGCTATCTGTTCGGCGGGGACGGTTTTGACGCTCTCACCGCCTTTCTCTGCGGCCTGGCGCTAGAGCCTTACCTCCGCTGGGTAGAGGGCCATGGCATGTCCAAGTTTTTGACCAACCTCTCCGCCAGCGCCCTGGTGACGCTGTGCGGCGCCCTGCTGCTGTTCTTCGGCGTAGGCCACAGCATGGATAAAATCATCATCGGTTCCATCATCCGGCTGGTGCCCGGCGTGGCCCTGACCACCTCCATCCGGGATTTCTTCCACGGGGACTACTTGAGCGGGGCCATCCGCATGCTGGACGCCGTGCTGGTAGGGGGTTGCATCGCCATGGGCGTAGGTGTGGTAGTCAAGGTGCTTTCCCTTTTGACAGGAGGTGCCCTGCTGTGATAGATCTTCCCACCCTTTTCAACTGGCTGTTCCAAACGGCCGTGGCTTTTGTCTCTACCATTGCCTTTGCCATCATCTTCCACACCCCCAAAAAGGAATGGCTTTGCTGCGGCTTTACCGGGGGCGTGGGCTGGCTGGTGTATCTCGTCTGCATGCATCTGAACACTGGGGTGGTGGCGGCCTCTTTCTTTGCCACAGTGGCCCTGGCCTGGTTCTCCCGCGTGTTCGCTTTTTGGCGCAGGGCCCCGGTGACCATCTTCCTGATTACGGGCATCTTCCCCCTGGTGCCGGGGGCCGGCATCTATTACACCGGTTACCACTTGTTCATGAGCGACAACTCCCTGGCCCTGGACAAAGGCCTGGAGACCATAAAGATCGCCATTGCCATTGCCCTGGGCATTGGCATTGTGCTGTCGCTTCCCACCTTTTTCTTCACCCTGCGCCGGGCTGCCCCCAAAAACCGCGGGAGCAAGCCCTGAAAGGAGCGTTCTATGCCCAGAGTGGAAGTGACCATTGGAAAAAATGACGGGGGCCAGCGGCTGGACAAGTTCCTGACCAAGACCTACCCCAACCTGCCCCAATCCATGCTGTACAAGGCTGTCCGCAAGAAGGATGTCAAGGTGAACGGCAAACGCTGTGAAAGCTCCCAGCGGCTGCAGGAGGGGGATGTGGTCTCCCTGTTTTTAAAGGACGACTTCCTGCAAAAGGAGGAGCGCCCGGAGGATTTTTTAAAGGCCCCCAAAAAGCTCTCCATCCTCTACGAGGACGGGAACGTGATGCTGCTGGACAAGAAGCCGGGGCTCATCGTCCATCCGGACGAGAACTACCACTTTGACTCCCTGATCGCCCGGGTACAGCACTACCTCTATGACAAGGGGGAGTACGATCCCAAGGCGGAGAACGCCTTTGCCCCGGCCCTGGTCAACCGTATCGACCGGAACACGGGGGGCATCGTCATGGCGGCGAAAAACGCCGAGGCCCTGCGCATCTTGAACCAGAAGGTGAAGGACCGGGAGCTGCACAAGTTCTACCTGTGCGTGGTGTGCGGCCATCTCAAGGAGAGGGAGGCCACCCTCTCCGGCTATTTGGAGAAGAACGAGGCCCAAAACCGGGTGTACATCTCCCAGCGGCCCAAAGAAGGGGCCAAGACCATCCGCACCCGCTACCGGGTGCTGGAGGAACGGCGGGACTTCTCCCTGGTGGAGGTGGAGCTCTTAACCGGCCGCACCCACCAGATCCGGGCCCACTTTGCCTCCATTGGGCACCCCCTGGCCGGGGACGGCAAGTACGGCAAAAACGCGGTAAACAAGAAGAGCGGCTTCCCCTATCAGGCACTGTACTCCTATAAGCTGCGGTTTGACTTTCAAACGGACGGGGGTCTGCTCCAATACCTGGACGGGCGGGAGTTCACCGCCGGGGACGTGTGGTTCCTGCCGGAATTTGCCGCCATGCCGGGGCAGTAACGCCCCCGGCGGGTTCTTTGGGATAAACTATTCTTTGTAAAAAAGGGACGTGACTTCATGCGTGTGATCCACCTGATTGGCGGCGGCGACACTGGCGGTGCCAAGACCCACGTTTTAAACTTGTTAAAAGAGCTGAACCAGTCCATCGACGCCCAGCTGTTCTGCTTCCGCAAGGGGGATTTCTCTGAGGACGCGGCGAAAATGGGCATTCCCATTGAAGTGATCGAGTCTGGAAACCCGGTGGTGGGCCTGCGGGAGCTGAAGCGCCGCCTGGCCGGGCAGAAGGTGGACATCATCCACTGCCACGGCGCCCGGGGCAACCTGATGGGCAACCTGGTGAAAAAGCACCTGGGGGCCCCGGTGGTCACCACGGTGCACAGCGACTACCGCCTGGATTACCTGGGCCGGCCGGTGGCAAGGCTCTCTTACGGCACCACCAACATGGTGGCCCTGCGGCGGGTGAACTTTTACATCGGCGTCTCCGACCCCATGACGGACATCCTCATTGAGCGGGGGTTCCCGGCGGACCGCATTTACACCATTTACAACGGCATCGACTTCAAAACCCCCATCCACCCCGTGCCCAAGGAGGAGTTCCTGCAAAGCGTGGGCATGGAGTGGGAGCCTGGGGATGTCATCGCGGGCATTGCGGTGCGGCTCTCCCCGGTGAAGGACGTGCCCACCCTGCTGCGGGCCATGAAGATTGCCAGCGAAAAGGACCCCCACCTGAAGCTGCTCATCGGCGGAGACGGGGAGGACCGGCAGAAGCTGGAAAACATGGCCAAAGACCTGGGCCTTGCGGGCAAGGTGTGCTTTGCCGGATGGCTGGACGATGTAAACTCGTTTTACAACGCCATCGACATCAACCTGCTCACCTCCATTTCGGAGACCTTCCCCTATTCCCTCACGGAGGGCACCCGGATGCACAAGGCCACCATCGCCTCTAAGGTAGGGGGCGTGCCGGTGCTCATTGACGACGGGGTCAACGGCCTGACTTTTGAGCCGGGGGACGAGAAGCAGCTGGCCCAGCACTTGCTGGCCCTCTCTCAAAACAGAGAGCTGCGGGAGACCTTTGGAGAGCGTATCTACGAAAAGGCCAGCCGGGAGTTCTCCATTGACCGGATGGTGGAGCACCAGCTGGAGATCTATGAGAGCATCTTGAAGCGGGACGCCCGGCAGAAGTCCCGCAAGCGGGATGGGGCGGTAATCTGCGGGGCCTACGGCTACGGCAACGCCGGAGACGATGCCATTTTGAAATCCATCATCCGCTCTGTGCAGGAGCTGGACAACGCCATGCCCATCACCGTGCTGGCCAAGAACACCCAAAGCATTAAGAAGCGGTACCGGGTGGGTTCCATCTACACCTTTAACCTGCCCAAGATGGTGGCCGCCATGCGTAAGTCTGTGCTGTATATCAATGGCGGCGGCACCCTCATCCAGAACGCCACCAGCTGGCGCAGCCTTTGGTACTACCTGTTCACCCTGCGGCTGGCCAAGCTGCTGGGGAACAAGGTGGATATGTACGGCTGCGGCATCGGCCCGGTGACGGGGAAGAAGAACATCCGCCTGGTAAAAAGGGTGCTGGACCGTTCAGTGGACACCATCACCCTGCGGGAGACGGACTCTATGAAGGAGCTGGAAAGCTTTGGGGTGCGGCGGCCAGAGATCCTCCTCAGCTCTGACCCAGCCCTGGTGCTGCCCCCCTCCCCCGATTTGGATGTGGACGCCTACCTCAGCCGCCACGGCCTGGAGAAAGGCGCCCCCACCATCTGCTTTATGCTGCGCACCTGGTACGGCTTTGAGGAGAAAGCCGCTGCCTTTGCCGCCTGCGCTGACTACGCCTACCAGCGGTATGGGCTGACGCCGGTGTTCCTCTCCTTGAACATCTTCCATGACAGCAGTGCCGCCCAAAAAGTGGTTCCATACATGAAAGCTCCCTACCACATTTTGGATGACGGAGCAGAACCCGAGCTGCTCATCGGGGTGCTGGGGCGCATGGATGTGGTGGTCTCCATGCGGCTGCACGGGCTGATCTTCTCCTCTTTAAGCGGGGCGCCCCTGGTGGGGGTGAGCTACGACCCCAAGATCGGTTCCTTCCTGAAGTACCTGGAGGCCGGAACCTGCATTGACCTGAAGGACGTGACCGCCCAGGACTTGGAGCAGGCGGTGGACCAGGCCGTGGCCTCCCTGCCTCAGCGAGAGGCGCTGCGCCAAAAGGCCCAGCGCCTGAAGGACGTGGAGCGGCGGAACATCCAGGCGGTGGCCAAGCTGCTGGAGCGGGAGCCCTGATCTTTCTGCCATTCCTAAAGTGAAAAGCTCTTCCTGCCCATTGCGGGCGGGAAGAGCTTTTTTCACGCTTCCTCCCCCTGAAGGCGCTGCTTCATCAAATCCAGGAACAGGGCCATCAGGGTGGTGACGTACTTGTTCCGATGGTATACCAGCTGGCTCCACATGAGGATGGGCGGGCATTGGGGGTGCAGCACCACCAGCTCCCCCTTCTCCAGATGCTCCCGCACCACGAACTCCGGCAGCAGGGAGATGCCCTCACCCTCCAGCAGGAACCGGGTGATGACATCAGTGCCGCCCACCTCCCAGAAGGGGCGCAGCTCCCGCCCCTGTTCCGCCAAGAACTGCTCCACGGCGTACCGGTAGCTGATGCCCTTCTCCGTCAGGTACAGGGGTTCTTGCAGCAGGCGCTCCAGGGGGATGGATTCCATCCCCGCCAAGGGGGAGGCGGAGGAAGCCACAAAGTGGATGGGTTCTGGCCGCTGGGCCACCTTCACCCACTCGGGGTAATAGAGCTGCTGGTCTAAGAAAAGCAGCAGATCCACGTCGTTTTGCCGCAGCATTTGCAGCAAATCCGGCATCAGGGCAGTGCAGGTGGTCACCTCCGCCTGGGGGCTCAGGCGGCTCAGCTCCCGCATCACCGGGGGCAGCAGGCCGCTGACCAGGGACTGGCAGGTGCCGATGCGCAGCCTGCCCCCCGGCCGCTCTGGCTCTTGGGCCACCTGCTGGGCCCGGCCCACAGCCTCCAACACCTCCAGCGCCCGGGGCAGGAACCGCTCCCCCGCCTGGGTGAGCTTGACCCGCTTGCCGATGCGCTCGAACAAGGGGATACCCAGCTCCTCCTCCAGCTGCTTAAGCTGCATGGTGACAGCGGACTGGGAATAGCCTAGCTGCTCGGCTGTTTTGGAAAAGCTCTGCAGCTCTGCCGCCCGGATAAATGAGATAAGATTTCGCAGTTCCATGGGACCACCCTTCAAAAAAATTGAACGCATTTATGAAATCTATGAATTTTACAATTCCAATTTTTTATGGTAGCATGACAGTCGAAGAAAGTCAAGGAGGCGGCTCTCATGCGTGAGACAATCGAAGAACAGAACCAGCACATTGGCCGGCTGATGGAGGACTTTGTCCGCCGGGCGGTGGAATTTTCCAACACCCTGCCGGACCGGCCCATCCGCCAGCCCGATCCCCAAGAGGTGATGGACTACTGGCCCTGGCGGCCCAGGAACGGCTGGAGGGCAACCCAGAGTGGCAGGTGGTCTCTCCCGCCCACTTTGGCATTGTCAACTTCCGGTTCGCCCCCAGCAAGGAGGCGCCGGATGCCACCTGGGACCAGATAAACCAGGAGATGGCCAGAGAAGTGACGGCCACCGGCTTTGCCCAGGTATACACCACCCAGCTGCGGGGCCGCACCGTGCTGCGGCTATGCGCCATCAATCCCCGCACCACTCCGGAAGATGTGCTGCTGGAGAGCACCCAAGCGGCGGAGCGGGGACGCCGCCTGGCAGAGGAGAAGGGCCTGCAGGTGGGATGAGGCAGCAAAAAACGGCACAGCGTCCGCCATGCCGTTTCCCGTTCTAGAGGGTATGAGTCCAAGCGTCCCAGAAGGGACGCTTGTTTTGTTACAGCCACTGAAGGAAGGCCGTCTTTACGTCTGAGCGGTAGCCCGCCCTTTCGTAGAAGCGCAGGGTGGATTGCCGCTTGCTGCCGGTCATCAGCATCAGCTTGTAGCAGCCCTGCTCCCGGGCCAGCTGCCGGGCAAGATTCAGGCAGCCGGTGGCCAGGCCCTTGCCCCGGTGAGCCGGGTGAGTCACCACGTTCTCAATCAGACCGTAGGGCCGGCCCAGGTGGGTCAAGTTGGGGACGATGAGCAGGGTACAGGTGGAAACCAGCTCTCCCTCCTCTTCCGCCACCACAATGTGATAGTCCGGAACGGCCTGGATGGCCTGCCAAATCTTCTGGGCGTCAGGGCCCTCCTCCAGCCAGCCCTCCGGGTGGAGGTAGCGGTACAGGGCCAGCAGCTGGGGCAGCTCGTCCCTTTGGATTTCACGGACCTGCACAGCGCTCCCTCACTTTCTATTCTTCGCCACGATCAGGAAACGGTGCTCCAAATTGGGCACAAAGCCCAGGCGCTCCACCTGCTCCTGCATCTGGAACAGAGCCTCTTGGCTGTTTTCCACAGAAAAACCCGGAAACTCCCAGGGGCACACGCTGGCTTGGAACACCACGGCGCCCACGTCCCGGAACCGGCTTTCCAGATAGGCCTGATTGCTGCGCATTACCCGGAAGCCCGCCTGGCGGAACCGGGGCAGCTCATTTTCCAGGTTGAAGCCCACAAATCCTCCAGGGAAGCCGGGGCACAGCCGGCGCACCAAGGGCAGGTCGTTTTCGCCCCCCACCTGCTGGGTGACGAAAAAGCCGTTTTTCTTCAGCACCCGGCGGACCTCTGAAAGGTCGTAGCTCTCGTGGCGGTTGATGACCAGGTCGAAGCTGTCGCCCGAGAAGGGCATGGGCTGGCCCTTCTCGCTGTCGTACTCCCGGACAGTGACGCCCAGGGGCTCCAGGCGCTTTTTGCACAGGACCAGGTTGGGGGCCCAGCCCTCTGTGACGCTGGTGAGGGCGTAAGGGTGGCCCAGAGTGAGGAGAAATTCCCCGCCCCCGGTGCCCATATCCAGCAGGCGCACCCCAGGCCGCAGAAACTCCTTCACCACTTGGGAGTAGTCCCAAGGCAGGGGTTCCACGGTGTACCGGCCTTCAATGTGGGAGAAATCCCAGCCAGTCATGCCTCGGCCTTCCTCTTCTTTCCACTGGGCCAAAAGCTGCTCGCGGTCCATAAGCGCCCCCTCAGGTGTTCTTGTCCACTTGGTGGAACTGCTTTAAATTGCCCTGCTTCTGGTGGCGGCGGGCCAGTTCCTGTTCCACGGCCTCAAAGGGGATGCCCTCGTTGACCATGAGCACCGTCAGGTGGTACAGCAAATCGGCAAGCTCGCCCACGGTGTCCTCCTGCTTGCCGTTTTTGGCTGCGATGATGACCTCGCTGCACTCCTCGCCGCACTTTTTCAAAATTTTGTCCAGGCCCTTCTCAAAGAGGTAGCAGGTGTAAGACCCCTCCTGCTTCTCCTGGCGGCGGCCTTCCACCGTCTGGTACAGCTCGTGCAAAATATCCATGGTTTACTCCCCTTTCGGTGTGTCCTCGCCCCGCAGGCGCTTGAAGAAACAGCTGTGGCTGCCGGTGTGGCAGGCAGGGCCCTTCTGCTTTACCCGGATGAGCAGGGTGTCATCGTCGCAGTCGGAAAAGACGCTGACGATTTTCTGGGTGTGGCCCGAGGTCTCCCCTTTATTCCACAGGGTCTTGCGGCTGCGGCTGTAAAACCAGGTATAGCCCGTCTCTAGGGACTTGCGGAAAGACTCCCGGTTCATGTAGGCCAGCATCAGCACCTCATTGGTATCGTCATCCTGGATGATGGCGGGGATCAAGTCCGACTTGGTAAAGTACAGGTCCAGCTCATCATCGGGCATATCCCCCGCCGCCCATTTCCCGGAAATTTTGTGGCAGGCGATGATGGCGGTGCGCAGATCCAGGGCGCCGGTGTACAGGGACTTTCCGGCAATGGCGCCATACAGCCCCAGGTCATAGAGGCTGACAATATCCAGCAGGCTGGAGACCCCGCCGCTGGCAATGATGTGGCAGTGCACCGCCCGGTTCAATCTGTCCAGCATCACCAGGTTGGGGCCATTCATGGTGCCATCCTGGTGGATATCCGTGCAGATCAGGTACTGCACCCCCAGGGATTCCATCTCCCTGGCAAAGTCCACATAGTCCACCTGGCTCTGCTCCAGCCACCCTTCGGCAGCCACCTTGCCGTCCAAGGCGTCGATCCCTACGGCGATGTGTTTGCCGTGGCGCTTCACCGCCTCCCGGACGAACTCGGGGTCCCGCAGTGCGGCAGAGCCCAGGATCACCCGGCTGACGCCCCGCTCCAGATAATATTCCACGGTGCCCATGTCACGGATTCCCCCGCCCACTTCCACCAGGAGGTCCGTGTTCTCCACCACATCGAAAATCAGCTGCTGGTTCTGGGGCTTGCCATCCTTGGCGCCGTCCAGGTCTACCATGTGAAGCCAGCGGGCCCCCTGCTCCTGAAAGTGCAGGGCCGTGGTCAGCGGATCGGGCGCCACCACCTCGGCGGTGCCATAATCTCCCCGGAACAGGCGGACGCATTTTCCCTCATGCAGGTCGATGGCAGGCAGTAAGATCATACATTTTCTCCCCTCTCGCTTGGCGTAAACCGCAAACAAGCCCCCGGTCCGGGAGCTTGCAGGCTCGAACTTCTTTTTTTATTATAGCACACCCCGGCGGGGCCGTCCAGGGCTTTACAGCACTCCCTTGGAGGAGAGCAGCACATCTCCCTCCTCCTGGGCCGCGGCATCCCGCAGGGCGTGAGCCGCCGCCTTGAACAGGGCCTCGATCATGTGGTGGGAATTCTTCCCGTATTCGCACTTCAAGTGCAGGGTGATGCCGGCGTTTGTAGCGAAAGCCCGAAAGAACTCCTCGGTCATGCAGGTGTCAAAGTCCCCCACCCGCTCCTGGGGGAACTCCCCAGAAAACACCAGGAAGGGCCGGCCGCTGATGTCCACCGCAGCAAAGGCCATGGCCTCATCCATGGGGATAAAAGAGTGCCCGAACCGTTTGATGCCCCGCTTGGTGGGCAGGGCGTCGGCAAAGGCCTTGCCCAGCACAATGCCCGTGTCCTCCACGGTGTGGTGGCAGTCCACCTCCCAGTCGCCCACAGTCTTCACCTTCAGGCCAAAGCCCCCGTGGACAGCGAAGGCAGTGAGCATGTGGTCAAAAAAGCCCACACCGGTAGAGACGCTGCGCTCCCCTCCATCCAGGCAGAGCTCTAGGGTGACTTCGGTCTCGTTGGTCTTTCGGTGCATGGAAGCGTAGCGTTCCATCATCTTCCCTCCTCAGCCGCCGGGGCGGCGGCGAAATAGCTGGCTATCTCCCCCAGGACAGCCCGGTTTTCCTCCGGCGTCCCACAAGTGATGCGCACCAGCCCGGCGGTATACCGCACCGAGATGCCCTGCTCCTCCAAAAAGCGGCGAAGGGCCTCCCCGTCGGGCAGGCGCAGGCTGGCAAAGTTCGTGGCGCTGGGCAGCAGGGTGAACCGGCTGGGAAACTCCTTTAACAGGGCCTCCAGCCCCTCTACCAGCTGCTTCTTAGAGGCCAGAATGGTCTCCAGGGCCTCCCCCAGCAGAGGAGGATGCTCCAGCACCAGAGTTCCCAGGGCCTGGGACAGGCGGTTTACATTGTAAGGGGACTTGACGGCCTTCACCGCGTCCACCAGCTCTTTCCGGCCCACGGCAAATCCCAGCCGCAGCCCCGCCATGCCAAAGGCCTTGGAGCAGGTGCGCAGGATAAGCAGATTGCCGTACTCTTGGAACTCCGGCAGCAGGCTTTGATCGGAGAAATCCATGTAGGCCTCATCCAGCACCACCAGGGTATCTGGCAGGCCCCGGATGAGACGGCGCACCTCCTCCCGGGGACAGACGATGGAGGTGGGGTTGCCCGGGTTGCTGAAAATGAGCAGCTTTACCCCCTCCCGCTGGCAGGTTTCCACGGTGGAATCCACGTCGATGGCGTAGTCCTCCCCCTTGGGGATGGGGACGTGGCGGGCCTCCTGCAAATAGCCGTTGAAGGCGTACATGGAAAAGTCCGGCTCCAGGGTGGCGAAGGCCTCCCCCCGTTGAAGAAACCCGGTGAACAGCACGGTGATCAGTTCGTCGGAACCATTACCCGCGGCCACGTTCTCCGCCGGGACGCCGTAATAGGCGGCAAAGGCCTGGCACAGCTTCCGGGCGGCGGGGTCCGGGTAGCGGTTGAAGGCCACCTGGGGCAGAGCAGCCGCCAGCTCCGCCAAAAGGGAGGCGGGCAGGGGCAGGAAGGACTCGTTGGCATCCAGGTGGACAGGGGTGTCCCCCATCTCCGGGTCATAGGGCTTTAAGTCCTTGATTTTATCGTTTAGCAGAAACATGGGCGCCTCCTCAGTCCTCCACCCGCACTTGGATGGAATTGGCGTGGGCGGTCAGCTCCTCGGTCTGGGCCAGGCGGATGATGTCTGGGGCGGCCTTCTGCAGCTCCTCCTTGGGGTAGTAGATGAAGCTGGACTTCTTGATAAAGTCATCCACGGAAAGGGGAGAGAAAAACCGGGCGGTGCCCCCGGTGGGCAGCACATGGTTGGGCCCGGCAAAATAGTCCCCCAGGGGCTCGGGAGAATAGTGCCCCAGGAATACCGAACCGGCGTTATCCAGCCGGCCAATGTAGGAGAAGGGGTTGTCCACGCAGATTTCCAGGTGCTCGGGGGCCAGCTCGTTGGCGAAGTCCACGGCCTCCTCCATGCTCTCGCAGACAATGACCCCGCCAAACCGGTCCAACGACTCCTGGATGATGTCCTTGCGGGAGAGGTACTCCATCTGCCGGTACAGCTCCTCCACCGTCTGTCCGGCAAGCTCCCGGCTGGGGGTGATGAGGATGGCCGAGGCCATGCGGTCGTGCTCGGCCTGGCTCATCAGGTCCGCGGCCAAAAACTTGGGGCTGGCGCTTTCATCCGCCACAATGAGGATCTCGCTGGGGCCGGCGATCATGTCGATATCCACCACGCCGTACAGCTGCTTTTTGGCCGTGGCTACAAAGATGTTCCCCGGCCCCACAATCTTGTCCACCTGGGGCACGCTCTCCGTGCCCAGGGCCAGGGCGGCCACTGCCTGGGCCCCGCCCATGAGGAACACCCGGTCCACCCCGGCCACATAGGCGGCGGCCAGGATATTGGGGTCCGGCCTGCCGGTGCGGCCCGGCGGGGTGGCCATGACTATCTCCCCCACCTGGGCCACCTGGGCGGGGATGACGTTCATCAGCACGGAGGAGGGGTAGCCCGCCGTGCCGCCGGGGACGTAGACCCCCACCCGGTGCAGGCCCCGCACCCGCTGCCCGGTGATAACCCCGTTTGGCAGGGGGTCAATGCGGCTCTGCTGCTTCTGCCGCTGGTGAAAGGCCCGGATGTTCTCCGTCGCTTTCCTCAGGGAGGCGATGAACTGAGGGTCGCACTCCTCTACAGCCGCCTCCAATTCCCCGCGGGAGAGCTCCAGGCTCTCGGGGGTCCAGCCGTCAAATTTTTTGGAGAATTCCTTCACTGCCCGGTCCCCACCGGTGCGGACGGCTTCGATAATCTCCCGCACGGACTGCTCGATCTCCGGGGAGGTCTGCCCCACCCGGCTCTTCAAATCCTCCACAAAAGACTGGCAGGTCTGCCGGTCCCCCTGTACCACTTTGATCATGTCACTGCTCCCCCTTCTTTATCTCTCGCTCCAGCCGGGCGGCCAGGGCCTCAATCTCCCGTTTGCGCAGCTTCAGGCTGGCGGCGTTGACGATGAGCCGGGCAGACACATCCGCCACCCGCTCGATGACCTCCAGGCCGTTTTCCCGTAGGGTGGCCCCGGTCTCCACTATGTCCACAATGCCGTCGGAAAGGCCCAGCAGGGGCGCCAGCTCCACCGAGCCCTCGATCTTGATGATGCGCACATCCATCTGCTTGCCCTCGAAAAAACGGCGGGCCACGTTGGGATATTTGGTGGCCACGGTCTTCACCCGGTAGCCGCCGTAAAAATCCGAGCCCTTGGGGGCGGCCAGGGCAAAGCCGCACCGGCCAAAGCCCAAATCCAAAATCTCAAAAAAACGGCTGCCGTTCTCCATGATGGTGTCCTTGCCCACCACCCCCATGTCGCACACGCCGTGCTCCACATAGGTGATGACGTCGGCGGCCTTGGCCAGCACCGCCTGGAGGGAGCCGTCCCCCACCGGCAGGATGAGCCGGCGGCCCTTATCCCGCAGCTGGGAGCAATCCATGCCGGTCTGCTCCAGCAGGGCCACAGTGGACTTCTCCAGCCGGCCCTTGGTCAACGCGATGCGAAGCGGCTGCATCAGGCCTTCCCCCCTTCTGAAAGTAAGATTTCCTCTGTCTCTGCACCCACCCGCAGCACCTTGGGGATGCCCGCGGCCTGAGCGTAACGGAGGGTCTCCTCCAGGCTCTCAAAAACGGAGGCCTCGCACAAGACCCCCTGGTTCGCCAGGGAGCCTGCCAGCTTTTGGGCCTGCATCTCGCAGCCTGGCTCCCCGTAGACCAGCGCCTGGGCGGGGGCCTCCCCCTCCAGGGCTGCGGCGTTTAGATCCGCCACAGCGTCCAAATCCAGGGAGAAGCCCACGGCGGGCATGGGGTCCCCAAAGTTCTGGCACAGGCTGTCGTACCGGCCGCCCATGAGCACCGCGTCCCCGTGCTGGTGGACGTAGGCAGAGAACACCACGCCGGTGTAATAGTCGTTGCGCTGCACCAGGCCCAAGTCCACCATGAGCCGGTCCCCCAGCCCCAGCTGGCCCAAGGCCTGGTACAGCCCTTTCAGGTATTCCAAAGTTTCCCGGGCCTCCCCATCCTGGAACCACTCCTCCGCCTGGGAAAGGGCCTCCTCCCCGCCGAACAGCCGGGGCAGCTGGGCCATGGCCTTGGCGGCGGGCAGGTCCCCCAGGGGGTCCAGCAGCTCAGAAAGGGCGGCATAGTTTTTGGACTCGATGGTGGCCCGCAGCTCCTCTTGGGCGGCGGCGGACAGAGGCAGCTGGTCCGCCAGCACCTGGAAGAACCGGGCGTGGCCGATCTCCATGCGGAAGTCCGGCGCACAGGCAGAGAGGGCCTCTACCGCAAGGGCAATGACCTCCAGGTCCGCCCGCAGCCCTCCTGCCCCCATGAGTTCAATGCCCATCTGCGCGGATTCATCGCTGCGGCCGGACAAATCGGGCCGGTTTCGGTAGATGGTCTGGCTGTAAAAGAACCGCAGGGGCTTCCGGTGGCCCTGCAGGCGGGAGGCCGCCATGCGGGCAATGGGCAGGGTGCTGTCCGGACGGAACACAATGAGCCGGCCGTGGTTGTCCGTGCACTTGTACATCTCCTGCTGGGGGATGGCCGTGCCCGGCAGGTTAAACACGTCGAAATACTCCAGCCCGGGGGTGATGACCTCCCGGTAGCCCCGCAGGCCGAACACCCGGGAGAGCTTTTCTTGCACCTCCCGGCGGGCGCGGCACTCCTCAAAAAGCAGGTCCCGGGCGCCCTCCGGTGTAATTTTGCTGTATGTCTTCATCCAAGCAGACGGCCCGCTCCTCCCCTGGACGGGAAGAGCGGGCCTCCCCCTTTCTTCACTTTAGCGTGCTACTATGATAATGTATAAATAAACTTTTGTCAAGCCTTAAAACAAGGTGGTCTGGCTGCTCTCCGGCAGGCCGGAAAGCGAGCCCGCCTCCCGCAGGGTGTCGATGACGGCGCTGGAAACCTTGGCCCTGGCCTGCACATCGTCGATGGAGATGTACTCTCCCCCCTCGTCCCGGGCCTCTCGCAGGCTGAAGGCGGCGGATTCTCCCACGCCCGCCAAAGAGGAGAAGGGCAGGCGGATCTGGCCGTCCTCCACCACAAACCTTTTGGCCTCGGACTTATACAGGTCCACAGGGCGCAGGGCGATGCCCCGGGCCAACATCTCGTTGATGATCTGCAGGGTGCCGAACTCGCCCTCCTCTTTGGGAGAGGCCTCCCGGTTCTTGATCTTCACATCCAGATCTTTCATTTTGCGAAAGACGGCTTCTTTGCCTTTGATGGCGGTGGCGCCGTCGAAGTCATCGCTGCGCACAGTGAAGTAAGCGGCGTAGTACTCCAGGGGCCGGTGCACTTTGTACCAGCCCAGCCGCAGGGCGGAAATCATGTAGGCAGCCGCGTGGGCCTTGGGGAACATGTACTTGATTTTAAAGCAGGAGTCGATGTACCACTGGGGCACGTCGTGCTCCTTCATGGCCTGGATATGTTCCTGCGTCAGCAGTTTGGTGGCCTTGCCCTTTCGGACGATCTCCATGATCTTAAAGGCCATTTTAGGCTGCAGGCCCTTGTTCATCAGGTAGGTCATAATACTGTCCCGGGTACCAATCACTTCGGAAATGGTGCAGGTGCCCGCCTGGATCAGCTCCTGGGCGTTGCCCAGCCACACGTCTGTGCCGTGGGACAGGCCGGAAATCTGCAGCAGGTCGGAAAACTTGGTGGGGTGGGACTCCTCCAGCATGCCACGGACAAAGTTGGTGCCCAGCTCTGGCAGGGACAAGGTGCCTGTGCGGATGCCGCCCAGGTCCTCCTCGGTAACCCCCAAAGCAGCCGGAGAGTTGAACAGGCTCATCACCTCCGGGTCGCTCATAGAGACATCCATCACCGGGATACCGGTGTAGTCCTCCAGATAGCGGTAGATGGTGGGCACATCGTGTCCCAGCTCGTCCAGCTTACACACGTTGTCGTGGATGGAGTGGAAGTCAAAGTGGGTGGTGATGTTGCTGTTTTTCTGGTCGTTGGCAGGGTGCTGCACGGGGCAGAAATCGTAGACCTCCATGCCCCGGGGAATGACGATCATGCCGCCGGGGTGCTGGCCAGTGGTGCGCTTGATGCCCGTGCATCCCAGAGCCAGCCGCTTTTCCTCTGCCTTGTGCAGGGTGATGCCCTTCTGCTCCGCGTACTTGCGCACATAGCCAATAGCCGTCTTATCCGCCACGGTGCCGATGGTGCCCGCCTTGAACACGTTGTCCCGGCCGAAGAGCACCTCGGTGTACCGGTGGGCGCCGGACTGGTACTCGCCGGAGAAGTTCAGGTCGATATCGGGCACCTTGTCGCCGTCGAAGCCCAGGAAG
Source organism: Acutalibacter sp. LFL-21 (assembly GCF_025630755.1). Lineage (NCBI taxonomy): Bacteria > Bacillati > Bacillota > Clostridia > Eubacteriales > Acutalibacteraceae > Acutalibacter > Acutalibacter sp. LFL-21. The sequence continues at coordinate 18,067 of NZ_JAOTNT010000012.1, read as the reverse complement.
GTCTCGAAGGGGATGGTGTGGCCGTCCCGGTCCATGGGAGTGCCGCAGTCCGGGCAGTCCTTGGGGGGCAGGTCAAAGCCGGAGTCGATGGTGCCATCGGTGAAAAACTCGCTGTGACAGCACTTGGGGCACACATAATGGGGCGCCAAGGGGTTCACCTCGGAGATGCCGGACATGCTGGCCACCAGGGAGGAACCCACGGACCCTCGGGAGCCCACCAGATAGCCGTGGGCCTCGCTGTCGGCCACCAGCTTCTGGGCGGTCATATACAGCACGGAGAAGCCGTGCTTCACAATGGAATTCAGCTCCTTCTCCAGCCGCTGCTGGACGATCTGGGGCAGGGGGTCGCCGTATTTTTTCTTGGCCCGCTCCCAGGTGATGGACACCAGCTGCTCCTCAGCCCCCTCGATGAAAGGCGGGAAGTTGCCCATAGGCACCGGGCGGATGGAGTCGATCATATCGGCGATCTTGTTGGGGTTCTTCACCACCACCTCATAGGCTTTCTCCTCTCCCAGGTAAGCAAACTCCTTGAGCATTTCCGGAGTAGTGCGCATGTACAGGGGCGCCTGCTGGTCCGCGTCGTCGAAGCCCCGGCTGCCCATAATGACCCGCCGGTAATCCGCGTCCTTGGGGTCTTTGAAGTGGACGTCACAGGTGGCCACCACCGGCTTGTTCAGCTTCTCGCCAATCTTGACGATAGTGCGGTTATATTCCCGCAGGCCCTCCACGTCGGTCTCCCCATTGCGGACCATGAACATGTTGTTGCCAATGGGCTGGATCTCCAGATAATCGTAGTAAGAGGCGATCTTGCACAGGGTCTCAAAGGACTCGCCCTTCACCACGGCCCGGAACAGCTCGCCGGCCTCGCAGGCGCTGCCCACCAGCAGGCCCTCCCGGTACTTGTTCAGCAGACTCTTGGGGGTGCGGGGCGTGCGGTAGAAGTACTCCAGGTGCCCGGCGGAGACGAGCCGGTACAGGTTCTTCAGGCCCGTGTGGTTCTTCACCAGCAGGATCATGTGGTAGGGCCGCAGCTTCTTCGGATCGCCGCCGGCCAGGGCCCCGTTGATCTCGTCCACCCGCTGGATGCCGTGGCTGTTTTTCAGCCGCTCCAGGAAGTTGAGGAAGATCTCCCCCAGCACCGCGGCATCGTCCTCGGCCCGGTGATGGTGGAAAGGCTTGAGCTTTAAGTAGTTGGCCACGGAATCCAAGGTGGCCTTCTTCAGGTCTGCCAGCAGGGACCGGGCCATGGTCACCGTGTCGATGTAGGTGTTCGCAAAGGGCTTTCCCTGGCGCTTCAGGGCAGCCCGGACGAAGCTGGCGTCAAAGGAGGCGTTGTGGGCCACCAGCACCGCGTCCTCCCCGCAGAACTGGAAGAACTGCTCCAGGGCCTGGGCCTCCTTGGGGGCGCCCTTCACCATCTCGTCGGTGATGGAGGTGAGCTGGGTGATCTTCTCCGGGATGGGGCGCTCCGGGTCCACAAAGGTGTCGAACCGGTCGGTGATCTCCCCGTTGTGGATGCGCACCGCGCCGATTTCCGTGATGCGGTCGTTCTGGGGGCTCAGGCCGGTGGTCTCCAGGTCGAAGCAGATAAAGTCCCCGGTCAAGGGGTGCTGGCTCTCCCCTGTGACGGCGGGCACCAGGTCGTTGACGAAGTAGGCCTCCGTGCCGTAGAGGATTTTGAAATCGGGGTCCTCCTTCTGGATATCCAAGGCGGTGTTCATAGCCTCGGGGAATGCCTGGGCCACGCCGTGATCTGTGATAGCCACGGCCTTCTGCCCCCACTTGTGGGCCTGCTTGATGAGGGAGGCGGCGGAGCTCATGCCGTCCATGTCGGACATGGTGGTGTGCAGGTGGAGCTCCACCCGTTTCTCCAGGGCGTCGTCCACCACCTGCACCTGATCCACCGTGGCAATGGACCGGGGTCGCATGACATTTTCCCGGTCATATTTGTCGTACTCCAGGGCCCCCCGTACCAGCAGGGTGGCGCCGGCCTTCAGCTTATCCAGGGCCTGGCAATCGTGGGCGTCCTGGATGACCTTCAAGGTGGTGGAGCCGGTGTAATCCGTGATGTCGATGGAGTAGATCTTCCGGGACTTGTCCCGGGTCTCTTTGCTCTCGATGGCGAAGATCTCTCCCCACACCACGATGTTGCCCATGTCCAGGGTGGCCTCCCGCAGGGGGACTGGCTTTCCCCGGGGCACGGAGCCCAGCACCGGCTTGGCGGTCTCTGGAATGATGGAGGGCAGCAGGTGCTCCTCATCCCGGACACTGACCTTCCGGCGGCTGGCCTGCTCCTTCATGGCCTCCTCATACTCCTCCATCTCCTGAAGGACGGCCTCCCGCTGGCGCCGGATCTGCTCATCCTTGGCCTTTTCCACCAGAACCCCTTCCCCTGCCTTCACTGTAAGCCGGCCTGTGAACTCCACCTGGCAGGAACGGCCAAACCAGCTCTGGATCAGGCCCTGCAGCTTCTCATCCGTATGACGGATGGAGAGCAGCTCATAGCCGCCATGGGCCAGCCGGATGGTGAGCCTCCCCTCCTGATAGGAGGCCTCTGCCTGGTTGAAAGTGCCATTGAGGGTGGCGTCCCGCTCCTTTAGCGCCGCCACCAGAGAGGGCATGCAGTCCACGGAAAAAGCCTCCGCCGGGAAATGGGGATGGAGACGCACAGAGGGCAGGCCAAACGCTGGGCCTTCTAGCAGGGCCTCTAACTTTTTCAGCTCTCCATACTCCACAAAACGGGGGAAATCCACCACCAGCACAGCGGAACGCTCCTTGCGGTTCACTGTGACCTGGCGCAGTTCCCCAGCTTGCAGCGCCTGGGAGAAGCTCTCCCCGTTCATCTCGTTTTTGAAAAAATCACCTAGAATGCTCAAAACGCGCCTACCCTTTCGCTTTCGCTCACAGCTTGTCCACTTCCTCCAGAAGGGCAGCCAGCAGCTGGTCCTCCGGAACCTTTTTCACGATCTTCCCTTTCTTAAACAGGAGCCCTTCCCCCTCGCCGCCGGCAATGCCCACATCCGCTTCCCGGGCCTCCCCCGGGCCGTTGACCGCGCAGCCCATCACCGCCACGGTGATGTCCTTTTGGCATGCTTTCAGGGCCTCTTCCACCTGATGGGCCAGGCCTATCAAGTCGATGCGGGTGCGGCCGCAGGTGGGGCAAGAAACCAGCCGCACCCCTTGCTTTAGATCCAGGGCCCGCAGGATGTCCTCCCCGGCCTTCACTTCCTCCACGGGGTCGGCGGTGAGGGACACCCGGATGGTGTCCCCAATGCCCCGCTGGAGCAAGCTGCCAATGCCGATGGCGGATTTCACCAGGCCCATCCGGGCGGTGCCCGCCTCTGTCACCCCCAAGTGCAGGGGGTACGGGCACTGCTGGGCCATGAGCTCGTAGGCGCGGACGGTCAAATCCACCGAGGAGGCCTTCAGGGAGATGACGATGTCCGTAAAGTCGAACTTCTCCAGCAGGGAGACGTGGTACAGGGCGCTTTCCACCAGGGCCTCCGGGGTGGGGGCGCCGTATTTTGCCAGGATGTGCTTTTCCAAGGAGCCGGAGTTGACCCCAATGCGGATGGGGATATTCTTCTGGCGGCAGGCATCGGCTACGGCCTTCACCCGGCTGTCGTCCCCGATGTTGCCGGGGTTGATGCGGATTTTGTCGATGCCAGCGGCCACGCTTTCCAAGGCCAGCTTGTAATCAAAGTGGATATCCGCCACCAGGGGGATGGAAACCCGCTCTTTGATAGCGGGGATCAGGGCCACAGCCTCCTTGTTGGGAATGGCAGCCCGGAGGATCTGGCAGCCCGCCTGCTCCAAGCGCAGGGCCTGCTCCACACTGCCCGCTATATCCGTAGAGGGGACGTTTAACATGGACTGCACTGTAATGGGCGCGCCGCCGCCAATGGCCACGCCCCCGGCCACCACTTGTTTTGAACTTCTCCGTTGCATATAGTTTCCCCTTTCCCAGTCTTTCAAAAAGGGAGGCCCGGCTGCCGGGCCCCCTGGTTTGTTTGCTATCCTTGGACAATGCGGAAAATATCGTGAAAGGCGATGACCACCATCAACCCGATGAGCAGGATGAAGCCAGCCGCATGGACATAACCCTCGTACTTAGCGGGAACTGGATGGCGGGTGACACCCTCCCAGACGAGGAACAGCAGCCGTCCTCCGTCCAGAGCGGGCAGGGGCAGCAGGTTCACAATGCCCAAGTTCACGGTAATCATCACAATCATCAGCAGAATGTTCAGCACCGCCTGGCCAAAGCCCTGGGCAAGCCCCGCGCTGGCTGCCTGCCCAATGGCCTGAGCCGTGCCGATGGGCCCTGCCACATCGTTGAGGCCAAAGCGCCCGGTGAACAGCCCCTTCAGGGTCTCCACCACCATGCGGGCCATGGAGAAGGTATCTGTGGCGGAACGGCGCACCAGGCCCAGAAAGGTGACGGCCTCCGGCTCCACATAGAAATCGAGGGAAACCATTTTGGTGCCGTCCTCCAAAACCTGGGACTGCATGGCAAAGGTGCCTAGGTCTACCCGCTGGCCCTCCCGCTTTACCACCATGGAGACGGCGTCCGGGTCCGCCAGGGCCAGGGCAAAGGAAAGGTCCCGGTCAGTGTAGATGGCATAGCCGTCCACCTCCACAATGGTATCCCCCACCTGGGCACCAGCGGCCTGGAGGGCCGAGCCCTCGGTGAACTGAGAGATCTGGGTGGTGACAAACACCTCTTGCTGGCCCAAAACAATCATCATCAGGAAAAAGCCCAGAACAATGTTAAAGACAGATCCGGCAGCGACCACTAAAAAGCGTTTCCACACGGGCTTGTTGCCAAAAGCGCGGACATCCTGACTCTCCTCGTCCTCCCCCTCCATGGCACAGTAGCCGCCAATGGGCAGCAGGCGCAGAGAATACTGCGTCTCTCCCCGCTGGAACCCCCACAGCTTGGGCCCCATGCCCAGGGCGAATTCATTCACCCGGATACCCGCGGCCTTGGCCAGCAGGAAATGCCCCAGCTCGTGAAAGAAAATGATAAAGCCAAAAAGCAAAACGCCAATGAGAATCAGCAAAGCCGCCGTCAGAATCTGCAAAGAACCATCTCCTTTAAATCAGTGTGCCGCGCCTGCCACGAAAGCCCGTGCCTCTCGATCCGCTTCCAGAACCGCTTCCAAGGTGACCACGCCGGGATCCTGACGGTCCATGGCGGCCTCCACCAGCCGGGGGATATCCAAAAAGCCAATCTTCCCCTCTAAAAACAGGGCCACAGCCTGCTCGTTGGCACCGTTGGCCGCGGCAGGCACCAGGCCGCCCCGGCGCAAAGCCTCCCGGCAGAGCTCCAGGCAGGGGAACGCTTCCCGATCCGGCGGATAAAAGGTGAGTTTTCCCAGGGCGCACAGGTCCAGCTCTCCCGCGGGGGAAGGCATCCGCCGGGGATAGGTGAGGGCGTATTGGATGGGCACCGCCATGTCCGGCACCCCCAGCTGGGCCACCGCCGCGTTGTCCTGATACTCCACCATGGAGTGGATGACGCTCTCCCGGTGGACCACCACCTCAATGCGGTGCTCCGGCAGATCAAAGAGCCAGGACGCCTCCATAACCTCTAAGCCCTTGTTCATCATGGTGGCGGAGTCGATGGTGATTTTGGCCCCCATGTCCCAATTGGGGTGGCGCAGGGCCTGCTCCCGGGTGACCCCCGCAAGCTCCTGGCGGCTCCTGCCGAAGAAGGGCCCACCCGAGGCGGTGAGCACCAGTTTCTTCAGGGCGCCCCGCTCCGGGCACCCCTGCAAGCACTGGAAAATGGCGGAGTGCTCGCTGTCCACCGGGAGGATGGGAAGGTTCCTCTTCCGGGCAGCCTCCATAACGATGGCGCCACCCGCCACCAAGGTCTCTTTGTTGGCCAGGGCCAGGGCCTTCCCCGCCTGCAGGGCCGCAAGGGTGGGCTGCAGGCCCACCATGCCCACCACCGCGTTCAGGGTGAGGTCCGCTCCCGGCCAGGCGGCAGCTTCACACAGGCCCTCCATGCCGGAGAGCACCTGGATGTCCGTATCCCGCAGGCTCTGCCGCAGGGAAAGGGCCGCCCCCTCGTCGAAGACGGCCACCACTTCTGGATGGAACTTGCGGGCCTGCTCCTCCAGCCGATTGACGCTGGAGCGGGCGGCCAGGGCTGCAACCTCCCACTTCTCTCCCTGCTCCCGCAGGTTTTGCACCACTTGAAGGGCCTGGGTGCCGATAGAGCCAGTAGAACCCAGCAGCGATAATTTTTTCATAGTGCGCCCCCTCTTATGCTTATGCGCCTGCCAGGGGGAGAAATCCCACCAAAAGGTACACAAACGGCGCGGTAAAGATCACACTGTCAAAGCGGTCCAAAATGCCGCCGTGGCCGGGGATGACCTGGCCAAAATCCTTGATGTGGCAGCTGCGCTTGATGATGGAAAAGCTCAGGTCCCCCAGGATGGACAGCACCGCCCCGAACAGGCCGATCAAAAACAGCACCCCATAGTCCGCATGGGCTGTTCCCTGATAATAGAACTCGGAAAAGAGCAGGCCGCACAGCAGCATGACGGCCACGTTCACCACCACGCCGCCAATGGCCCCCTCCACGGTCTTTTTGGGGCTGATCTCTGGGCAGAGCTTGTGCTTGCCAAAGAGCGTGCCCGCGAAATAGGCGCCGGCATCCGCCACCCAGGCGGCGAGCACCGCAATAAGCACATAGAACATGCCGTGATCTGGGCTCAGGTCCCGCAGGGAAACCAAGCACTGCAGGGCGCTGGGGATCAGCACCACCATGCTGTAAAGCACCCCAACCTCTTTAAAGGTGGTTTCTTTGTGATAGACAATCATGGCGGAAAACACCAGCAGAGTGAACAGGCAGTAAGCCAAAAATTCCGTTTCCTCATTGCAGAAGGGGATCACAGCGGCGGCCAGCAGCGCCGGGCCGCAGAGAAACCACTTCCGGGTGAGGTCCATGGCCTTCACCAGCTCAAACACGCCCGCGGCGGAGACCAGGGCCACAACAATGTTCAGCGCCAGAGGAAAAGAGTGGTTGAACACCACAATGGCCGCCACAAAAAGCACCAGGCAGGCCCCGGATACGATCCGCTGTTTCATAGCAACATCCCTTTACAGGTTTTTCTTCTCTGAAAATAAAATTCCCAATTCATTCCCAAAAAAAGCCTATGGCAGATCATTTCTTGAAAAAATTCTGCTAGGCTGTAGGGGGGAGTTACACGCCCCCAAAGCGGCGCTGGCGGGTGGAATAGATCCGAATGGCCTCATCCAGGTCGCTGGTTTTAAAGTCCGGCCAGAGAATATCGAAGTAGACAAACTCCGCATAAGCCCCCTGCCACAGCAGGAAATTAGACTGGCGCTCTTCCCCGCTGGGGCGGATAATCAGGTCCGGGTCGGGCTGGCCGCCGGTGTAGAGATACTGGGCGAACCCCTCTTCGGTCAAGTCCTCCGGGCGGCGCCTTCCCGCGGCCACCTCCTGGGCAAAGGCCCGGGCCGCCCGGGTGATCTCCGCCCGGCCGCCGTAGTTCATGGCCAGGTTCAGCACCATGCCGGTCTTTACAGAGGAAGCCTCTTCCACCTCGTGGATGAGCTGTCGCAGCTCCTCTGGAAAGGCGGAGACATCCCCGATAAAGCGCACCCGGATATTTTCATCCATAAAGTCCCGCAGGGCCTCCTCCAGATACTCTTTGAACAGGCGCAGCAAAGCCCCCACCTCGTCGGCAGGGCGGTTCCAGTTCTCGGTGGAGAAGGCGTACACGGTCAGATACTTAATGCCGATTTGTGAACAATAGCGGGTGATGGTGCGAAAATTGGACGCACCTGCCCGATGGCCGGCGGAGCGGGGCAGAAAGCGTCTTTTAGCCCATCTGCCGTTGCCGTCCATGATGATGCCGATGTGAACGGGCAGCCGCAAAGCCGCCCGCTCCCCATCCTCTTTCGATTGAAAGGCCAAGGCCTCTTCCCCCTTTCAGGCTCAGATGGCCATGATCTCCTTTTCTTTGCGCTGGGCGCACTCGTCCACGTTCTTCACATACTTGTCGGTCAAATCCTGGGTCTTTTTCTCGGCCTGCTTCAGGTCGTCCTCCGTGATATCCCCGGACTTCTTCATTTCCTTCAGCTTTTCAATGGCGTCCCGGCGAATGGAACGGATGGCCACTTTAGCCTCCTCGCCCAGCTTGGAGACCTCCTTGGAAAGGTCTCTGCGGCGCTCTTCGTTGAGGGGCGGGAACACCAGGCGGATCACCTTGCCGTCGTTCTGGGGGTTGACGCCCAGGTCGGAGGTCTGGATGGCCTTTTCAATGCCCCGCAGCACGCTCATGTCCCAGGGCTGGATGACCAGCACCCGGGCCTCTGCCACGGAAACCGCCGCCAGCTGGTTGATGGGGGTGGGGGTGTCGTAATAGTTGACCATGATGTGGTCCAGCACCGCGGGATTGGCCCGGCCCGCGCGGATGGAGTCGAACTCCTCCATCAGATGGTCAATGCTCTTCTTCATTTTGCTTTCTGCCTTGGCGAAAACGTCTTTCATCTCTGCCATGTTGGTTACCAGCCTTTCAAAAAATCTCTGTGTTAGGGAGCTTACTGCACCAAGGTGCCCACCTTTTCGCCGGAAACCGCCCGGACGATGTTGTGGGGATCCTCAATGCTGAACACCAGGAAGGGGATATTCCGGTCCTTACAGAAGGAGGCAGCGGTCATATCCATCACACCCAAGTTCTGGTTGAGCACGTCCATGTAGCTGAGGGTGTCATACTTCTTGGCATCGGGGTTCTTTTTGGGGTCGCTGTCATAGACGCCGTCCACCATGGTGGCCTTCAGGATCACATCGGCCTCGATCTCCGCCGCCCGCAGGGCCGCGCCGGTGTCCGTGGAGAAGAAGGGGTTGCCCGTGCCGCAGCCGAACACCACCACTCTCCCCTTTTCCAGATGGCGCACCGCCCGGTTGCGGATGTAGGGCTCGGCCACTTCCTGCATGGCGATGGCGGTCTGCACCCGCACATCCAGGCCCAGCTGCTCCAGGCCGTCGGCCACGCCCAGGGCGTTGATGACCGTGGCCAGCATGCCCATGTGGTCGGCCCGGGTGCGGTCCATCTTGCCGCTGGAGCGGCCCCGCCAGAAGTTGCCGCCGCCCACCACGATGGCCACCTCTGCGCCCATGTCCACGATCTCCTTGATGGGCTTACAGATCTCCAGGACCGTGTCGAAGTCGATGCCGTGCCCGGCCTTCCCCGCCAGGGACTCGCCGCTGAGTTTGAGCAGGACCCGCTTGTATTTCAGTGCCATAGTATCTCTCCCCGCTTTACAGATTATATTCGCACTTATTGTACATGAAAAACCCCCGGTTGTAAAGCGCAAAGAAATCCTTTTCCGGGGGGAAGGCCCGCTTCTTTCCTTTAGAATAGGGAAAAACGGCTGGGGCGTTACAAAAAATTTACATCTTACGGGCGGCTGTTCACGGTTTTTTGAAAATGTTACTCCCCGTTGCTTGTGGCAACAGGCGGTGCGGCCTATAATGAGGTTGAAGCTAGAAAGAAAGGAGGCCGCCCCATGCTCAGTGAAAACATCAAGTCGGTTCGGAAATCTAAGGGGCTTTCCCAGCAGGAGCTTGCGGTAAAGCTGAACGTGGTACGTCAGACGGTTTCCAAATGGGAACAGGGGCTGTCGGTCCCCGATTCCGACCTGTTGATCGCTCTGTCGGAAGCGCTGGAAACGCCTGTCAGCACATTGTTGGGAGAGACGATCGTTGAAACCGACGCAGACCACTTGACTGCCATTTCTGAAAAATTGGAGGTGATCAATTTGCAGCTGGCACAGATAAAATGCAGCAGAAGGAAAGTCATCCACTGGCTCTTTATCGCGTTCAGCGCGGCGGTTGTGGCAATGCTCGCTCTCCTGCTCCTGCTGAACAGCCCCTACCAGCACTGGGATTACAGCGACCCGGAAACCGCTGTGTTGGGGACTATCTACCATTCCTTTGAATGGCTGTTCGCCCGGGTGTGGCCCTTTCTCCTGGCAGGGGGAGTTACCGGCGCTGTTTTGACACGGAAGCGAAATTGACTATGCTGGGAAAGGAAGCCGTGGAACCGCTGCCTCTTTCCGCACCCAGCTGACAAGCCGGTTCCCATAAAGAAAAAAAGAGCGGGCTCCATTTCTGGAACTCGCTCTTTTGCTGTGCTTTGGGAAAACTTACTTCACCATGCCGGCCACTTCGGCAGCGAAGTCATCCTGGCGCTTCTCCAGGCCCTCGCCCTTCTCAAAGCGGGTGTAGGCAGCGATCTTGATGTCGCCGCCCAGCTCCTTGGCAACGGACTCGGTGTACTGCTTCACGGTCATGGAGCTGTCCTGCACATAGACCTGGTCCACCAGGCAGATCTCCTTGAAGAACTTGTTCAGACGGCCGGCCACGATCTTCTCGGCGATGTTGGCGGGCTTGCCCTCGTCCACGATCTGCTGGGTCAGGATCTCCTTCTCCTTCTCCACGCGCTCGGCGGGGACGGAGGCCTCGTCCAGGTACTCGGCGTTCATGGCGGCAATCTGCATGGCCACGTTGTGGGCATAGGCCTTAAAGCCCTCGGTAGCGGCGATGTCGTCGGTGGTGTCGAACTTCACGATAACGCCGATGCGGCCGCCAGCGTGGACGTAAGAGGTGACAGCGCCCTCATAGCGGGCGAAGCGGCGGATCTTGATGTTCTCGCCGATGGTGAGGATCTTCTCCTTCAGCAGGGCGTCCACAGTCTCCTCGGTGCCGGCAGCCTTGCAAGCCAGCAGGGCTTCCACGTCGGCGGGGTTCTGCTCGATGACAGTGTCGGCGCAGGTCTTAACAAAGGCCTGGAAGTCAGCGTTCTTGGCCACGAAGTCGGTCTCGGCGTTGACCTCGATGACCACGCCCACCTTGCCGTCCTCGCTGACGGTGGCGAAAGCCACGCCCTCAGCGGCGATGCGGCCAGCCTTCTTCACGGAAGCGGCCAGGCCCTTCTCCCGCAGGAAGTCAATGGCCTTTTCCATATCGCCCTCAGAAGCAGTGAGGGCCTTCTTGCAATCCATCATGCCGCAGCCGGTCTTCTCACGAAGGGCGGCAACGTCTTTAGCGGTAAAATTCATTTGCAAACATCCTTTCTCTTCGCGCCCCCGGGGCGCTCCCCGCCGGGGCAGCCTTCTCAGCTACTCTTATACGAAAAACGACGAAAACAGAGAGACGCTTACTCTTCCACGCTGATGTCGCCAGCCTCTTCAGCATCGGCCTCAGCCTCGGCCTCTTCCTTGGCAGCGGCGCCCATCTGGCCCTCGCGGCCCTCGATGATGGCGTCGGCCATGGCGCCGGCGATCAACTTGACAGCGCGGATAGCGTCGTCGTTGCCGGGGATAACGTAGTCGATCTCATCGGGATCGCAGTTGGTGTCCACGATAGCCACGATCGGAATGCCCAGCTTGCGGGCCTCGGAAACGGCGATGCGCTCCTTGCGGGGGTCCACGATGAACAGGGCGCCGGGGAAGGTCTTCATGTCCTTAATGCCGCCCAGGAACTTCTCCAGCTTCTCGATCTCCAGCTGCAGCTTGCTGACTTCCTTCTTGGGCAGCAGGTCGAAGGTGCCGTCCTCTTCCATCTTCCGCAGCTGCGCCAGGCGCTGGATGCGGGTGCGGATGGTGGCGAAGTTGGTGAGCATGCCGCCCAGCCAGCGGGCGTTTACATAGAAAGCGCCGGCGCGGGTGGCCTCCTCGCGGATGGACTCCTGAGCCTGCTTCTTGGTGCCCACGAACAGAACGCTCTTGCCCTCGGTGGACAGGTCGCGCACAAAGTTATAGGCCTCTTCCAGCTTGCGGACGGTCTTCTGCAGGTCGATGATGTAGATGCCGTTGCGCTCGGTGAAGATGTAAGGGGCCATCTTGGGGTTCCAGCGGCGGGTCTGGTGGCCGAAATGCACGCCGGCCTCCAAAAGCTGTTTCATAGATACGACTGCCATTTTACAAATACCTCCTTGGTTTTGAAAGCCCGGCTGTTGTTAGATTTTTTCGCGGGCTTTGCCTCCGCCGCGCGGTCTTTTCGGGGCAGACCCGGGGCTCTCCCGGGCACCAAACCGAGGCGCGGCGTGTGTTTTGCTGAAATATTATAGCACAAGCCCCCGGGAGAAGCAAGGCTTTTTTTGCTGGAAAACCGGGGGCTCCCGGCGAAAAACGGCCTTTAGAAGCCGATTTTTTCCAGCAGCTTGCTGAATGTCCCCGGGTGCTGGCTTTGGGCAGGGGGCTGCCAGCGCACCAGCACCGTGTCTTCCCCGATGAGGACGATATCCCCCCAGGGGATGACGAAGTCCGCCTCCCGGCCCAGCAGGCCGAACAGCCGCAGCTTTCCGTAGACCACCACGGCGGTGAGGCGGGCTTCTTGGGTGTCCACCTCCACGTCGCACACAAAGCCGATGCGGCCCCCGTCCTTGACATTGATGACCTCCTTGTCCCGCAGGGAATCCATCCTGCAAACCATAGGCGCCACCTCCTCCCTGTATTCTATGCGGAGAGAAGGCGTTCCATCCCTTCCCTTTTGGGAGAGGGCATGGTATAATAGCTTTACAGAACCTTCTTTTGGAAAGGACGGAGCTTTATGAACATCTGGCACGACATTTCCCCCAAACGCATCAAGGCGGATGACTTCTTCGCCGTCATTGAAATCACCAAGGGCGGCAAGGCCAAGTACGAGATGGACAAGGAGACCGGCCTGCTGCGGCTGGACCGGGTGCTGTACACCTCCACCCACTACCCTGCCAACTACGGCTTTATTCCCCGCACCTACGCCAACGACGGCGACCCCCTGGACGTGCTGGTGCTCTGCTCGGAGAATATCATCCCCATGTCCCTGGTGCGGTGCTACCCCATCGGCGTCATCATCATGGACGACGGCGGCAGCGAGGATGAGAAGATTATCGCCATCCCCTTTGACGACCCCACCTACAACAGCTATCAGGACATCACCGAACTGCCCCGGCACATCTTCGACGAGATGCAGCACTTCTTCACCGTGTACAAGCAGCTGGAGGACTCCTCTCACACCCAGATCGGCGAGGTGCGGGACCACGAGGCCGCCAAGGCCATCATCTCCTCCTGCCTGGAGCGGTATTTGAACGACTTCTGCCGGTAAGACTTAAAAACAGAAAAATGTCCCCCAGTTCTTCCGGGGGACATTTTTTGTTGTAACGGTCACAGCCCCAAAAGCTGCTTTTTCTTCTTGTCAAACTCCTCCTGGGTGATAACGCCGCTGTCCAGAAGCTCCTTGTACTTTTTCAGCTCGTCGGCAGCATCCTGAGGCGGGGTGGCGGGGGCCACTGGGGCGGGCTGCGGGGAGAGGGCCAGTTTCCGCTGCATGATGGCGGCCCGCAGGGCGGGGCCGTTCTTCAAGAACAGCGTGGAGAACTTGACGCTGGGCCCCATGATGGATAGGCCGCCCAACCCAGAGGTCTTTACGCTGATAATGTCACGGTACAGCAACTGCATGGCGTGGCCTTTCTTTTTCTGGCAAGTCACCCCGTTCTGCCCCACTGTGACGGAGCCCTTCCGGTTTGCCAAGTAGATGAGGGTAAACACCAAGGCCACCACCATCACCAGGTAGAAAGCCAGTATGGGGAGAGCGTCAATCTCTAAGAAGAGATAGCTGGTTAAGTAGCTGGAAAAGTTCCTATACTTAAAGTAATAGGGCACATAGCCCACATCGTAGCCCAGGTCTTCCAGAAGAGCCTCCAGGCTGTCCCGCAGGTCGCCGGTGACATCGGAGACCGACTCCCCCAAGAACGTGGTACGGGTCAAATCCATGTAGATGTCCGCGATAACCTCTTCCCGGTCCTCCGAGTCATACTCGGAAGAGGCCGCCTGCATCAGGGCAATGCCCGCATCCTGCACCTCCCGGTAACCCGCGTAGTTGACCCCGATAAAACCAAAGAAGGCCGCAAAAATCACCACCCAAAGAGCGATAAACACAACGCCCAATTTGACTTTCTTGCTTTCCAATGATGCCACAGCTTCCATACTCATCAAAAACCTCCATTACATCATAAATCTGTTTTAGCGGCGCGCCCGAAAAAACAGTTCCGGCATCTCCCATTTCGCATCCGCTTAAATACAATTATATGTATATCTTTTATATTGTCAATATATTTTGTGCACTTTTAATTCATTCTTCAAAAGAGGGGAGACCCAGCTACATCCCCCGGCGGAGAGTGGCGGCGCACCGGTTTTGGGGCAAAGCAAAAGACCAGAAGCAAATGCTTCTGGTCTTTTTTGGTGGAGATAAGCGGGATCACACTACAGCCTTTCAGTCGTCCCAGAACCTGTTGCGGACGAGTTCATCGACGCGTCTTATAAAAAGTTCTACGAGGTAGCAAAACACTGCGGAGCGGTCCTTGTCACCGGAAATCTCAAGCATTACCCAGCGGACTCCCAGGTGTCACTGCCGCAACCTTCTTAGGGATGATACCGCATTAAAATCGCTGCCCCATTTTGAGGAGGCCCCTGTTTTGAAACAGGGGTTTCTTTGTCCGCAAAAGCCAATGCAGCAGTCCTTCCGGGACGCCACTCCTTCCCTGCTCTCCGTTTCGCTGCCGGGAAGCCCGGGACACATAGCGGTGCTTTCTTTTTTTAACTGTAGGTTGTATTCCTCCTAGTTTTGCGTATAATTGAGATGGAAGGAGCGTGATTGCCATGATGGTCAACACAGACGCCATGGTCTCCATGACGGAGGCCAATCAGAACTTTTCCAAGGTTGCCCGGCTGGTGGATGAGCGCGGCGCAGCGGTCATCCTGAAAAACAATGTCCCCCGGTACCTGGTGATGGAATTCAGCCAGGCCGAACAGACGCAGGCCGCGCCGGACGAGGACATCCTGGAGGTCTCCGCCCGGCTGATCCGGCAGAACCGCGCCGCCTATGAGGAACTGGCCAAATGAAGATTCTGGACAAGCGGCAGGTGCAGCTGCTCCATCAGCAGCTGATTGAGGCCTCCGGCGGCAGCCCCGGGCTGCGGGACGAAGGGCTTCTGGAGTCCGCCCTCAGCGCGCCCTTTCAGAGTTTTGCGGGAACCAGTGCCTATCCTTCCCTGCAGCAGAAGGCCGCCCGTCTCGGATACGGCCTGGTGAAAAACCACCCGTTCGTAGACGGCAACAAGCGAACCGGCGCCCACGTGATGCTGGTGTTTCTGGCCGTCAACGGCGTGGAGCCGCGCTACACCCAGCAGGAACTGGTGGATATCATTCTGCGGACGGCCTCTGGAGAAAGCCGGTACGAGGACCTGCTGGCCTGGCTCCTGGCCCACTCCCTGTAAGACGGCCCTGGCGGGAGGCCAAGCCAGCCAGATGACAAACCACGTCGAGGTTGTCGCCGGCTTCCATGTGATTTTGCCCGATGTGACCAAGCAAAAACGCCTCTCAGTGTGAGAGGCGTTT
Organism: Acutalibacter sp. LFL-21; assembly: GCF_025630755.1. NCBI lineage: Bacteria > Bacillati > Bacillota > Clostridia > Eubacteriales > Acutalibacteraceae > Acutalibacter > Acutalibacter sp. LFL-21. The sequence continues at coordinate 2,650 of NZ_JAOTNT010000012.1, read as the reverse complement.
TCTTCTAGGCATTTAAGCTCTGCTCATCCAAAAGAAATGGGATAACACCCATATACAAGATACCATGGTCGTCCATGTGGGGTTTCGAATTCCCAGATGTTACGAGGATTTTTTTGAAGAAATCTCCACTTTTGAGCAGCGGAGTTATTTCTTGTTTCCGTTTTTCTGGGTCATCCACACGAAACGCGGATTGGATATACACTTTCTTCATCCCCATATTGACAATATCGTGTGCAATTAAAGATTATCAACCAAAGAGTGGATTTGGAAGAAGACGAATCTACACACACTATTGCATTAAAACATCCCAAAGCATTGTCTTGAGGAGGCTACTTACTCGGATACCGAACGTACCTGATTCCCATTCACATCAAAACTCCACGGAAGATGCATCTGTACCGTCTCATTCCCCTTCGGTACTTCAAAAATTGGTAACCGCAAATCCAGGTTCATTATACACAACCAGATAAAATCAAGCAACACAATGAGGCAAAGAACGCCAAGTTGTATTAGGAATGCCACAAAGAATCTCGGCGTTTTCAATCCGCAACTTTCCCCACCACAAACTTTGCGCGGTCCACGGGGTAGGGGGCGGTGTCGCGGCGGTGCTTCTGGATGGACACCACCTCCGCTGGGGTGGGGCCGTCTCTGCCGGGGACCAGCACCTGGTCGCCTACGGACAGGGTCTCATCGTCGGTGCGGTAGTAGTACACACGCTTCCACCCGGGGAACCGCACCCCGCAGAAGGTGTACACGGTCTTGTCCGTGACCGCCAGCGGGTCGGCGTACTGGGGCGGCTGGGGCGCCGGCCTGGGCCGCCTCCACTGGATGCGCTGGGCCACCTCTTCTTTCCACTGGGGAAGCAGGCGCTGGGTGCGCTTGTCGGGGAGGCCCTCCAGGATGGGGAACACCGTCCGCTCCAGAGCCTCCCAGGGCTCCGGGTCCCGCCCCTCTATCATATGGGACATCATATCCTTTACCAGTTCCTCATACAGGACGCCCTTGCCGTGGGGGTTCTTCAAAGCGGACTGCAGCAAGGTGGCCGCCTGGTCCTCCCGCCCATGGGACAGAGCGTAGGCGATGTACCCGCCCGCGTCGGGAAACTCCGGGCTCGTCTCCAGCAGACCGCGGCGGAAGTCACTGTTTTGGCAAAGTTCCTCCAGGGCGATTTCCCGGAACTCTGGCGGGAACCGGAACGTCAGGTACAAGAGGCCGTTGAAGGGCATCCAGACCCCGTCCATGTACTGGGGGTAGGGCCCGAACTCCCGGATGATCCACGCCCAGACCCGCACCGCCAGGGCCGGGTCCTCCTCCGCCAAATCCAGGAACAGATCATCCAGGGAGGTGACAGGCCGCTCGTCCTCGTCGGGGACTTCGATGGGCAGCGGGAAGTTTTCCTTCACCGCCTGGGCGTATAAGAAGCCGTCGTGGAGGGTCAGGTACCGGGCGGCCACGCAGCCGCCCTCCACCAAAAACCGCCGCCGGTCGATTTCCCGCTGGCGGGTGCTGTCCGAGGGGACATAGCCCTTGCCGTTTTGCAAGTCTATCAGGCCGCAGGCGGCGTCATAGGCCCGCTGGGTGGGGTAGTCCTCCCGGCGGGCGCCCTGCTTCGCGAACCGGTCCTCTCGGCTTTCCACGGAGAACGTCAGGTAGGCCACGGGCCCCTCCGCCTCCTCCTGGGAATCGTCCCACACATCCTCATCTTCCTCCAGGTCGTCCCAGATGGCGGCGTCCCCCTCGGAATCTTCCTCTAAAAAGTCCGGGGAGTGAAGTCCCAAATCTTGGTCAATGAGGGAATTGATGTCCCCCTCGTCTATCTCATCGGAGAGCCCGTCGTCTAAGCCATCCAGGCCGTCGTTTTCCGTCTCATCACAGGAGGCAGACTCCTCCCCCGGCAGGGCGTCCTCAAAGACTTTCATGGCCAGCAGCTCCTCGGTAAAGTCCATCTGGCCGTTGCCGTTCCTATCAAAGAAATTGGTGAATGGGAATTTTGCCATAGGGTGCCGCCTCCCTGCAAATACTCACCATAACTCTATCACACTTTGTGGGAAAGCACAAGAAATTGTCGGGCCGCCGGCTGCGGAAAAGCGACAAAGGGAAGAGTTGGAAGCCCGCGGGCTCTGGCTCTCCCTTTTCCCTGTCCTGCTCGGCGGGATTGCGGAGGCGGGGCGGGGGTGGTGTTCTTTTGGGCCCAAAGACAGGGGCGGGGCCTTTCTCAACACCAATTTCGGAAAAATGTGTTTTTTTCGTCCTGTTTTTTCAGAAAAATGTGTTTTGTTCCCGTTGTAAACCCTGGAAAAACGTGTTATACTGCTTTCATCCAGAGAAGAAGGTGGTGAAGTGGGTGAAACGAAACGCGTTTTCGCAGCTTGTAACATGGAAAAACGACCCGGAGCGAAAGCCGCTCATCATTCGCGGCGCCCGCCAGGTGGGAAAGACCTGGCTCATGAAAGAGTTCGGCCAGAGCTGCTATGAAAGCTATGTTTATTTTAACTTCGACGAGGAAGACGCGCTGAAATCCATCTTCGAGGCAAACAAAAACCCCCAGCGGATCATAGAACTGCTTTCCATGATCGCCGGAGAAAAGATTCTGCCTGGGGAGACCCTCGTCATTTTCGATGAGGTACAGGAGTGCCCCGAGGCCCTCAAC
>NZ_JAOTNT010000011.1:0-75004 GCF_025630755.1 Acutalibacter sp. LFL-21 | reverse complement strand
GAACAGGATGGGGGAAAAGTGTAGCTGTTGTTTTGATGCTTTTTCCGTTTCCGCTTTCGTTTCCAAGCAAAAAACCTGCTCTGGCTTAATTGCCGGAGCAGGTTTTTCTACAGGCTGAAAGGGCCTCCCGCGGGAGGCCCTTTTTCAAAAGGAGTATACCACAGAAGCGCCCCCGGCGCAATCCCGCGCTTCTGTTCTGGAGAAAGATATGGTATACTGGAAACATCACAACAAAGGAGGCTTTCCCCGTGACCCCATATTCCGCCCATCAGCTTTCCCCTTTCCTCCACCCCCACGGCCGCACCTGGTTCGACCCCTCCATAGGGGCCCTGTGGTTCAACTGGACCTGTTCCGGGTTTACCATCACCTTTACCGGCAAAACCCTTCGCGCCAAAATCCTCGCCATCGGGGACGGGAAGGAGTCCGACGGCCCGGTGGCCTATCCCTGCCTGGGAGTGGCTGACGAGAACGGAGAGCTCTCCCAGCGCTTTCGCTGCACCGGCGGCCCCCTGTGGTACACCCTCTTCTCGGGGGAGGAGGGAACCCACACCCTGCGGCTGACAAAGCTTTCGGAGAACCAATTCGGAAGGACCGCCCTGCTGTGCCTGGAGGCCGGCGGGCAGCTTCTTCCCGCCAAGGCCCCCAAAAGGCGGCTCTCCATGGAGTTTATCGGCGATTCCATCACCTGCGGCTTCGGCAACGAGGCGCCCCACCGGGACTCCCTCTTTGACACAGGGGAGGAAAATGGCTGGGACACCTGGGCGGCCAGGGCGGCCAGAGAGCTAAACGCCGAGTTCAGCATGGTCAGCGTATCGGGAATTTCCGTGGCAAAGCCCAAATACCCCAAGGACTCCTTCCCTTCCATGGAGGAAGTATACCCCTATACAGACCTGCTGGGCGCGCAGAGGTTGGAGCGGGAGCCGGAGCTTTGGCAGTTTTCCAGCCATCCCAAGGACGCGGTGGTGATCAACCTGGGCACCAACGATGTGAACCCTGTCCGCTTTTACAGCGACCTTGGCGCCGCCGGCGAAGAGGAGCTCTGGTTTTCCCAGCGGTACCGCGCCTTTTTGGAGCAGGTGCGGCGCTTAAACGGGCCGCGGGCGCAAATCTTCTGCACCCTGGGCCCTCTGGAATACTACCTCTATGACAACATCAAGACCGTGGTGGAGGAATACAAGCGGGACACCGGCGACCAGCGGGTGAAGTGCTTTAAGCTGATCGGCGTGAACCTGGAAACCGAGGGCTGGGGCGCCATTTCCCACCCCTCTATGAAAACCCACCTGCGCCTTGGAAGGGAACTGGCGGCCAGGCTGCGCCCCCTGCTGGGAGAGGGCTGTGGCGCCTAATTGACAAAATAAAGACGGAAAGACCCGGGGGATTTACAAGATTTTTTGTTGAAACAAGTGCAAAATCATGTTAAAATGAGTATAAATTACTTTGGGAGGCAGATAGTTATGTCCATTGACGTGTTGCAAGCAATTGCCCAGGCCCAGGCCAGCTGGCAGCCGCCCCAGGTGCCCGAGGACATCCCCCAGGGGGACATGCCCGGCGACAAGGTCTGGATCGGCCCTCAATCCATTGAAAAGGCCAACGTGGCGTTCCGGGCCGCGCTGCCCATGCTGCAAGAAGCCCTAAAGGCAAATCCCGCCCACAAAGCCGTAATCGCCGTCACTGGCGGCAGCGGCGTGATGAAAACCTGTGTCTCCGCCCTGTTCACCTATTACCTCAAGGAGCTGGGCATCGGCGCCTACACCCTGTCCGGGGACAACTATCCTTGGCGCATCCCCGTGCAGAACGACGCGGAGCGCATGCGCATTTTCCGCATGGGCGGCGTGGAAGGGATGCTGGCCCAGGGGGTGTACAATCCAGAAAACGCTGCCATCCTGAAGGAGCTGCAGCTGGCGGACCTGGACTCCGAGCCCAAAAAGCGGGAGGAATACCCCTGGCTGGCCGCCTATCAGTCCGCCGGGCGAGAGGCCCTGAGCGGCTATCTGGGCACCGAGCTGGAGCAAAACTACGCCAAGCTGGAAAGCGTGCTTGCCCAGTTTAAGGCCGGGCAGGAAAAGATCTGGCTGCGCCGCTTGGGCAACGAGGACACGGACCTGTGGTACGATGAGAAGGACTTCTCCCAGATCTCCGTGCTGGTGTTGGAGTGGACCCACGGCATCTCTGGAAAGTTCGCGGGCGTGGACGTGCCCATTCTGCTCTCCAGCACCCCGGCCGAGACCCGGGAGTACCGCTTGGCCCGGGGCCGCAACGCCAATGCGGATACCGCCTTTATCACCATGGTCATCGAGCTGGAGCAGGCCAAGCTGGAGGCCCGGGCCCAGTCTGCCAAAATCATCGTCTCCAAATCCTGCGAGCTGCTGACCTACGACCAATACAAGCAGCAGATGGCTGCTGGGAGGTGACTGCTGTGAAGATCAATCTGGGACCCATGCTCAACGCCTATCCTGACAGCCTGGGGGGCACCCTTTCCGACGCGGTGGCCTTTCTCCAGGAAAAAGAGGTGAAGGGGGCCTTCTCCTCCTTCTATATCCTGCCCAGCCTGTTCAACACCGACTTAGACCGGGGCTTCTCCGTCATCGACTACGGCATCAACGGGGTCATCGCCAAAGAGGAGGACCTGGAAGCGCTCCAGTCCATGGGCATCGACCTGAAGCTGGACTTCATCCTGAACCACCTGTCCGTCCAATCCCCTCAGTTCCAGGACCTGGTGGAAAAGGGAGACGCCTCTGCCTATAAGGATTTCTTCATCGACTGGAACAAGTTCTGGGAAGGCTGCGGCGACTTGGACGAAAACGGCGTCCTGGTCCCCCGGCAGGAGTACATCAAGGACATGTTCTTCCGCAAGCCCGGCCTGCCCGTGCTGGTGGTGGAGTTCGCCGACGGCACCAAGCGCCCCTATTGGAACACCTTCTACCAGCAGGTGGACGTGGACGAGAACGGCAAGAAACACTATCTGGGCCAGATGGACCTGAACATCAAGTCCCCCCAGGTGCTGGATTTCTACCAGCAGACTTTGGCCGCCCTGGCAGGCTATGGCGCCAAGATCGTCCGGCTGGACGCCTTCGCCTACGCGCCCAAGGAAGTAGGGGCCAAGAACTTCCTCAACGACCCCGGCACCTGGGACTTCCTGCAGCAGATCACCGGCATGGCCCAGCCCTACGGCGTGGCCCTGCTGCCGGAGATCCACGCCAGCTATGAGGAGGGCACCTACAAGATCATCGCCCAGAAGGGGTACATGGTCTATGACTTCTTCCTGCCGGGCCTGGTGTTGGACGCTTTCGAGCAGAAGTCCGGCGAAAAGCTGGCCGCCTGGGCCAATGAGATCCTGCAAAGCGGCATGAAGACCGTGAACATGCTGGGCTGCCATGACGGCATCCCCGTGCTGGACCTGAAGGGCCTGCTGCCAGAAGAGCGCATCCAGAGTTTGATCGACACCCTGGTGAAGCGGGGCGGCTTTGTAAAGGACCTGCACGGCGCCAAGAACGTGTACTACCAGGTGAACGCCACCTATTACAGCGCCCTGGGCGAGGATGACCGGAGGATGCTGCTGGCCCGGGCCCTGCAGCTGTTCATGCCCGGCAAGCCCCAGGTGTGGTATTTGGACCTGTTCGCCGGGAAGAACGACTACGCCGCTATGGAGCGGGCCGGGGCCGGCGGCCACAAGGAGATCAACCGCACCAACCTCTCCAAGGAGGCCATGGCCGCCGCCCTGGAGAAGCCGGTGGTCCAGCGCCAGCTGGAGCTGCTGAAACTGCGGGCGGACTGCCCCGTGTTCCAGGAGGGCGCCGCCATCACGGTGAAGGCAGAGGGTTCCACCCTGACCATGGCCTGGGAAAAGGGCGGGCAGATCGCCGCTCTCAAGGCCGATCTGGCGGACGCTTCCTTCACTCTCACGGTGGTGGATGAGGCCACTGGCAAAGAAGTGTACAGCATGAAACAGTAACTTCTCTTTCGAATACAGAAGGGGCCTTCCCGCGGGAGGGCCCCTTTTGGCTGCACCGGAAAGGCGGCGCAGCGGCCTTTCTTTTCCAGAAGGGCGCCCTTTCCATTGCGCCTGCCCTCCGGCTGTGGTATGATTGCCTCAGAACCAAGGGCCCCACAGAAACCATCCGCAAATGACAGGAGGATTTCTCTATGAAACACAAGGTACGCGTCACCGTCTTGAAGAAAAACCTGTACCCCGAACTGCAGCAGGCCCACTGCGCCGATCCCCATGCGGGGCCATGCCCCCGCTATCACGAAGGGGATGTTTTCGAGTTTTACCGCGACGGCAGCCGGGACGATTTCTGGCACATGGGCGTGAACACCCTGGTCCGCACCAAAGGGGACCCAAACACTGTGGCAGGCGGCCCCCAGCTGCCGTTCTGCTCAGAGGCCTGGGACGCCATCGCCCGGTACATTTACACGGGCTTGCAGGGCGGCTCCATCATGCAGGGGTGGATGAAGGAGGAAAACACCATGATCGCCTGCTGCTCTGACGGGACCCGGCCGGTGGTCTTCCAGATTGAGCGCATCGACTATGAGGATTGAAGCCGCCGCTTGGGAGGAACTGCCATGTCTAACGAAAAGGTCTTTCAGATGAACCTGCAGAAAGTCTACCCCCTGCTGGTGGCCAAGGCGGAGAAAAAGGGCCGCACCCGGGCAGAGGTGGACCAAGTCATCTGCTGGCTGACGGGTTACAGCCAGGAACAGCTGGCCGCCCTGCTGGAAAGCGGCATCCCCTATGGGGACTTCTTCCGCCAGGCCCCCTCCCCCCATCCCAATCGGGAAAAGGTCACCGGGTCCGTGTGCGGGGTGCGCGTGGAGTCCATCGCCGATCCCCTCATGCGGGAAATCCGCATTTTGGACAAGCTGGTGGACGAGCTGGCCAAGGGCAAGCCCATGGAGAAGGTACTGCGGAAATAGGCCCCGCTTCCCGCCGGAGGGCAAAGGTAAAAATTCTGAGAAAAGCCCTTCCCGTTTTTTCAGGAGTGTGATAGAATAGGCGGGATATCAGAAAAAGCGGGGAGATCGTCTATGAATTTGAAAGCAAAAGCGAGCAGGCTGCGGCAGCACCCGCTCATTCAGGTGCTGGCCCGCAACAAGGGAAATCCGCGGACATTGGTGCTCATCGAGCCCCTGTGGGGGATCCCCTACAACCTCATCTCGCCCTTCGCCACGCTGTATATGTACACGCAGGGCGTCACAGACGTGCAGATCGGCCTCATCCTCTCCATCACCATGGTCATCCAGGTGTTTTTCTCCTTTTTCGCCGGAATTCTGGCGGACAAGCTGGGGCGGAAATTCACCACCATGATGGGGGATTTCTTTGGCTGGTCGCTGGCCTGCCTGGTGTGGTGTGTTTCCAACAATTTCTGGCTGTTCCTGGCCGCGGCCATTCTCAACTGCTTCGAGCAGATCAACCAGACGGCGTGGTACTGCCTGCTGATTGAAGACGCCCAGCCCAAGGATTTGGTGGGCATTTACACCTGGGTCAACATTGGCGGGCTGGTGGCCATCTTTTTCGCCCCTCTTTCCGGCCTGTTCGTAAGCTCCTATTCAGTGGTGCCGGTGGTGCGGGTGCTGTACCTTCTCTTTGCGCTGACCATGGCCACCAAAACCTTTATCACCTTTAAGTTCTGCCGGGAAACCAAGCAGGGGCAGATCCGCCGCTCTGAGACGAAGGGCACGTCCGTGTTCCACATGCTGGGAGAATACCGGCACCTGATCCCCCGCCTGCTGCGGGACAGGGCAGTGCTCAAGGCGGTGGCCATCTCGGTCATCCTGTACATCACCAATATGGTGAGCACCAACTTTTTCAGCCTGTATGTGACCCAGCGCCTGGGGCTTTCGGAAAACTTTCTGGCCCTGTTCCCCATTTTGAACGCGGCGGTTATGCTGGTCTTTATGGTGGGCATTCAGCACCGCCTGAGCGCCACAAAATTCCGCGCGCCGCTGTGGCTGGGCCTGGCGCTGTACGCGGTGGCCGCCCTGGCCCTCATCTTCTCCCCTGCCGACAGCCTGGGCTTTGTGCTGCTGTATGTGTTCGCCGCGGCTGTGGCCGCCGCCCTGGTAAATCCCCGCAAGGACGCGCTGCTTCAGCTCAACATCAACCCCCAGGAGCGGGCCCGCTTGAACGCCCTAATTATGGCCTCTACCATCGCCCTCTCCTCCCCCTTTGGGTACCTGGCCGGGTGGCTCTCCAGCATAGACCGCCGCCTGCCCTTTGTCTTTACCCTCCTTCTGTTTGTAACGGCAATGCTGATCGTAAGCCGCATCCAAGAGCCCCAAGTGCGGGAAGAAAACGCCTGAGCGCACAGTCTGCCTGTTTTGGCGCGGCTCGATCTCTCAAGCCCGCGAAAGGAAATCCCCATGACGTATGAAACCATCATCCCCGGCAAATTCCTGGCCCGTCCCAACCGGTTTATCGCCCATGTAGAGACCGCGGCGGGCCTGCAGGTGTGCCATGTGAAAAACACCGGCCGCTGCCGGGAGCTGCTTGTCCCCGGCGCCACGGTCTATCTGGAGGAAAGCGCCAACCCCAGCCGCAAGACAAAATATGACCTTGTAGCAGTGGAAAAGGGCCGGCTTCTCATCAATATGGACAGCCAAGCCCCCAACCGGGTGGCAGAGGAGTACCTGCCCCAACTGTTCCCGGGCCTCACCTCCTACCGGCGGGAACGCGCCTGGGGCAGCTCCCGGTTCGACTTCTTTATCGAAGCCGCGGGGGAACGGTGGTTCATGGAGGTGAAGGGCGTCACCCTGGAGGAGGATGGGGTGGCCCTCTTCCCGGACGCCCCCACCCAGCGGGGGGTCAAACACCTGTGGGAGCTGGTCCGCTGCCAAGAGGAGGGCTTCCGGGCCTGCGTGCTGTTCGTCATCCAGATGGAGGGCATCCGCTATTTCACCCCCAACCGCCGCACCCATCCAGAGTTCGCCCAAGCTCTGGAAGAGGCCGCCGCCCAAGGCGTGCGGGTAGAGGCAGTGGACTGCCATGTGACCCCCTCCTCCCTTACACCGGGAGCCCCGGTGGCCCTCCGCCTAAATGGGTAAAACAAACAGCCGCTGTGGAAGCATCACAGCGGCTGTTTCCTTTCACATTCCTACCAGGCAAGACAGCTGGGCTCATCCACCGTTTGCGGAATGTGGTCCTTCTGGGGACGGAGGGTTTCCGGCTGCACAGCCCAGGGCACGGCAGCCCCGGCGCTCTGGTTTAGCAGCCCGCCTGGGGGCGGGTCCTGCCCCGGCCCGCCCATGCCGCTGCGCGCCAGCGGAAACAGCGCGCCGGCCCCTCACGCTTAGTTCCCAACCAGGAAGTCCAGCACGTTCCAGCCGTCGGAACTCTGGGCTTTATAGAGCTCGGTATAGCCGCAGTTGGTACAGCTCACCGTGATGAACTTCTTGTTCTGCACGTCGAAGAGCTTGGCAAAATTGCCGCCCGTGGCTTGAAACTGGTCGCTTTCATACTGCGTGCATCCGCACTTAGGGCACACATACTGCATCTTTTCCATGGAATATCCCATCCTTTCCCACATATCATACTGGAAATCCCTTTCAGAAAGAAGGGATTTTTTCTTACAGGAATCTTAAGGCTCCCAGCCCTTCTCCGTCAAAATACCCAGCACCGGGAATCATTTTTTATAAATTTACATGAACGGAAGAAAACAGGAATCGCCATATTATTATTTTCAAAAAAAATACAGGGAGTTTTTATTGACTTTTCCATTCTTTTCTCCTATGATAGACATAAAGAGACGGGACCGTGACCGCAGGCATCTTTTGAATATGGGAGGCGTATAATGAAACAAGCATATTTCAGGCTTACAAAAAGTGAAAGCGAGATTATGGATCTGATGTGGAAGGAGGGGCGTCCCCTTTCCCGTTCGGAAATTATCGACCTTACGCCGGACCGCAGCTGGAAACCAGCTTCTATTCACATCCTTCTCAACTCCATGCTGGATAAGGGCGCCATCGAGGTGGCCGGCTTTATCCAGAGCACCAAGAACTATGCCCGCACTTTTACCCCTACTCTGACTGCCGATGAATATGCCATCCTGCAGCTAAAGCACAGCTCCACATTCAGCGAACAGTCCGCCTTCCGCCTGATCTCCGCTCTCGTGGAAGACATTGATGACCAGAAGCTGTTGGACCAGCTGGCCCAGCTTTTGGATCAGCGGAAACAGCAGTTGGGCTGACGTCTCTCCCAAACGAAAACCCCCAGCAGGCACACGCCCGCCGGGGGTTTTCATTTTCTTTCTATTCTTAGATGGACAGGATGGCGGAAACCCGGTACATCTTCTCATCAAAGGTGCGGGGCATATCCAGGGCCTCGGTGATATCAAAGTCCACAATCTGCTCGCCCTTCATGGCGACCACGCGGTTGCCCAGGCCGTTTTGCAGCAGCTCCACAGCGTGATATCCCATCCGGCTGGCCACCACACGGTCCCGCAGGGTGGGGGCGCCGCCCCGCTGCACATGGCCCAAAATAGTTGCCCGGCTCTCAATGCCGGTTTCCTTCTGAATGCGCTCGGCCAGCTCCTGGGTGTGGCCCACGCCCTCTGCCACCACAATGATGTAATGGCGCTTGCCCGTGGACTGGGCCAGGCGGATCCGGTCCAGAACGTCCTTCTGGAAATCGTAGGGGATCTCCGGCACCAGGGTGGTCAGCGCGCCCACGGCCACGCCGGTGTTCAGGGCGATGTCGCCGCAGCGGCGGCCCATAACCTCCACCACGCTGCACCGGTCGTGGGACTCGGTGGTATCGCGAATCCGGTCGATCATCTCCATAGCCGTGTTCAGGGCCGTGTCATATCCAATGGTGTAATCCGTGCAGGCAATGTCGTTGTCAATGGTGCCGGGCACGCCGATGCAGGGAATGCCCGCGCCGGTCAGGTCCCGGGCTCCGCGGAAAGAGCCGTCGCCGCCAATCACCACCACGCCGTCAATGCCCTTTTCGCGGCACATGTTGGCGGCCTTCTGCACGCCTTCGGGGGTGTTGAACTCGGGGCTGCGGGCGGTGAACAGGGCCGTGCCGCCATGCTGCATGATGTCGGACACGCTGCGCATGTTCATTTCCTTCAAATCCCCATTGAGCAGGCCATTGTAGCCGCGCATCACGCCATAGACCTTCATGCCAAAGCTCAGGCCAGAACGCACCACTGCGCGCACCGCGGCGTTCATGCCGGGGGCATCGCCGCCGCTGGTCAATACTGCAATCGTTTTCGCACCCATTGTCGATTCCTCCAAGTATTTGAAATCGGGCTCATTGCCCATACTTCTGACGTTATCGTTATTATTATACCAAAGGCAGGGAATTTATCAAGTGGCTCCGCCAAAATTTTACATAGAAAGGCCGCTTTTCTCACGGCTTGGGGCCGTAATAGGCCACATTCTCCGCGCCCAGCAGCTCTTTCAGGGCCCGCAGCAGCGGACGGTTGATCTCCACCCGGAATTTGGCCGGAGCCCGCAGCAGCTTGCCCGTGTCCTGAAAGGTCAGGTACAAGTCTGTGGCGCCCCCGTCAAACACGGCAATATACCGCATGGCCTTGTCATAGCGTGGGTCCCGCTGGGAAGACAGCCGCAGATAAAGGCCCGGCCGCACCGGCTTGCCTGCCGGCGCCTTCACAGAGACCGGGTCCGCGGGCTTGCCCAGGCTTTGGCACACCAGCTCGGGGGCCTTGTCCTCGGTGAAACTGAGCTTCCCCTGCACCTCCACCACAGCCCCCTCGTACAGCAGGCTGCCATATTGCTCCAGCACCTTGGGGAACACCAGGGCCGTTATAGCCCCGTACATGTCCTCCAGAGAGACAAAGGCCATCTGGGCGTTGTTTTTGGTGGCTTTTTTCCGCACGCCCACCACCATGCCCAGCAGGGTGACCCACTGCCCGTCCTGATAACGGCCGGTCTCCCGCTCTCCCGCGCTTTGCAGGATCTCGTCCATCCGGGCGTAGCCCCCCTCCTGATAGAGCCCCGCGTAAGCCGCCATGGGGTGGCCGGACAAGTACATGCCCGTGACCTCCTTCTCCATGTTCAGCTTGTCCGCGGCGGAAAAATCCTCTGTTTTTTCCAGCAGGGGTTCCCCGCCCTGCGCGGAGCCCGGAGCGTCAAAAAAGCCCATCTGCCCCTCTACGTTCCGGCGCTTGTCCGCCTCTAAGGAGTCCAGCACACGCTCCACGGCAAGGAGCATCTCCCGGCGGTTGTTGCCCAGGCCGTCCAGGGCGCCGCATTTGACCAGGCTCTCTATGGCCCGGCGGTTCAGGTCCCGCCCCGCCATGCGCTTGCAGAAGTTGTAAAAGGAGGTGAACTCCCCCGCGGCCCGGCGCTCCGCCACCATGCGGGCAATGACGTTCCGGCCCAGGTTCTTCACCGCCAGCAGGCCAAAGCGGATGCTCTTGCCCACCACCGTAAAGCCCGTGTCGCTGTAATTGACGTGGGGCGGCAGCACCGAGATGCCCAGGCGGCCGCACTCTTCAATGTACTCCGCCACCTTGCCGGTCTGGCCCAGCACGCTGGAAAGCAGCGCCGCCATATATTCGCAGGGGTAATGGCATTTCAGATAGGCCGTCTGATAGGCCACCACCGCGTAGCCCGCGGCGTGGGGCTTGTTGAAGGCGTAAGAGGCAAAGCTCTCAATCTCTTTAAACAGCTCCAGGGCGGTCTGCCGGTCCACGCCCCGGCGCAGGCAGCCGTCCACCTCCCAGGTGCCGTCCTCCCGCTGCTGGCCGTGTAGGAACACCTCCCGCTCCCGCTCCAACACATCGTGCTTTTTCTTAGCCATGGCCCGCCGGACAATGTCCGCCCTGCCCAGGGAGTAGCCCGCCAGGTCCCGGAAAATCTGCATCACCTGCTCCTGGTAGATGATGCAGCCGCCGGTGGGCTCTAAAATGGGCCGCAGCAAGGGATGGCGGTAGTGGACGGACTCCGGGTTTTTCCGGCTCTCCAAATACTGGGGAATAAACTGCATGGGGCCGGGACGGTACAGGGAGATAATGGCAATCAAGTCCTCCACGCAGGCGGGCTGGGCCTGGACCAGCAGCCGCTTCATCCCCGGGGACTCCAGCTGGAACACCCCCTCCGAATGGCCCTCTGAAAGCATGTGGAACACCGCCCCGTCGTCCTCTGGGGCGGCTTCTATGGAAAAGCCCGCTTCCCGGCGGCGCACCAGCTTCTCCGCATGGTCGATGACAGAGAGGTTCCGCAGGCCCAGAAAGTCCATCTTCAGCAGGCCCAGCTCCTCAATGGCGGTCATGGTGTACTGGGTGACCACCGCGTCGTCATTTTTAGAGAGGGGCACATAGTCCATCACCGGCTTGTCGGTGATGACCACCCCCGCCGCGTGGGTAGAGGCGTGGCGGGGCATGCCCTCCACCTTGCGGGCCATGTCCCAAAGCTCCTTCACCTGGGGGTCGGCCTCCACCTTCTCCCGCAGCTCTTTGGACTGCTTCATGGCTGTGTCCAACGTCATCCCCAAAGACAGGGGCACCAGCTTGGCCACCTGGTCCACCTTGTTGTAGGGGATGTTCAGCGCCCTGCCCACGTCCCGCAGGGCGCCCCGGGCGGCCATAGTGCCAAAGGTGACAATCTGGGCCACATGGTCCGCGCCGTACTTGTCCACCACATAGCCGATGATCTCGTCCCGGCGCTCGTCGCTGAAGTCGATGTCAAAGTCGGGCATGCTCACCCGCTCGGGGTTCAAAAAGCGCTCGAACAGCAGGTCATAGCGCATGGGGTCCACATTGGTGATGCCCACGCAGTAGGCCGCCAGGCTCCCCGCCCCAGAGCCGCGCCCCGGGCCCACAGGGATGCCCACGCTTCTGGCATAGCGGATAAAGTCCCAGACGATGAGGTAGTAGTTCACATACCCCATCTGGGAGATCACGCGGATCTCATACTCCAGCCGGTCCCGGTACTCCTGGGGAGGGTCCTCCCCATACCGGCGGATCAGGCCCTCCTGGCACAGGCGGCGGAAAAATTCCAGGTTATCGCTGCCGTCCGGGGTGAAGAAGGCGGGCAGCTTGGTCTTGCCAAACTCCAGCTCCACCTGGCAGCGCTGGGCGATCTTCACCGTGTTGTCGGCGGCCTCGGGCACATCGGGGAAGAGGGCGCGCATCTCCTCCTCGCTCTTGAAGTAGAACTCCTCGCTGCCGAACTCCATGGCGTTTTCGTCCTCTATGGTGCGCCCCGTCTGGATGCACAGCAGCACGCGGTGCATCCGGCTGTCCTCGGGGGCGATGTAGTGGCAGTCGTTGGTCGCCACCAGGGGGATGCCCGTCTCCCGGGAAAGGCGGATGAGCTGGGGGTTGATGCGCTTTTGCTCGGCCATGCCGTGGTCCTGAAGCTCCAGGTAAAAATTGCCCCGGCCAAAGATCCCCTCATACCGCAGGGCGGCCTCCCGGGCCCCCTCATAGTCCCCCCGGGTCAGGGCCCGGGGGATCTCCCCCGCCAGGCAGGCGGAAAGGGCGATAAGCCCCTCGTGGTGCTCCCGCAGCAGGTCCAGGTCCACCCGGGGCTTGCTGTAAAAGCCCTCCACCCAGGCCTTGGAGACCAGGGCCAGCAGGTTGTGGTAGCCGGTCTCGTTCTCGCAGAGCAGCACCAGGTGGCGGTTCTCCCCGTCCAGCTCGTGGACCTTGTCAAACCGGGTGCGCCGGGCCACATACACCTCGCAGCCCAAAATGGGCTGGATGCCCCGCTTTTTTGCCGCCTTATAAAATTCGACCACGCCGTACATACAGCCGTGGTCGGTGATGGCCACCGCCGTTTGGCCCATTTCCTTGGCGGCGTCCAAAAGCCTCTCCATGCGGCAGGCGCCGTCGAGCAGGCTGTATTCCGTGTGTACATGCAGGTGGGCAAAGGCCATAGGCCGCTCCTTTCTCCCTCAGTCCGAGCTCTCTATAGAGGCCAGGTAGTCCTCCGTCACTTCCATCCAGAAATAGTACTCCATGCCGATGTTCTCCTGAGAGGTGCCCCAATAGCACTCCTCGCAAACCAGATAGGTGCCCGGCTCCTGGGGGCACTGAAAGGTGCTTGAGGTCTCTGTGTAGACCCGCCCCTCCCCGTCGTAGATGGTGAAGGAGAATCCCCCGTTCTCCGAGCGGCCCTCGAACAGGATGGAGGTGCTGTGGCCGAACACGATGGTGGGGGCGCTGTCCCCCACCTCGCTGGGGACCAGGCGCCGCCCCTCGGTCCGCTGGCCCTTGGAGGTGGTGTAGATCTGGTTCTCCAGGGGGGCGGTCTCCACGCCGCCGCTTTGCAGCGTGACGGTGCCCACCTCCGGCGGGCCGCTTCCAATGCGCCCCACCAGCAGGTACATGGTCAGCAGAATCAATCCCACCATCAGCACGGCTCCGCCGTAGACCGCCAGCTTCATGCGCCAGCCGCCCTCCACTTTCATGCCATCCACCCGCTTGCGCAGCGAGTCCTTCAACGCCAATCCAGTTCCCCCTTTCGCAGTTTGTTTCTCACAGCAGGCTGTCGATGCCCCGCTCTTCCAAAATCCGTTCTCCCAGCTGCAAAATGCGCTGGAGTCGGTGGTTCACGCCGCTGCGGGTGAGGCCCAGCCGGGCCCCCAGCTCCCGCAGGGTCATGTCCGGGTGGTCCAGCCGCAGCTGGGCCAGCTCCTGCAGCTCCTCAGGCAGGCTCTGCAGCCCCCGGGTGTCGCTGATGGCGGCGATGGCCGCCACCTGCCGGGCCGAGGCGGAGTAGGTCTTGTCCATATTGGCGGTCTCAAAATTGGTCTTGCGGTTGATATCGTTCTTGACTTCTTTATACATTTTCACCTGCATCAGCTCCATGGCGGCAGCCGGCGCCCCCAGGTAGGTGAGCAGGTCCTCGATGGGGCCGCTCCCCTTCAAGTAGACCACATATCCCCCTTTTCGCCCCGCCACAGAGGGGGAAAGGGGAAAGGCCTCCACTTCGCAGAGCAGGGTGTACAGGTCGTTTGCCAGGTTTTTATAGGGCACGGCAAACTCCAGGTGGTACTCCTTGCGGGGGTCCGTAGCGGTGCCGCAGGTGAGGAACGCCCCCCGCAGAAACGCCGCCGCGCAGCAGCTGTTTTCCAGGTTGGCCCGGTTTAGGCGCAGGCTGGTCTCCTGCCCTGTGTGGCCGAACTCCTCCAGCAGGGCCAGGCGGGAACCCCCGTCCGGCAGGCTGACCCGGTAGGCGGGCTTCCGCCGCCGGCTGACCCCAAACGTCAGCTCCCCAGAGATCCCGGCTCCCGCGGCGGCCAGCTCCAAAAGCCGGCGGGCCACGGCGCCGTTCTCCGTGACGAAGGCGGCCTCCTTCAGCGTAAAGCACCGGGAGAACAGCCATGCCCCATAGCACTCTGCCCGCAGGCAGCACTCCCGCTTGAACTCCACCTTGCACAGCTCGGTCTTGATGTCGGATGAAAAGGACACGGCGCCCCCTCCTTTCCAGAATGATCGATCCGGTCAGTCCACCCTCCCCATCAGCTCCAAAAGCCAGCGGGGCGGGTTGGAAACTCTGGGAATCAACTCCCCGTTGCGGTACTCCGCCACCTCTACAAAGCCGTTGTCGTTGTCGAAAAAACGGGCCTCATCGCAATAAGGGAGAACCCGCAGCACGTCCGTAAAGCGGCTTTGAAAGCGGCGCTCCACGTCCTCCTTGGGGATGTCGTGGCCGCCCTTGGCCACCCGGTTGGCAATGCGCCCCAGGCTTTCCTCCATCGTGTCCAGGCCGATGTAATACAGGCGGATGGTGTACCCCCGTTCCTTGGCCCGGCGGATGGTGCGTTCCGTCCTCGCGCCGGACAGGGTGGTTTCCTGGGTGAAGCTGATGCCCTTCTCCAAGCACTCATCAATTTTGCGGACAGCGGCTTTCCCGCCCTCCACAGGGCTGCCCAACTGGGCCGCCAGCTTGTCCACGTCGATAAGCAGCCCCAGGTCGGAGCGCTCGGCCTTCAAGGCTCCGGTCAGGCTGGACTTGCCGCAGCCGTTCACCCCGCCGATGATGGTGTACAGTTTCATATCTCTCTTCCTTCTGCCACAGCGCTCTCTTTAGAACTTCTGCATATCCCGGTGGGTCACGCTGGCCTTCACGCCCTGTTCTGTCAGGTGGTCGCACATGTACTGGGCCAGGGCCACGGACCGGTGATGCCCGCCGGTGCAGCCCACGGCGATGACCAGCTGGCTCTTGCCCTCCTTGGAGTACAGGGGCAGTAAGTAGTCGATCAAGTCCGTGAAGCGGCTGACAAAGCCCTGTGTCTCCTCCTTCTCCATAACGTAGTCCCGCACAGGGGCGTCCAAGCCCGTCAGGGGCCGCAGTGTCTCGTCGTAGAAGGGGTTGGGCAAGCAGCGCACGTCAAAGACCAGGTCCGCCTCCATCGGGATGCCGAACTTGAAGCCAAAGCTGATGCAGTGCACAGACAGGGAGTCCTGGGCGCTGGAGAGGAACAGCTCGCTGATGCGGGCCTTCAGCTGGGCCGGGGACACCAGGGAGGTGTCGATGACGTAGTCGGAGCACTCTTTCACCGGCTTGAGCATCTCCCGCTCCAGCTTAACGGCCTGCTCCAGGGCGCCGCCCATCTCGTCGGCCAGGGGGTGCTTGCGGCGGGTCTCCTGGAAGCGGTTGACCAGCACGCTGTCCGAGGAGTCCAAAAACAGGATCTTATAGGGTTTTTTGTCCCGCTTCAAAGACTCCAGCGCCGTGAAGAAGGACTTGAACAGCTCCCCACCCCGGGTGTCCGTCACCACGGCCGCCCGGTTGCGCACCCCTTCGGACTGGATGCACATGTCGTAGAACACGGGGATCAGCGCCGGCGGCAGATTGTCCACGCAGAAAAAGCCGATGTCCTCCATAGCGTGCATGGCCCGGGTCTTCCCCGCGCCGGAAAGGCCAGTTACAATGACAAATTCCATATCGGTTCCCCCTTTACTGTTCCCCGGTCACCCGGACCTCTGTCTCCAGCCGGATGCCCCGCTTTTCATACACCTCTTCCTGGATCTGCCGGATGAGGGCCAGCACGTCGGCGCAGGTGGCCCCGCCGGTGTTGACGATGAACCCGGCGTGCTTCTCGCTGACCTGGGCGCCCCCCACCCGGCGGCCCTTCAGGCCGCACTCCTCGATGAGGGCGGCGGCAAAGGCCCCCTGGGGCCGCTTGAACACGCTGCCCGCGCTGGGCATGTCATAGGGCTGCTTCTCCTTGCGCCGGGCCATCAGCTCCTCCATCTTGGCGGCGATCTGGGCCGGGTCCCCCGGCTGTAGGCGGTACTCCACAAAGGTGATGATCTCCCGCCCGCCGGTGTAGCGGCTGCGCCGGTAGGAGAACTGGAGCTCTTCTCCCCGGGCGCTGCCCTCTTCCCCCTGGGGGGTCAGGTGGCAGACACGCTCCACCACGTCCTTCATCTCGCCGCCGTAGGCGCCCGCGTCCATATAGGCCGCCCCGCCTGCAGAGCCGGGGATGCCCCAGGCGAACTCCAGGCCGGAAAGGCCCCTCTCCCGGGCGAAGGCGCACACAGAAGCCAAAGAGGCCCCCGCTCCTGCCCGGAGGAGGCCCTCTTCCCGCTGCTCCACCTTTTTGAAGTCCCCAGAGAGCAGCAGCACCGCCCCCCGAAAGCCCCTATCCCCCACCAGCAGGTTGGAGCCCTTCCCCAGCAGCAGGAAGGGGAGGCCCTCCTGCCCAAGGGCTTTCACCAGCCCCTTGAGCTGGGGCAGGGTCTCCACCGTAATGAACCGGTCCGCCGGGCCGCCAATCTGAAAGGTGGTGTGGCGGCTCATGGGCTCCCCCGCAACGCAGGGACAGCCCAGCTCCCCAGCCGCCCGGTCCAGAAATGCATAGCAAAGCTCCATAGGCTTCTCCTCTCACTTCCTCCGCTCAAAGATGTGGGTGTAGCGGGAAAGGTAATCGTTCAAACGCTCCGCGGAGGCGTTCAAGATCAGCTCTTCGGGGAAGTCAATCTCCGAAAGCATCTCCAGGGCGTGGCCGAAGTCCCCCACATAGGCCTCAAAGTGGGCGTCCGAGCTGACCACAATGGGCACCCCGTGTTTTTTGCAGCAGAGGGCGATCTTCTTGCAGTTTTCGATGTTCTGCCTGCGGGCGTCAAAGCTGTGGTTGTTGATCTCCACCAGCTTGTGGTTCTCCCCGAACAAGGGGATGACCTTCTCATAATCGTAGGCGTAGAGGGGGTCGCCGCTGTGGGCGATGATGTTCACCCGGGGGTTCTTGGCGATTTGGCTCCACAGGTGGGTGCACTTCTCCACGTCCGGGTTTTCCAGGCCCGGCAGGCCCAGCCGGTGGATGGAGGCCACCACCCAGTCCAGCTGGCCGGCGTAGCTCTCCCCCAGGTCGGTATTTCCTTCAAAGTCCAGAATGTTGGTCTCCGCCCCCACAATGGTCAGCACCCCTTTATAGTGCAGGGGCAGCTCGTGCAGGCTGGAAAAATACCAGTCCACCGGAGAGCCTGGCATGACGCCGGTGTGGTCCGTAACGGCCAAAGCGTACAAGCCCTTGTCCCGGGCGGCGCCCACCATCTCCGAGAAGGTGCTGTGGGCGTGGCCGGAAAACAGGGTGTGGGTGTGCAGGTCGGCTATGATAGTATATGCGTGTTTCATCAAATATCCAGATCCTTTTTGATAGCCTCGCCCTGAAGCTCGCTGACATCCACTCCCAAGCTGGAGAGCAGCTCCTGGGCGGCGTTGTAGCCCATTTTCTTCTGCCGGTTGTTCATGGCGGCCACCTCGATGATGACGGCCAGGTTCCGCCCGGGCTTGACGGGAATGGTCATCACCGGCACCCGGATGCCCAGGATTTCGGTGTACTCGCTGTCGATGCCCATGCGGTCATAGAGCTTGGTGGCGTCCCAAATCTCCAGGTTGATGCACATGTCGATCTTCTCCGACATCTTGATGGCGCCCATGCCGAAAATGCGCCGGGCGTTGATGATGCCCACGCCCCGCAGCTCGATAAAGTGACGGATATTTTCCGGGGCCCGGCCCACCAGGGACTTGCTGGACACCCGGCGGATCTCCACGGCGTCATCTGCGATAAGCCGGTGCCCGCGCTTAATCAGCTCAATGGCGGTCTCGCTCTTGCCCACGCCGCTGTCCCCCACCAGCAGGATGCCCTCGCCGTAGACCTCGATCAGCACGCCGTGGCGGGTGATGCGGGGGGCCAGCTCCACGTTCAGCAGGGAGACCAGGTCCGCCACCACGTTAGAGGTGGAATCCTTAGAGGAGAGCAGGGGAATGTCATACTTTTCCGCCGCGGCCAGCATCCTCTCGCTGGGGGTGATATCCCGGGCCACAATCACTGTGGCCGGCCGCAGGGCGAAGAAATGCTCAATCGCCGTCGCCTTCTTCTCCTCCCCCAAGCTTTGCAGCATGGCCATTTCCGAACGGCCCAGCACGGTAATGCGGTGGGGGTCGAAGTAGTCACAGAACCCGTAAAGCTCCAATCCGGGGCGGATCACATCCCGAGAGCGGATGAGAATTTCCTCCGCGTTTTGGGGCAGGTGTATGGCCCGCAGGCCCAGCTCCTTGATAATCTTTGCCAGGGGGATGGTATACTCTTCCGTCATGCGCATGCATCCTCTCTTTCAAAGCTCTGAGGACCTGGCTGCCACCAAGTCCAAAAGCCAAAATTCTCTACATTCTTTTCTATTATAAACGATTCCCCTGGAAAAATAAAGAGCGGCTTTTTCCCCGGGGGATTTCCCCCCGCAAAAAATTTTTAAAAAACCGAAAAATACCTCTTGCTTTTTTCGATGGGCTGTATTATAATAATTAAGCTGAAGAGCGAAAGCGGCAGCACACCATATCGCGGGGTGGAGCAGTTCGGTAGCTCGTCGGGCTCATAACCCGAAGGTCGTAGGTTCAAATCCTGCCCCCGCAACCAAAGACCCCAGGTTTTGTTACCTGGGGTTTTCTTTCGTTTTTTGTTGGACATCGCCAATATCTACCATCTCCATTTCGGCAGTTGCTGTGCAACCAGCACTGTTTTTTCGCCAAAACGGACAGCAAAGAACCACCCCAGAGCTTCTCGGCTCCGGGGTGGTTTTTCGTCCTGACCCATATCTGACCCATACCGCTTCCCCCTTGGTTTGGGTCAAACTCTGGAGCGGATACCACCCCATACCAGCCCCTGGAATCTTTCTCACGGCACCCTCTGCCCCAGAACCCCATCCATTTTCTTGGCCGCCTCCCGCTGGGCAGTGGTGGTAACGTGAGCATAGGTGTCTAAGGTGAAACCAGCGCTGAAGTGGCCCAGAATGGAAGAGACGGTTTTCACGTCCACTCCGTTTTGCAGGGCCAAGGTAGCGAAGGTGTGGCGCAGGTCGTGGAACCGCACATAAGGCAGCCCTGCCCGCTTCAGCACCCGGCGGAGCATATTCCGCACGCTGTCCGGCGAGATAGGCCCGCCATTGGGAGAGGGAAATGCATACTCGCTGTGGGTTTTCTCTTGCTGGCTTTGCAGTACGGCCAGGGCCTGCTCCCCCAGGGGGATCACCCGGTAGGCGTTCTTGGTTTTCAGCGGGGCCTCCACCACTTGCCCGTTGATTCGCGAAATCTGACGCCGCACGGTGAGGGTGCCCTGGCCAAAATCCACGTCCGTCCATTTCAGTCCCAGCAGTTCACCCCGGCGCAGGCCTGTGGCCAGCTCCAGGTAGTACATCTCGAACACGCCGGTACGCTTGGCTTCCTGCAAAAAAGCGCTGAGTTGGTCAGCCGTGAGGGTTTTCATCTCGTTCCGTTCCACTCTTGGCAGGGCACATCCCTCCGCTGGGTTGTGGGCGATGAGCTTTTGGTGAATGGCCAGCTGCAAGGCCGAGGAAATGATTTGATGGATGTTCCGCACGGTCTTGGGGCCAAGGCCCTTGGGCTTCTTCTCTGACTCCTTCCGCTCCACCCGCCCGCCGGTGAGCAAGTCCCGGTAGAACTTCTGCAAGTCCAGGGTGGTCAACTTGGTGAGGGGGATGTTCCCAATGGCTGGATCAATGTGGTTTTTGATGATTCCCCTGTACGTTGCGTGGGAGCTGGGCCGCACCTTGATAGTGGCGTAGTTCTCATACCACACCCGCATCCACTGGCCCAGGGTATACTGCCCGGCCTTGGCCACGTCTAGGCCCTTGGTTTCCTCAATAGCCCTGCGGAGCTTCTCCACCACTTCTGCCTGGGTTTTGCCCAGAACGTTCCGGTAGATGGCTTTCCCTTCCGGGGTGTGGCCTGCTGTGTAACGGCCCTCCCAGCGACCATCTTTCCGCTTGCGAATGCTCCCCTCACCGTTGGCTCGTTTCTTTGCCATGCTGGTGGCCTCCTTTCGGTTTTCTTCAACCACCAACACTACTCTAGAGGACTGCCCAATGTCCACCCCCATGTTGCGAACTGGGCGGAGAAAAATTGCCCCGCCTTTTGGTGGATTTACACCTGTCTGGGGCGGGGAGATTTTTACGGGTCTATTCTTTGTTTATGCGGCGCAATTTTTGCACACAGACAATAGTCCCATAAGATTTCGAATTTCTCACGCATCTCTCTCCTTGTATAGGGCGAAAACTTTTGATAAAATCATGTATATACCAATCACCGATATGAGGTATTAGATCATGGAAAATATATTCATTAACGCTTGCGATTTTGATCAAGCAGTATACTACACTGCATTGTTTCCTGACTTTAATCTATCTGATCCAAACCACACTTTAACGCTATATCACTACACCAATCAAGAAACATACGAACACTATATCTATCATCCCGAAAAACGCCAGTTGGAACTTCGTTTGACAAACATTACATTGTTTCTCGATGATAAAGAAGGATATCATATTTTTCCTCTATTGTATAAACTCTTTGCGGAATGCCAGAATGATGGTACAATTGATTCAGCATTTCACAAGCAACTAGCCCAAGAGTTAAAGATTTGTGAAAACCGCTTCCGTCAATTAGGCCGGTGGTATGTGCTCTCTTTTTCCAGAGAAAGTAACTGCCAATACTTAAAAGAGAACTACGCCTGCAAAAAAGGGAACCCCGGTGTTATTTTAGGATTACAGACTCATTGTCTGGTAGATACAGCTAGTCAAAATTCAGGTTTTTTCCCTGATTGTGCAGAAAAGCGCGCTTTCAAAGATGACTTCCCTATAGCTTTCCTTCGCGATGTCTTGTACGATGAATGTTTGATCAAAGATTTTATCCACAATGCTATTGGCTGCATCTATACTTTTCGCAACCAAATTGGTACATCGCATTTTTCTCTCCAACATTTTGTGCAAACCCTTGTTGATGCTTACCGGTTATACTTTAAAGATTCCCATTTTGATAAAGAAAAAGAAACCCGGCTGATTGTAGATGGAAATACCGTTCAAAACTACCCAGATGTTTATTCGTTTTCCTCTTACTACACGCCTCAACCCGCACAGAATGAACAAAAAAGCTACCTGCACCTATATCTGAATGATTGTTCCCTATATCACGTTGAGCACGTGGCATCACAGATATGCTCTTGCGACTAGACCTAACACTTTACCGTCAGTTATCCGTTCTCCGAAAGACTTTGCCGTTTGTTATGAGTTGTTTTTGTGGCATAGTTGGTGGTTCCTCCCTTCAGATTGTTTTTTCAACCACCACTGGATAGCTAGGGCCTATGTCCATCCCCATGTTCCGAACTGGGGCGGAGAAAAATTGCCCCGCCTTTTGGTGGATTTACACCTGCCTGGGGCGGGGAAATTTCTTCAGGCCTATTCTTTGTTTAGCAGCGCAATTTTTGAGGTGGG
Organism: Acutalibacter sp. LFL-21; assembly: GCF_025630755.1. NCBI lineage: Bacteria > Bacillati > Bacillota > Clostridia > Eubacteriales > Acutalibacteraceae > Acutalibacter > Acutalibacter sp. LFL-21. Next base: position 53,297 of record NZ_JAOTNT010000011.1, on the reverse strand, counting down.
ATGCGATAATGATGGGCAGAGGGAAAAACTCACATGGACATCCCAAAACTGTAGCCCTCATCCTCTTCAAAGTCTTGGATATTTTCCAGCCGCTGGCCGTGGGCCAGCTTTTTGAGGGCCTCACGTTGCCGCTGTTTGCTTTCCGTCCAGACGGGTATGGGCGGCGGGTCCGGCACGTCCATGGCTTGCGTCATGTAGCGGGTCAGGGCTTCTGCATTGTAGGTCACGCCGTAAAGCCAGCCACAGGAGGGTTCCTCCCTGCCGGGTTCGAAGTTCGTCAGCTGGCGGTAGAGGAACAGGTATTCCAGGTTGTCCTTCAAAAATGTTTCGTCATGCAAGCTGGTATCCCGGCAGCGATAGCCCTCCGGCGTGATGAAGGTGATGTGTTTGCGGTTGGTTGACCACTTCACCTGGTAGCCCTCCCTCTCCAGCCATTCGATGAAGCTCTCCTTATCTTCCGCCTCCCGCAAGGCTTGGTTGAGCACGAACACCAGCTCCAGTTTCCAACTGTCACCCCGAAGCCCCGCCTGATATTCTCCAGGCTCCATGCGCTTCTTCCGACTATGCTTCTGGGATTTTGGGAGCACGCTCAGGTGGTACTTCATGCAGATTTGGTCGTTTACATCCCGGTGGTGCTGCAAGTCTGCTGTGTTTTGGTGGAGCTTCCTACCGTCCACACAGCTCACGGAATTCACGATCAGGTGGTTATGCAAGTGGCCGGTGTCGATATGTGTTGCCACTAAAACTTCGAAGTCGGGGAACTCTTTTTCTGCCAGCTCCACCCCTATGGCGTTGGCCATCTGTGGGGACAGGCGATCCCCCTCTGCAAAGGATTGGACAAAGTGGTAAAATTGACGGCCCTCCGTTTTGTGAAAGCGTTTCTTCGTGGTGAGGAATTCGATGTAGGACGATTGGGGAACGCAGTTATGACCCGCCACTAACGAGATGCCACGCCACAAGGTTTTCTCATCTTTGGCGACATAGCCCATAGCTCCCGCCATCGCGCCGCGGGTCTGCTTCACATTACGGATCGCAATGAATGTTGCCACAGTCACTCCCCCTCCCAGTAGATTTCTTCGATGAGTCCGTAGAGATTTGTGTAAGCCTCGGTGAAATTCTCAGCGTCCACCAGTGTGATGCGGTCCATGTTGGCCAGTTTTGTCAGCTGGTTGAGGTTGCGGCCCTGGGCTTTCAGCTCGGATAAAACGGGGGCCAGCTCATCGGTCTGTCGGACATTTTTACCCAAGGCGCACTTCACGATGTAGTCGGTGACGGTCATGTTTGCCTGCTGCGCTTTGCGTTCAATGGCAGCTTTTTCGGCTGGGGTCAGCCTGGCGGTAAGGATAGCGGTTTTCTTTTTCATACGATTCTCCTTTCTGTCCTTTTTTCTGCATAACGTCCTTGACCTTTCTCCCCCTTTAGGGGGCCAGGGGGTGCCGGGCTGCGCCCGGCGAGTGCGGCCGGCGTATAGCCGGACGCTATGCTTGCCCTGCCTAAAGGCAGGTTTTTTCTGCTTTTTACACTACCGCTACCGGCCTCTATATGTCCAGCTTTTTATTCTTACATTTTTGTGACGATGCTCTTAGGTTACTAGGTCTTTATTTTTCATCCTTTCAGGACTTTCCTCCGGTGGCTTTTTACCGCTGCCACCCAAACCTCCACAGTGGTCTCACACGGCTTCAACAGGGCTGGTCTGTGGCTTTGCTGGTGTTGCTCCCTACCCGGCTCTCAAAACCGCACACAGCGCTTCACAAGCCGAGTTGTGGGTTTGTGTCCCAAAACGAGTTCACCCCTCCCCCTAAAGGGGGAGGGGCTGGTCTGTTCTCCCATTCGGGTTGTCTCGGTTTGCTAGATTCCTCCACAGCTGGCTCACACCGCTTCAACGGGGCCGGTAACCCGTTTCGCTGGTGTCGTTCCCCTACCTGGCCCGCAAAATCGCACACAGGCTCTCATAGGGCCGAGTTTGGTTTTTGCCTGCTTCCTGGCGCATCTCAGGAGGATCACCCTCCCTTTCGGCAATCCCGTATAAGAACTCAGGCAGAAGAAAAAAATACCTCTGCCCCACTTTTCTGAAATGGAACCAGTTAAGTCCGTCATCCCATGCAAGCGTTTCTTCAAACCCAGTGGGGTGAAGGCCTTTTCTTTGTTTATGCGGCGCAGATTTTGCGCTGCCAAAGGCGGGCTCCAGAACATAAGCTCCACGGTATTTTCGCACACAAACAGCGAACCCGGCCTGTCCTGGGCCGGGTTCTAAGCTATCACCTCATCTTTTATTAGGGGGAGAACCTCGGTGCTTTTCCGAAGGAAAAGACGGACTTCTCAAGTCCGAGAGGTTCTCTTGGGTCGAGCTGCTGCTCGACCTTGCCCCACCCTGTCCTGCTCCAATCTGTACGCCACGGCTTCGTGGATGGGCCGTATCGTGTACAGGAGCACACCGTTTTTTACTTTGCCGTCTCTCCCTTGGACGGTGGTCTTCTCTGTGTCGATGAGTCTCTTCTCCTCCAACCGGTGCACATACTTCCGCACCGTGTTGGGGCTCATCCCTGTGCATTGGCCGATTCGCTTAAAGCTGGGCCAGCATTGATACGTCTCCCGGTCCTCGCAGAATAGGAGGTAGGCGTACACTGCGATTTCCCCTTGGTCAAGCCCCAGCGTAAAGATTTCGTTGGGGAGGGTGAAATACCGTTTCTTCACGTCACGCCCCGGGAATGTCCCCCACGTTTTCAGCTTTCCGGCCTCGTGTTTCTTTCCACCCACTGGCGGAATTTCTCTTTCGGAACCACCATGCGGGTGCCGATTTTCAGGACAGGAAAGCCCTCGCTGTGGAGCAAGTCGTACGCCCCGGCCTGGGAAATCCCCAGCACCTGAGCCACCAGCTCCGCGTTCAGAAACAGCGGGAGGTCTTCATAGGATTTGTAAGCGGACTCTTTCAAAACACACCTCCTAGGTTTCGTTTACCATAATTGTACCGCCATGTTTTCGGCTATGTCAAGGAGGGTGTCAGTTTTGACAGGGGCACTAGAAAGCCATTTTTCGGACTTTCTGAAAAATTTACAGTTTGTTCATTTAAGGGCACACTCGGAAAGGACGCAATTTGGAAAAGGCTATGTTACTCCTATATCTCACAGCAGGATCAGACCAGAAACCCGGAAATCCTAAAGCCTTTGTGATTTTAGCACTTTGACATGAACTGGACAGAGTATGAGTTGCTAAATATTACCTAACTATCTTTTTTGCAGATGCGCCTGGTTTACCGAAAAGTTTCTTCCAAAGCTTTTATAAGTTCAGTACCTTTTGCAACTTTGCTATCTCCGCCAAGACTTTCATATTTAGCAAAAACGGTCTTGGATATACCCAAGATATATTCGTCAGTGTATGCGGATACATCAAGAGATTTGATATCATTGGAAGTGATATTAGACCTATTTATATCTTTCGCAACAGCATAATACAAGACATAAAATAATATATCGTTGGTTTGAGCTTGAGAATATGTAGAAGACTGTTTTAAGCACCGTTCAACTGTCTTCCCCAGTCTGGCCGCATTATAAAACACATCTAAGTCTTGATTCTTTATATACAATGCCTCATATATTTCATCTTTTGTTAATAATGTAGACGGTCTGGCTCGAGCAGAATCCGGCCTATGCAATATAAGGGAAATCATGCATTGAGAGAGAAATGAAACACTCACTATTTCGGCGCTCTTTTTGCCCTGATTCCTATAATAATTTTTCCGGCGATCATAATACAATCCCCGCCTCTTCAGATAAAGTTCTATCTGCAAATGGATTGGGTCATTAGCTCTCAAGGAAGATTTTAAGATGTTAGTTTGGTTATTTGTTGCTAAAATAATACGATCTCTCGAATCCTCGCTTTCTGGCACAATAATTCTGACTAAAACATTCCGCTTTTCATTTTCTGTTTTTTCGGGATGGGCCTGAAAGAAATGATAAATTTCATTTGAGGTTTGGAGCCCATTGACAACCGCTGGTTCAGTTAGCACCAATTCTTTGCTGGTCGCAAGAATTGCCTCGTCCGCAAGCAATGTAATACCATTATTGAGCCACCAAAAATCTTCACCGGTCGAATCGACGAGCGTATTTTGTATATCTTGATTAACTGCATTATGGCCTTGATAATCACGAACATTGGCCTCAAAAATATACTTGCGCAGGGTTCCATCCTCCGAAACAATAAACCGATAATATTTTTCCAAATTAACCAGAGCTACATAGTCTTGGTGCGTACCAATATTTATTGGTGTTTCAGCTAACGGCAGATTAAGTTTATGCTCCGGTTGGCTTTGAGCAGCACGGAGCAACTTTTCTGCACCCCAGAATTTAACTAATACGGTTGTTTTGGGGCTTGGATATAGGCTTTCCACGATTTTAATCAATTCGTTTGCCTGCGCCTCAACATTGGGGTGAACTTCATTTGCAAAGGATGCATAATGAAACGAAATATTAATTTTGGGTGTATAGCGCAATAACTTTACATATAAATTTCGGAACAGTGCAAATGCATTTAATACATCCTCGTTATATCTCGCTTGATACCGAGAATCATCTATACCAATTTCCAATAGATTTGAGGCCGTTGTTTTCCATTTCATTATAGCGTCTTCCCCAAATGAGGTTTCACGTTTAGCTTGAACAACCATCAACTCTATAGCAGATTCCTTGCCTACAGAAATACTTTCTAAAATGTCCTCGGTCACATAAGTTCCATTGAAAAGAATGTATATTGAATCACAACCGCCGTCATTTCCACTTCCAAGAACACCGCTTTCGATTTCTTCATCGCTCAATTCCACATTCTTCAAAATGTTTTTTGTAGAAAAAAATTCAAAATATTGTGATTGATCCGTATATACCACATTGTCTGCAAAATCTTGTTGAAAAAGTTCTTCTAAAATACGTTGACTATTCGTTGCTAATTTCATTTTCTTCTCCTTACAACGCTTTCATCAGTTCCACAAACTGGCTCATGCTTACGGCACCTGGCAGGAGGTTATCTCCATCTCGGAACACCATATAGTAGCGGTACTGATTTCCGGCAGCGTGTCTCCAGGCCTCACCTAGTGCAATTTTCTTCCGGCTCTCATCGTTTGTCAGGTGTTTACCTTTTGGCTCCACCAGAATGATTTTCCCGCTGTGTGTCATCACAATAAAATCCGGGTAATGATTGATAAAACCATTGATACGGAATTCTCGCTTAGATATATTTCTGTGCCACCACTTGACATTAGACAGGGCGGTCAACTCTCTGACCAGGGCCGACTCCAGCTTGTCCATGTTACCTTCTTCCGCCTGATACAAGGAACCGCCGTAAATATTTGTGCTGGTAGTGGGGTGAATGTACATGGGCAGGCGGTAGGACGGTTTGCAGACGATTCGCTCGGTCTCCAGCCAGCGTTTGAACGTCTCCTGGTAGTGTTGAGTCAGCAGAGAGTCGATCTTGTCCTTGATCTTTGCCGCATAGCCCAGAGGGGCCTTTTCCATGCCTGCTAATTGATCTTTGTCCATATCGCCCACAATGCGGTCAATATAGCTTCTCAGCTCGGCAGCGTCCACCATGTTCAATTTGTTGAGCTGGTGGAACATTAGATCCTTGCACCTGTTGATCCGGCTCTCCGGGGGCAGGGAGTTGAAGTGCTCCTTAAAATATCGCTGGTCTGCCTCGTTCATTTTAAATGCTCTGGGCAAGCCACCCTCCTTTTCCCGCACGTCTATCTCCGCAATTTCGTCATCGGCGGCGGAAAAGTCAATGTCATAGGCCTTCCCTTTCAGGGTGAAGTCCTCGGCAAGCTGGTCTTTCTCCAGCAATTCAAATACCCCATCGCTAAACAGGGAGACCGGGACGACCTGGAAAAACTGCGGAATCATCAATGTCTCAATATCCTGCTGAAATTCCGGTTTTACTTTGAATGTAGTCACTTGCTCCCGCACCTCCCAGGCAAAATCCTGCATATAGGGGTCCCCTGCGGTTTGGCTTACCGCAGCGTTGTACTCCTGTCCGGCACGCTCCGCTTGTTCCAACATGGCGCTGCCCTTGGTTGCAGCCTCGGCTGGACCTGTCTCAGTCTGGCGGCGCTCCAGCTCCTGGACGACAGCTTGGGGATCAAAGTCCAGGAACTCCTCTGTGTCGTTGGATTCCTCGGGAGCCGGCTGCGGGATCTTCAACTGCTCCGGCGTGGGTTCCGGCTCCTTGGGCGCAACAGGGTCGGAGAGGCGGTAGTCCTTATCGCTGAAACCAGCACTGTTCAATCCCTAGATGATCTGCTTTACGGTTTGGTCAAAGTCGTTGGAGGAGGTCAGCACATAGGACATATTCAACGCCGGGCGGCTGTGCTGGGTGGTGTGAGGAAGCCGCAGGATACGCCCCAGAATCTGTTCCACATCCACCTGGCTGGTCTTATTGGCAAGGGAGGCCAGAATATAGGCAAAGGGGCAGTCCCAGCCCTCTTTCAGTGCGTTGACCGTGATAATGTATCGGATGGGGCAGTCGGGGGAAAGCAGATCCCGGTTTTTCAGTTCGTTGACGTCGGCGGTGCGAATGGCGATTTGCTCAGCGGGGATGCCGGTCTCCACCAGCTTGTCCCGCAGTTTTTCAAAGGTGGTGCTCTCCTCCTTGCCCCTGGGCTGGGCCTGGAATAGCACAATGGGGCGGATATACTGCTCAGACTGCTCCGACCTGGACTGGGCCAGTTCCTCCAGCCGATTTCTCAGGTCGATGGCGTCGGTCAGTACTTCGCCTTGGTTGTCCCGGTTGTAGACGATCACCGGCAGTTTCACCATGTTTTCCTTTTTTGGCTGCACGGCGTCCACATAGGAGATGATATTGCTCTCCTTTTTCGGTGTGGCAGTCAAGTCCAGCACGAAACAGGGATTGAAGTTTTTCAGCATTTCCAGGCTTAGTTCCGAGCGTGCATGGTGACTCTCGTCCACGATCACCAGGGGGGAGAGCTGGTTGATGATCTGAAACAGGGCGGTCTCGTCCGCCTTTTCAATGGGAAATTCCGGCTTGCCCAGCGCCTTGGAGAAGGGCTCCAGGTTGCTGTTCTCCTGGTAGGCTTTCAGCCCCTCTTTGCCCCGGCCCCGGAAGGAGTCATAGGACAGAACCATGACGGAAAGCTGTTCCGTCACGGCGGTGGGGTTAAAATTCTGCCCGTTGAGCAGCTCCTGCTTGGTGTAGACCTCCACCCGACTGCCAAAATCGGCATTGATCTTCTGGCGGTAGTCGTGGGACGGATCTTTCAACGCCTTCACCGTCTGGGAGAGGATGGCGTCCGAGGGCACCAGCCATACCACCGCTTTCGTCTTGGTAAAGGGCAGGGCGTCAAAGATAGGCCGGATGGCGTTACAGGCCAGAAAGGTCTTCCCGCCGCCGGTGGGCACTTTGAAGCAGAGGTTGGGCACCCCGGGCATAATATCCTGATACCGCCCCAGGGAGGGGGCGCTTTTCTCCTGCCAGAAAAAGCGGAAGGCGGCGGCATAGTCCCGGGTCTCATTCAAAAGCTGTAAATAGCGATTCAAGTCCGCAATGACTTTCTTCTGATATGCTTTCAACTCCATTGTGTGCCACCTCCTTGTCTTGGAATTTCAGTGGGCAAATATTTTTCAACAGCCTTTACTATTTCATTGCGAAGATTTCCATTAAGCAAAGCCAGAATTGTGCTGCAATATTCCTTATCATTTAAACCAAAGAAATGCCCAATGGAGCTGATTAGTCCTTTCTCATTAAACACACGCAATACACCTGCATAATCTGCCCTATCTAAAGGCTCTCTAAATTTTGATTCCTGCTCGGATTTTGTTTCTTCGTAGTCAATTGTCTGTAATGCAGCGTTTAAACTGGCCTTGGCCTCATCATCGCTTTTCTTAGACAATTCGATAGAGGACAATTGGTACTTCAAGTGTGCAACTACACTTTGGCAAATTTGTTTATCAATTTGCTTTACAAATCTGACATTAACAATGTAATCTTTTATGCTTGCAAAAACTTCATCTGGATTCCGTCCCAGATGTGTAGCAAACAACCGTATCAATTCTTCCACCAAGAAAAGGTTTTCCACCTCCGCAACATCGAGCGTATATATGAATTCTGTTTTGTATTTGTTAATTTCATAGTCAGAGCGGTAATCACGGTCAATAAGTCCATATACTTCGCAATGGTGCAGTGTAGAATTATTTCGGAAGGCTTTTGTTCGTGCAATCACTTGAGTACAGCTGCCGCAAGCAATTACATAATAATCCGGGTATAGGATCGTATATAGTTGTGTATCGTAGCTGCTCTTTTCTCCCTCGACAAACAGTACATTTTTTCTGCTTCCTAAAATATCAAAGAGAAGCTCCTCCGGAAGTTCATTATCTAGAATTTTTTCCAACTTCCAGTGAGTTCCGTCAAACTCTTTGATCCAGATTTTATCAGATGGCCCGTGAGCTGCAGCAAATTGTGTATCATGGGTAATGTAAATGAAGAAACAGTCTGGTCTATATTTTTCGAGAGCAGACCATAAACGGTTCATAATCGAACGGTGAAGGTGCACCTCAGGTTCATCAACAATAAGGGTTTTATTTTTCGGAACACAAAGTACCTGTGCAACTAAGTATAGGACAGCACGTTCTCCATCACTCATTTGAGTCGAACTATATGAAATTAAATCATCACCATGGGCCAGAAGTGCAGAGAACTTTGCGTCTTCTACTTTTAGTTGTCGCTGAGGAAACACTTCGTCCCATACCAGAATCAATCTGTCAATTGCAGTAAGGGGTGGAGTTGGGATTTTTGAATGATTTTTAATTGCATTTTTATATTGATTTACAAATTTCTCGTTATCATTATTCTTTAGTGCAATTAATGCTGCTAAGACATTATCAAAGTCATCTATAAGCCTTGTTGTGTATTCTTTTCCCCAGTTCCACCGATACCCTTTGCCCTTTTGGTTTGCTTTATTATCTGTCCCATAAAAAACAAAATCCTCTGCCTGGGAATAGCTCTTTAGCGGCACATTTTCTTGGAAGTTTAAATTTCTTTGAGCACCGATTCGATGCACATCCTCCATATTTTGCTGCTCGATCCATGCCCCTAATTTGCTTTTTCCAGACCCATTTGCACCTATAATAATGAGCGAGTTAGAACTCGTTCCATATTCTTGCTTATTACCATTTTCGTCCGGCAGATAATATTGAAAGGCCATGCCAAGCCCACCTCCCTTACAGTCTGCTGATGTCTCTAGGGATCTTCTTGAACACGATCCCCATCTGGGCCAGCTTGTCCGCCCCGATGGAGCAGCGGTCGGCGTAGATGACCGTATTGCCGCTTTTCTCCGTGATCGTGGACAAGAACGGATAGTCCAGTACCGTCACCTGCTCCGGCTCGTAGTAGAAATAATAGCCGGTGTCGTTGCAGGTCCCCAGATAATAGGGGTTCTCCCCGGCAGCCGGGGCATAGGGCGCTTTGGTCTCCATGAACCAGATGTACTCCCGGATCTTCTCCGTCCCCACGGACTCGTTGAGGCACTCCCCGATTAGCAGCGGCTCCCCCAGATCGTAGAAGCTGAAACTGCCGCCGGTGCCCTCCACCGCCTTTTTGCCCTCTCCATAGCCGTCAATCACCCGTTTAACACGCTCAGCGGTAATGCTGTCGGCGTAGTCCATCATTTCCACCAGGATGAATTTACGGTTGCCGCCGTCGGCCTGGTTCATGTTCAGCACCGCATGGGCGGTAGTGCCGGAACCAGCGAAGGAGTCGAGAATTACAGCGTTTTCATCGTTATGTAGTGATATAATCCACTCGATTAGTGGTAATGGCTTAGGAGTCTCGAATATTTTGCTCCCGAAAATCTCTTTAATTACCGCTGTAGCATCTGCGTTTGTTCCATATCCGTCAAGCCAACTATTCCACCCAAAAGATTTTTTTGCATCTCTAATTTTTTCAAATGGAACTAACCGCTCTGTTTTCCCATCAACTATGACACCTTCATCATAAGGGCACATTTCCCAGTGTGCATATTCTGGATTTTTGAGAATTTGAGCCATATACTCATTATCTTTTCCTAAACGCCACCGTCCTTCTTGCCCATCATTTTTAATAGGGTAAACATCTTCTCCATTTGGTGCTTTAATGGGAAACCACAAGTTAGGGCGATCTTCTCTTAAAGAACCAGCTCCCCATTTCCTTAATTCACGGCCTTTTCTGTATTTCCCAAAGGAATCCTTTAAATCTAATACCCCTGTGGATTTTTCTTCTTTACAAAGATTGGAAGTGTCATTTTTTACATAGAACAAAATATATTCATGGCCTGTGCGTAAAACTGTTTTATCCTTACCCCCGCTTGGCTCGGAACGCCAAGGAGCGCAAGCAAGCCTGTGCGAAGCGCCAAAAATTTCATTCATAATCGTTCCAAGGTTATATAGCTCATGGTCATTTATCGAAATCGCAATCAGTCCGTCATCCGACAGAAGTTTATATAACAGTTTTAATCGGGGATACATCATACAAAGCCACTTATCATGGCGAGTCAAGTCCTCCCCCTCTTTGCCGACCACCTCACCCAGCCACTTTTTGATTCTGGGGTCGTTCACATTGTCGTTGTAAATCCACCCCTCTTCTCCGGTGTTATACGGTGGATCGATATAGATGCACTTCACCCGGCCCTCATACCGGGGCAGCAGGGCTTTCAGCGCCTCCAGGTTGTCGCCCCGGATGATCATGTTCTCACTGCCGTTGTCCTCGTCGTGCTGACCGGCCTCGTCATAGCTGTACCGGCGCTCCAGCACCCGGAAGGGCACCTCCTGGTGGTGGTTGATGACTTTATCTTTTCCGATCCATTCAAGGGTGGGCATAGCACTTTCCTCCAAAGATACGCGTCACCGCGTTTTCCAAAACGATTGCATGTTTTTTATCAAAGACCGATTTTCAGTCATTTTTCGATGTTGTTGTTATTATTTTACCAGAGCACACAGAAAATGTCCATAAGTCAGGGCGAGAAGTAACACAAGATATTGTGTTTTTCTCCAAACTTTCCGCTTTCCAGCGCACTATTGGCCGGTACCTGGATTTTATGACCCTTTCAATTTCATGACTTTCTTGTCTTTGAAAATTCCCCACTCCACCACCTTCCCCGCGTTGCTGGCGGGGTGGGTCACATAAGCCACCAAATGTGTGCAGTGCTCTACCATCCAGCGGTTGGCACGAGGAATGGCAAACCTGCGGGGAACGTTCTCCATCCCCGGCGGATACAGGCTGCCGTCAAAGCCTGGCGGCAGGGTGACCGGTCTCTCCCCGGGATGGTAGGCCAAGAGCATTGTCAGCCGCACTTGGGGATGCAGCTGTTTTGCCGCAATCACCGCGCGAGCTGCCATGCGGTCAAAGCTGTCGTGGTTGCCCACATAGAACTCCGTCACGCCTTGGGTGATAAGCTGCTCCACCGCTTGTTCCAACGCTGGGTAAACATGTTCTGGCGTGTCACGATGGCCAATGAAAAAACAACTTTTTTGTTCATATTAACCCAAAAGGGGTAAGATTTTCAAGACGTGCTGGGTATCCTTTTTCTTAGAGAAAGAGGTGAAGCCCATGGACATTGGAGAAGCGGTAAAGCAACGCATTTTGGGACTTTGTGCAGAACGAGACATCTCTATCAACAAACTGTGCACACTTAGCGGCGTAACTCAATCCACTGTGAACAATATTATCAGCGGACGAAATCACAGCGCCACTGTGTCCACCATTAAAAAGCTCTGTGACGGCCTGGGCATCACCATCGAGGAATTCTTTCACTCAGAGCTCTTTCGAGATTTAGAGCAAGAAATCAAATAATTTGTTGGATGAAAATAGCCCCTGCATTGTCGTTGACAAGGCGGGGGTTCGACTTTCTCTATTCTTTGTTTATACCGGCGCAAATTTTGCGCCGCTGCCGGTTGACCCATTTTTTCCCGCTCCTCTCCCCTGACCCACTTTCTGACCCATACCCTGACCCAGAACCGGTCACCAGCCAGTGGAACAGCCACCTCTATGTGGGGTATGTCTTGCGAAAACCGCCAGCCAACACCCCTGGAAAGGGCCCAACAGGCCTGTATGTTACGGCTAACCACCCCTCATAACCCGAAGGTCGTAGGTTCAAATCCTGCCCCCGCAACCAAAAATCCTTGCTATCCCGTCTGGGGTGGCAAGGATTTTCTGTTATGGAGCACGATGTGAGCCCAAGACCTTTCCGCTTAGGGGCCCGCGCTCATAACCCGAAGGGCGAGTGCGTGCCGGTGGCACGCAAGCTACGAGCCGACCGAGGCGGCAGCCGAGACCGTAGGTTCAAATCCTGCCCCCACAACCAAAGACCCCAGGTTTTATTACCTGGGGTCTTCTCTTGCTTTTTGTGGGATACTGCCAGCACTCTCCCTTGATTTGGCGGTATCTGTTGTGTAAATAGCACTGTTTTTTCTGGAAAATCGACAGGAAACAACCACCTCTGAGCCTTGCGACTCTGGGGTGGTTTTTGCTTTCTTTTGGGAGTTGACCCAGATTTGACCCATTTTGGTTTGGCCGGAATCTGGGTCAAATTCTGGGGTGGATACCATTGGATAGGATCGGCGGTATGGTTTTTCGGCCAGCCAGATGGCTTCTCTCCTACATTTTTCGCTTTGCCTGCTGCGGGCTGTCATTCTTTTCCCGGCGCCATATATGAAGGTCGCATTCCTGCTAGTGCTGGTAGCCTGCTGAAAATGCTGTATCTGGCCATGATGGATATTACCAAAATATGGAGCGAACGGCGGCAAAATTGGAGCCTAATCCACCTCCAGATGGTCATCTATTTTGCCGAGCATATGCCCGAGCAACACCGCTTAGACAGGATGTCAAGGACACGCTGAACGGCTGTGTCCCCCTTGGCATCCGCCCCCCACCGTCGTTATGTTATTGAAAAGACGGCAACCGAATTTCCCCGGCTGCCGTCCTGAATGAATTTTACTCTATTTGCACCCAAGTTGGAGTTCACACAGATTTTGGGATTGACCCGAAATCGATTTGTCTACATTGGTCACAGCCCACGTTTCATGGCCGTTGGACGCTCCTGCCAGACTTTTTCTATTGCACCGATCAGTGCTTTTTCCTTCTTTTATCCACTTGGAAAGTAGATGGATTTTACCAGAGCATATAGCCGCCGTCGATGAGGATATCAATGCCGGTCGTAAAGCTAGAAGCATCCGAGAGAAGGTAAACAGCTGCACCAACTAACTCTTCGGCTTTAGCAACACGGTGCATAGGAGTTGCACTCAAATTATGCTCCGCAATACCCGGGTCTGTCAACTGCATAAAATTCTTCACATTACTCATGCCTTTTTCCAAAAAACCCGGAGAAATGCTGTTGACTCGGACGTTATAGGCCCCCATTTCTGCAGCGATGCATTTGGTCAGGTGATGAACGCCTGCTTTGGAAATTCCATAACCAGCCATCGTTCTGGGTGGGTAGTTGCCAATGTATCCACTCATGGATGCGATGTTGACAATAGAGCCTCTCTTGCGCTCACACATCTTTTTCCCAAACCACTTGCAGCAGGAATAGGTTCCCACCACATTGATATGCATGAGCCGATCCAAATCCGCATCGCTGTAATCAAATACAGTTCCATGATGGTTGATACCAGCCACATTGAGAAGACCATCCACAGGTCCGAGATCTTCTTCCGCCTTTTCGCTGACCAATTTCACGTTTTCTTCGTCGCCAATGTCCAAAGCGTACACAGAAACTTTTATCCCGTAGTTCCCCTCAAAATTGTTTTTCAGTCCATTCAGCTTTTCTTCGGTTCCCGGCATATCCATAAGGGGCAGATTTGCACCAGCTTGCGCCAGTCCCTCGGCAAAGTGCATTCCAAGGTTTCCTGTAGCCCCGGTTACAGCGATATTTCTCCCGTTCATCTGAAAAGCTTTCATTACATCAAACATGGAACCATCTCCTTTTTAAAACAGCTTTTTTGTTATTATAGTGCCCCCAGAAGTCCCCACCAGGGGATAAAAAGGAGCCCCATTGCAACCAGAAGAAGGACGCATCTTAGAAGATTCAATTTGATAAAATCCTTGAATCGGAACATTCCCATTGCGAAGAATGCCATGGTCCAGGAATTCTGATAGGGCATTACATACATATCGGTGGAGAGCAGCAAAGTATTGATCGGGCCTAACGGATTCATTCCCAGGTCTGCACCCAGCTGAGCTAACGGCGCTGCCAGACAATTGATTAGGGCCAAGGGAGCCATCACAAGTTTTCCAATAATTCCCATGCCGAAGATGGTGTACGACACGGTATAAACATCTGCATCCTGAAGCAGCGAAGAGAGCAAGTCCGTTACCAGCTGATCAAACCCCAAAGAGCTGCCCACAGTCCCGATGCTACAACAGGCGACCATGAACGCGATAGTGCCCATATTGACCTTGGTAACCGCTTCCTTTTTTCCTACATTAATGCCTGGCAGAAACAAATAAACCACGGCCGCAATGAATCCGAACAGGGTATCCAGCCCGTGCCAACTGCTGGTAAGGATAAAAAGAAACAGGAACAGAAGCGAAATCGCTGCCTTTTTTTCAACCAGCGTGACCTTTCCTAGCTTTTTGTACTCTTCTACAAAGTACTCCTTTCCGCCAGCAATATTTACTCCTTTGTCTTGTATATCCTTGTGAGAATAAACAAAAAGATTAGGCAAACCAAAATGTACGGCGCCATAAAGAAGGGAATCCGGGTATTGCCGAAACGGAATCTTCTGTCCCTGTCGGGCAGAATCATAGAACAGAATCTGGTGGGCCACCTTGTGCATCGCCGTATAGTTAATCGCACCTTTGCGGATAACAGTTCCTGCTCCATGAGAATGGTTTTCCCGTCCAAAAAATAAAAAAGCTCTTCCTATCCTCATGGAACACTTCCACTCCAAACTCCGTAGGGGCAGTCATTTCCAGGATGAAACTATTGCGGGAAAGGTGAAAACGCTCCACAGAAAGATGAAATCGGTTTTCCGCCACATACTCGGGATCTATCTAGTCTACATTTTCTTCTCGAACAGGTACAGAACGCATATACGCCGCGACTACTTTTCCAGCGATTCGTTCTAAAGCGTTTCGGCTAAAGCATATCATCTCTGTCCCTCTTTTCAGTACAGGATTTTATCTCTATGCAAATTATTTCAAATGTCAGTTCGATAGCCAAGCTTAAATTTTGCCTTTGATCTCCAAAGCTAAATCCTCCAACCCGTTCCGCCTTTTAACGGTTCCTTAGGAGCGTGGCTCGCGCCGCGCTCCTTTCGCTGTGCCGGGGGCAGTTGGTTCAGTTTTAAGGATGGTGAAGAATTGTCCGATTCTCAGTTTTCTCGTCTTTGGTGTAGGCGTCTATCTCCGCTTCTGAAATAATGGACCGTTTCTCACTGAACGGGAAAAAGCCATTCAACCACCTTTCCCTTGGTATGAAAACGATGATTTCTACAATCGTTTGTTCAGCGAGCAATAAAAGCGTAGTGCTTTGAGATGAACCTATCCTGGGTTTCGATGCCATCACGCAGGTGAAGTTTTACGATATTTTCCAATGTCTTTTTCCCAATACTAGGCGTTGCGGGAGATGACGGTTACGTGAAAACCCTCCGCAGCGCCCTTTCCCCGCCCGTCTTTCATCCAACGCAAAAAGAAAACAGCCCCTTTCAGAGCTGTTTTCCATCAAACTATCTTATTTTGCCACGTTCTTGTCGAAATTTGCAATGATGCTGGCGGCCTGAGCACGGGTGGTGTTGCCTTGAGGATCAAGCAGGCCAGACTCGGCGTGGCCGTTGATGAGGCCCTTGCCGTTGGCCCAGCTGAGGGCGGTTTCGGCCCAATTGCTGACCTGGTCACCATCGGGGAACTGGGTCAAGTCACCGGTGGCGGTGAGATCCAACTTCTTGTAGCTGGCGTAGTTGTACATCATCTGGGCAAACTGCTCCCGGGTGACGTTGGCATTGGGGTCGAACAGGTTGTTGCCCATGCCGGCGACCACGCCGGTGTCCTGGGCCCAGGCAATGGCGTCCAAAGACCAAGTGGGGGCCACGTCCATGTCGGTGAAGGTGGCATCCTCGGTCACCTGGGGCTTGCCCTCCAGGTTGTAGAGGATCTGGGCAGTCATGGCGCGGGTAAGCTTCATCTCAGGGTCAAAGGTGGTGGCGCCGGTGCCTGCCATCAGACCATTTTCGTAGACATAGTGGACCGCTTCGGTGTACCAGGCATCGCCCACATCGCTAAAGGGGCTATCCCAAATAAATTTGACAGCTACGGTCACATTGCTGCCGGGCTGGGTGAAGGTGTACTTTCCGTCCCCACCGGTCACGGCCACGGCTTTCCCATCCTCGTCGGTGACAGTGACAGTTCCCACTTTATAATCCTTGTCGGGGGTGGCGGTGATGGTCACCGTGTCGCCCTTCTTGGGGCTGGTGGGAGAAACGGTCACGGTGCCATTTTCGGTGGGCTCCACTTTGACCTTGTAGCCAGTGGAACCGCCACCGGAGTAGGGATAACTGCGGTTCAGATTCATAATGTAGGTAACACCGCCACTTACGATGGTGATGGTACCGTTGCCGTAGGGGATGTCCACCTCGGCGCTGCCTGCCTTGTCGTATTCCGTGCCATTGACAGTCACCGGATCACCGCTGATGAAACTCACCACGGTGGAGGCGGGCGCATCGTCATCCAGTGTGAGGACATACTGATCGGCGATGTGCTGTCCATCTTCATCCAGCGCTTGCTCAAAGTCGCCAAGACCCACTGGAATGCCGGAGAAGCGAAGCTCCTGCAGCCCCGAGGAATCGGTGCTGTTGTCGTAGAGCACTACCACGTCCGCACCCAGCTTTTCAAACTCAATATCCACCTCCAATGTCTGCTCACAGGTAAGGGCGGAATTGGTGGTGACTACCTTGCTGTCCAGAGATTTTCCGTTCTCGTCCAGCAGCACCGCTACCAGGGTACCCCCGCTGGGCTGAGACCGGAGAGAATTGTTCTTCAAGGTCACAGTGGCCTTGGTCTTTCCGCTGGTGTTGTCCAGCGTCACATCCAGGGTGGTGGTCTCCCCGGTGCGGGCTAGGGCGCCGGTGAGCTGGACGGAGGTCATGTTGTTGCCGGTGGCAAACTCCCGCATGACACCCTTGTCATCCCGGATCTGGGCCATGGCGTAGAGCTGCACGCCGCTGCCAGGTACTTCCTCCTGCTTCAGCGTATTGTTCACATAGTTTGCAAGGTTGTAGGTGACCTGCAATGTCAGTACGCCTAGGTCGAGGCGCTCCAGGACATCATCGCCGCTGAGGGTGATCTTATTGTTGCTGAGGGACACGCCGTTCTGCTGGCCCACCAGCTGGATCTCAGCGGGCTTGGTGTAGGCCGAGTCGGTGTAGAAGCCCAGCTCTACAGTGCGGCCAGAGCCCTTCAGCTTGGCGGCAGCGTCATTGTAGAGCGTCATCTGGACGGTGCGCTTGCCCTCGCCCTCAGACACCACATCCATGCTGCTGATGCCGATATCGTTGTAATTGAGGTAGAGCGTGTCGGTTACCAGCGGGTTCCCAGCATCCGCACCGATGGTGTAGGTGGGATTGGTGATGGAATCGTCGGTCTTGTACATCACGGTGACGGTTGCGCTCTCACCGGGGTATAGCGTGACAGGGGAGCCCGCATAGGCGCCCACGTCCACGGTCAGATTCGTGAGCTTCGTGGTGCCGGTGTTGCGCAGGGTAAAGACCACCGGCGTGAAGGAAAGGGTCTGCAGGTTCTGGTAGTCCACCACGATCTGATCCACTGTGACGGCGTTGGGCACCATGCTTCCGCCGCCGGTGAGGAGCTTGTCGGTGTCCAAGGGTACCGACAGGTCCTTGTAGTTGGGATCCATTTTCACCGGATCGTACCAGGTGCCGAAAATGTAGGCATTAACCGTGCCGCTGTCCTTCCAAGCGCTGAAAGAGTTGGAGAGGGTGCGATTCGGCAGGGTGATCAGAGCCTGAGGGCTGGAAAGGTACATGGTTTCGTCGATCGCGCACAGCTGGACACCGTAGAGGACGCTGTGGTCGGGCGTGGCGGTGCCGTCCTCGGCCACCACATCCGCGGTCTCAGCCCACACCAGGGTCAGTCCGTCCACGTCCTGGCTGACGCCCTTGGCGAAGCGGAAGTCGGAGCTGACGGCCAAATTGGACTCCCCGATGATGGCGCTGGTGCTCTCAGGCACGGCATACTGGTTGTGTCCGGTGTAGAGCTGTCCGGCGCCGTTCACGGCCTGGAGACGGATGTTGCCGTCACTGCGGCTGCTGTACCAGCCCAGAACGAAATAGTTTGTTCCGTCCTTGTTGACTGCTGTGACCTGGGGATTGGTGTCAATCTCACTGTCATTGGTGAGCACCACCAGGTCGCCCAGGGTGCCGTCGGAAGCCACAGTGCGGTAGGCCATTTCATAGCCGGTGGCATCATTGGCGTCGGTTCTGTCGATGGTGAATGCCAGGATAGCAGTGCCTTCAGGGAGCATGGCAGCTTGCAAGCCCACCACACTTCCCAGGGAGCCGTTGTAGATCATCTTGGCGTCATCCCATGTGTCGCCCTTGTACTGGCGGAACCAGATGTTGTCCTGGGTGTCGAAATTCAATTTGTTATTTTCACCTTCCGCGAAGGGATCGGCCGAGGAGGTGTAGGCGCTGCGCCAGAACACAATAGCATTGCTGCCGTTGGCCGCCGTAGCCGGAGCCAGGTCGGGGGAAGCATTTTCGGTAAGCTGGTTGACCGTCCAGGTTCCTCCGTTGTCCGCAGTGGTGGCCACCATGATCTCGGTGCTGTTGAGCAGCTGCTTCTCCTCGGTAGAGGAGAGCTCATCATCAGCATTCTTCTCGTCCAGATTCTCAAAGAGCCGGATCCAGGCAGCCACGGTGAAGTTTCTGTTGCCAGAGATAGAGGGCGACATATCGCCGTAGCCATTGTCATTAATGACCTTGCCCTCGGTACCCACACTGCCGGCCATGATACGGCTGGCAAAGTAGTCCTCCTTACCCATGTCGCTGATGTAGACCGACAAACTTCCGTCATCGTTCACCGCAGGCTCAGAGCCGGGGTTGGCATCGCTCTGTACCTCAGTAGCTTGGGAACCAAAGGATGCTGGGTTGCTCCAACGCTGGGAGGCGCTGCCGGCGTAGGCCGCCAGGTAAGCGCGGCTGAGCAGGGTGGGCGCACCCATACTCGTCAGGCTGGCGCCGGCGGCACCAGAGCCATTCCAGTAGCTAGTGGTATCTTGGTAGTTTTTATCAGAGCTCGTAGCGTTGAAGTGTCCCGATGCGATCACCGTCTCATAGGAGACAAACAGGAACTTGGCAAAGAATTTAATGCCCACTTCGCCGTTGACACCCACGGCATGGCCGCTTATCTGACTGTCATCCTCGTTCGCAAGGTAGGTCCGGGAGAGGAAGGTGTTGGTGGTGTCGCCGGTAAGACGGCCGTAGAGGCCAATCTTCAAGGCAAGGACACAGTAGTCAAAGCCCAGTCCACCAAAGGCGTCGATATAGCCCTGAATGCGCAGGGTGGTGAGATAGTCATTCACCGAGTCGGCCTTCAAGTGCTCTTCCTTCCAGCCGGAGGTGTCGCTCACCTGATCTTTGTACACAGTGGCAGCCTTGAAGTCCAGCTGCATAGCGATGCCTGCGGCAAAGGTGGCCGTAATGGGAACGGGTCCCACCCAAGCGTTGATGTTGGCCTGGAAGCTCAGGCTGGCGCCGGCGGTCATGCCGCCGCTCACCGTGCGGAAAGCCCACTTACCCTGATCAAGGTCGTAGTAGAACTGACCTTCATAGTAGCCCTCCAGCTGAGCGCCGATGTCCAGACCGGAGTTGGTCCGGTTGTACTTGGCCTCGTTGATGGAACCGATGGGGTCATAAGTTCCCTTTGCCATGTCGCTCAGGTCGTTAAGGGGCGGCACACCCACGTTCAGCTCTGCCTCCATCAGGCTGCTGCCCGTGGTAAAGCCGCTCGTGCTGTAATCAAAATCGTCGATATCCAGGCTGTTGTAGCCACCCCAGATGAGGACGTTGAATACGCTGCTGTCCTCAGAGGGGGTGATGAGCACCCGGAACAGCGGATTGCCGGTCTCCTGGAGGGTGTTAAGCGTGTTCAGCATACCTCTGATGTCCTCGCCGAAGGCGTCGCTCACCTTGTTGTCGGTACCAAGGCTGAATTGGTTATTGCCGACGCTGTCGGTGAAGCTGCCTGTCATCTCCAACACCAGGGCCTGGGCATCATCGTCCACCAGTTTCACATTGGTCAGATCCACCACCTGGAAGGGCATGGTGACGGTCTTCATGAGCACGTCGTTCTGGTAGATGCTGGCCGACAGGCTCTCCGGCGTCTCCGCCTCCAGCCAGCCGGAATTGGTCATGGTATCCTCCGTGAGCACCAGGGTGTTGGTGATGATGGGGATGGAGGCAAAGGGGAAGGTGTTCACATCCACGGTCTGAGCCTCGGGGGCAAAACCGTCCTCGCCGGTCATCAGAACATTGGATTCACCCAGGTCGTTGTCCACGCCCCAGAGCATGATGCGGCTGGTGAGTTCGGTGTATTTGTAGGTGCTGTTGGGACCCACCTTGCCGGTGGAGCCCAGCACACTGCGCACCTGCAACCCCTCGTCGGCGTTCTCCTTGGCATAGGACAGGGTTTGGGCGATGAGGAAAGGCTGCTCCGCTTCTCCGTCGGGCACCTTAGTGAGGGTGACCACGGCGCTGCCGGTGCGCAGCTTGTAGTCCGGGGACATGGTCCCCTGAATGTTCACCAGCGTGGGATAGTATGTATTGTTGTCAATGTCGCTCAGTTCGAACCAGTAGTCCAGATCCGCGTTGGTGAGCTGCCCCCCGTACCCGTCGGGACGGAACTGAGTGGCGTCCATATACACCGTCAGCTTGCCGTTAGGGTCGGTGGTGTAGGTGGCGTCTTCACCGCCGTTTTGGAGGGATCCGGGAGCGTTGCCCAGCAGGGCGTTGTCTGAGTAGATTCGGGCCAGGTACACACCGCCCCGGAGGGTGACATTGCCCACATAGGGAGAACCGTCGGGCTCGACCAGATAGACCTCCGCCTTGGCAGCAGGCTGAAGCGTGATGGTATTCAGGGGGTAAAGCTGCAGCTTGGCGGCGTCCTTCTCCCCGCTGGCCAGGTTCTCCTTCAGAATGGTGCCCAGGTTGGGATTCTTCTCTTCGCCGGAGCTGAACACCACGTTGCTGTCAATGCCGCTGGGCTCATAGAGAGCCAGCAGGCCGTCTTTATTGGTATAGGTAGTGACTCTTTCTCCGTCGCCGTTGGTGTAGGCCACCTGGGTCTTCTCCGCCGGAGTCGCCTGGAACAGGTAGAACTGATGGCGCAGGGTATCCACGTTCACTGTCACGCTGTCGCTCATACCGGTGGCGGCGTGGGTAGCGGTGACGGTGACGTCTTCCACATCGGCGGTGGCAGAGACCGACATCTGGCTCTCAGGCAGATAGGTCTCATAGGGCAGATCCTCAATGTTGTCCCACAATCCGCCCTGGCGATAGTTGACGCTCACAGCGTCAGGGTTGGAAGAAACCCACCGGATACCGTCGCTGATGCTGCTCCAGTTATAGTCATCGGCGTTGACGCGGATGAATTCAAGGAGCCCCAGTTCCTGCCGCAGGGCGAGAATGTCCTCAGAAGCCATTTCGTTTTCTTCAGAGGTACTCTCGGCGATCATGCCTTCCACCTTGCTCACATTGCTCAGGTTGATGGTATCGTCGCCTTCAATCTCCAGCGCTCCGGAGCGGTAAACGGTGATGACAATGGAATCGGTGCTGGGGGTGAAGTTGTCGCTGGGTTCTTCATCTTCCGTAAATTCCGTAAAGGTGATGGTGTAGGTGTCGTAAAGACTGCCTTCCTCAACCGATTTGGGTGTGAAAATTACGGTACCCTTGCCGCCGGAGACTGAGTGCTTGTCCAGACAGTCGTCGGCATTGGACGTTGCCCCATTCTCCGTCACACGGGTGGCGGACAGGGTGCCTTTGGCGTCTTCGTTACTGATGGTGCAGTTGAGGGATAGGGGATTCTCCTCGGTGATGGAGGTGTTATCCGCCGTGACCCGCATGACCGTAGGCGGCGAGAGAACGGTGATGGAGGCGGTGGCCGTGCGCGATTCGGGTTCGGTCATGCTGACCTGCACGGTGTACTGGCTTTGGGGATAGTCCGCCTTCAGATACTCCGCCGGGATGGTAAGCTCGGTCTCATTCTCAATGGTTCCGGTATAGACCGGATCACTGTTGGTGTCTTGTCGCTTGTACAGATTGACTGTGAAAGTGATATCCTTACCGGGATAATAGACAAGGGCGTTGGTGTTCCACTTCACCGTGGCATCCTTGCCTTCCTGAACCAGGGAGTCCTGGGCGTAGGTGGGGAACACCAGGGTCAGCTCATCGCCGGCGGTGACAGTGAATTCGAGCGGATCGGACTTGACGTCGTCAGATGTCTCCGGCGTGCCGTTGTCCGCCGTGAAGGTAAAGGAAACCTTTCCCACGGCATTGCCGGTCAGCGTGATCTGACCCGTCGCGTCGATGGTGGCAACCTCCTCATTATTGCTATGCCAGGAGCCGGTCACGTAAGTGGCATCGTCCGGCTTGATGGTTGTTACCTCAAGCTTGGGAATGTCCGTATCGCTTAGGGCGATCTGGTAATTGTATCCTTCCGGCTTCTCTGCCACGTCGATTTCCACATCAGTGACCGGCACTCGGGCGGGCACGGTGGTGTTGGCGGTGAGCCATTTCACGGTTTCCCAGTCGCCGCTGCCATCGTTCGCCTGGATCTGGACGGTGACGGACTGATCTTCGGTGGTACGCTCCACAGCAAGGGGCTCCGCCGTGAAAATGATGTTCTTCTTATTGGAGTCTTCACCCATTGTGAGCGTAACGGGCTGCGCATCATCGTCCCCCACAGTGACCAGCAGCTGGAAGGGGGTTTCTGTATTGGTGTAAAGGGTGCGATATTGCTCGACCTGACTGACTGCGATGGAAAACTCCACTTCCCCGGTGCTCACATTATAGCTGGCGCTGAGGCCGGTGACGGCGTTTTTCAGCACGGGAGTGGTGATGTTGACACCGTCAACGGTTTCGTTGTTCACCTCAGTGTTCCCGTTTCCCCAGTAATCAGTGATGGTGTCCTCGGGGATGCCCACGGTGAGGGTACCGGCGTCGATCTCCTTAACCTCGTAGAAGAGGGAGATGTACTTGCCGCTGGACGAGGCATGGACGTCGCTGAGAGAGTACTCTGCGTCGTTGATTTTGATTTTGGCGTTGTCCAGGTTGTCCACTTTGATAAATTCGTTGCCGGTGATGGTGATAGGGATCACGTCACCGCTCCGATAGTTGCCCTCTAAGGCAGAGACGGTAAGGGAGGGCTTAGTTGCATCATCAACCAGCGAATAACTGAGATTGGAAGTGGTAACCGTATATGTGTTTACGTCGTAAGTGTAGGTTCCATTGCGGTCGGAACCGACCAGATCCCATGTCGCGTTCTGATCCTTACAGAAATACAAGTACAGAAGAAAATTCAGGGGATAGGTCAAGGTGGAGGAGCTCGAGCCGGAGGAGGGCGATGTGGAGATCATGTCGTACCCGATGTCCGCCGTACCACTGCCGGAAGCGAGGTTGAGCGGAAAACCGCTTAAATTTTCGTTGTCGATAATGTAGGTGTTCTTACCGAGGAGGACGTCCTTCGGTACGATCAGCGTCCGGCTCTCTTCCGGGATTGTGCCGGCGTTAACGTTAGCCCTATTATTTTGCTGTATCGTGGCAGAGACGTGGGTGCGTATCGCTTTGTCGGACTCGTCGGGACCCATCCCGTCGATACACCGCTGCAGATAGGTCAGCGTATTCTCCAGTTCGGTGAGATCGGCGTCATACGCCAACGGAAACGACATATAGTTATACGTTGTGTAGCCGGCTATATCCACTTTGTTAGTCCTTCCGCTGGATGTCGCGGAGGACGGCATGTTCGGCAGAGCATATGAAACAGAGAAATAGCCGTTCCACTGGTCGCGCAGCGGGCCACTTGCTCCGTCCCGGAAGAAAAAGCCATCGGCATCATAGAAAGACACAGCCTGCCAGAGATCCCCAAATGAGAATTTGGCGAAATTCACATCATACTTCAGCGTCCCAGGGTTTTGAAACGTTGGTCCTCGCAGGCAGAGATACAGTGGGCCTCTATAGTCTTTAGATTTTGCTTGGATCGACAGGCGATATTCCCTAGAGGTGCCATTCTCAATGTCAATGATTGCCGAGTTTGACGTGGAAGTCAGCCAGAGTTCCTTGTTGGTACTGCTTGTTATCGTATCAGATATATAGACATCAGGCCTGGTCTTAAGGAAAGTTTCCGAAATCTCGGGGTTCAGAGCTTCGGAGAAATTGAGCTTAAACTTGACCGTGAGAGTGGTCCACCCCGGGATGAACACTTCACCCGCCTCAATGTAATATATCGGACAGGTAGAGCCATCGCCTAATGTATAATCTTGTCTCTTCACTTCGCTGGTGTCAAAGACGATCTGGTTCTCCGCGCTGTTGCTGGCGCTCAGGGTTATACCCTCCGTCTGGAGCTGGGTCATCAAGCTGTTCAGGTTGTCCTGAGCCTCCCCCTGGAAGGTGGCTCCGGTGAAGTACTTCTCCTGCAGATACTGCAGCTCCCGCTCAATGGCGATGATGGTTTTCAGGTCGCCCAGGGCGATGGGCATCTCGTCCACCTCGGCCACCTTTGTCAGATCGGTGGTCGGGTCATTGAGCTGAGCCTCGATCTCCTCCAGGGTGTACTCCTCCCCGTCCAGAACGATGCTCTGGTCGGTGGCCAGATTGCCGTCCTCGTCCAGAAGGCCCAGAGAATCCAGCAGGGTATAGGCCTCCTCATAGCTCTGGCCGCTGAAATCCTCCAACTGGGAGAGAATGCTCTCGTTTTCCGCCGGGTCGTTGTCCACCAGATCCCCCACGGCGGCCAGAGCCGGACTGGGCAGCATGGACAATGTCAGGCAAAGCGTCAGAATCAAACTCAATACACTACGTGATACGCGCTTTTTCATTCTAGTATTCCTCCCTTTTGGTTCTGTGTATCCATGATTCCTCGTAAAGTGTACTTTACGAGGAAGGGGCCATGGCCCCTTGGTTTTTCCGTTATTGGAATTTTCGTAAAAAAGAGACGTGTGGCTTTCTTTCATCTGTCGCTGGTATCAGAGATAACCTTATAGGTATTATACCATGAAACATCGCTTCTGACATCACCCGTTTGACCCCCTAAAACGGGTAGTGCCCACAGGGTAAAAACCCTGTGGGCACACTGTGGGCAGCAAGCGATCGCTTTACTGCAGCATATATTTTTTTAGGTCCTGCCGGCGACTGACATGGAGCTTCTCCCGGGCGGTGGCAAGGTATCGCTTCACCGTGTTGGGCGAAATCTTTAGGTGGTTGGCGATTTCTTGATTGGTCCACCCACGGGCGGCCAGCATGGCTATGGCAAACTCAGTGGTGGTGAGGTCGTCGGCCACATCATGGCCGGTGATGGGGTTGTGCACTTTACGCCAGCCCGCAGAGAAACGATAGGTTATGGAAATGATCCGTTTGAAATCCTCTGGCCATTCCGGTTTGATGACAGCCTCTAACATTCCGCCCAGCAAGCCGTGATGCTCGCCCAAGCCCTCGATGAGATCGTCCGGGCGGGCCAGCCTCCAGGCCTCCAGCACATGTTTTTTGGCCCGTTCCATCTGCTTTAAGCTCATATAGTCCATCACGGCTATCAGGTGAAGATAGATGGCGGAAATGGGGTATTTTTCCATTCCCATAGCCAGGGCGGCCTCCACCATCCCCACACTGACGGCGTATTCCTCTTTTAGATAAAGGTAGTGGGCCTGTACATAAATGGCAAAGGCCCTAGTCCCCAAGGGCAGCAAGCCCAAAAAGCTTTTGGCCTCCGGCATTTTGTCCGGCAGCGGCAGGTGAAGCAGCACCGCCGCCGCGGACGCCACAAAGGCTGCCGCCGTGCGGAACTGGGGCTTTTTTTCTACCGCGGAGGAAATGGCGGCGTCCAACTCCCTCAGGGCCAGACGCGCCCGGGGGATTTCACCCAGAGACAGGTTGGCGTAGGCGTAGATCAAGCAGGCAGAGAGCTGGGCACCCTGGTCCTCGTGGTCCAGAAATAGTTTCGCCTGCTGCACCGCCTTTTCCGCTTGGCCGCTAAAATAGTAGTATTCCGCCATGGCAATGTCTCGCTTGAGGCCAGTGGGCATGGCCGCAATAGCTTCCAGGCAATGTCCTGGTTGGAAGGGGCTGTTCATCAAGGGCATTAGGTTCTCTGTGTCGATTAACAGGCTTTCTTGCGAAGAGCTCGCTTGGCTCCCCGTATTTTCTCCATTACGCGAGCGGACGCCCTCCGGCTTTTCAGCCTCGGCGGGAATCGCCCAGGATTTTCCAAATTTTTGGATTCCAGGAATGCGGCCCTGCTCGCAAAGCTGCTGCACCGCCCGAATGGAGAGACCCCACTTTTTCGCGGATTCTTTTACGGTTAGATACTCCATGGCTTTCTTCCCTCCTGGTGCATTCAACATATTCAATTATATGCGCGATTGCGCATTATTTCAAGTTTATTTCTCCGAACGCTTCCCCCGTGGGAAACGGAAAAAAGCCGGGATTCCTCCCGGCCCCGCGCTCATTGAAATCGCTCTGCCGCCCCTTTCCAGAAGCTCACAGCTACTGGAGAACCAGGTCTCTTTGGCGGCAGTTTTCGTGTAGTCGTGCTCATTGGTGGATTCCACCACATAGCAGTGGCCATAGATGGTTATGCCCTCTCGCCTACGATGTCCTTGGACAGCCAGAGTGATCTGATTGATGTAAACGTGGAGCACGCTGTCGTAGTTCTCTCCCAGGGTTGCCACAGGCTGCCGGACAAGATGGATGCGGCTATCCACCAATCGGACTGTTAGTTTCATGGGATGGACCTTCTTCCCCCTGCTGGTTTTATTAGAGAGTAAAAAATGGATTTTTGCCAATGTGCGAATCAACGGGACCAATTTTGATGTTTTTGTAACGTTGCCGGTGGCTGCAAACCGCATAAATACTGGATTTTTCCAGGCCCCTTATGGTTATTCGCACCAAAGACCCCAGGTTTTGTTACCTGGGGTTTTATCTTGCCTTTTTGTGGGATACTGCCGGCACATCCGACTAGTTTGGCGATATCCTTTGTATAGATAGCACTGTTTTTTCGCCAAAACGGACAGTAAAGAACCACCCCAGAGCTTCTCGGCTCCGGGGTGGTTTTTCGTCCTGACCCATATCTGACCCATATCTGACCCATACCGCTTCCCCCTGGGTTTGGGTCAAACTCTGGAGCGGATACCACCGCATACCAGCCCTTGGATTTTTCCTCATAATAGCTGCTGTCCCAGCACTCCGTCCATCTTCTTCGCTGCCTCCCGCTGGGCGGTGGTAGTGACGTGGGCGTAGGTGTCTAAGGTGAACCCAGCACTGAAGTGGCCCAGAATGGAAGAGACGGTTTTCACGTCCACCCCATTTTGCAGGGCCAAGGTGGCGAAGGTGTGCCGCAGGTCATGGAACCGCACATAAGGCAGCCCCGCCCGCTTCAGCACCCGGCGGAGCATATTTCGCACGCTGTCCGGCGAGATGGGCCCGCCGTGGGCTCGCCCTCCAGGGGCTCTTCCCCCCATAGCCGCCGTTTCTCACCAGTGGAAATTGCCCTCGCTGGTCAGGGCGCCGTGGCCGCTGATCTCCGCGTGCCAAATGGTGATCTCCTCCCCATCGTCGTTGCGATAGGTCACATGGTCATAGCTGGTCCAGCCCTTCTGCCAGCGGTTGTTAGAGCTGTCATACATGATGTTGGGCAAGCGGGACAGGTCGCGGGCGCTCTCGGACCCGCTTTCCCCCTCTTCCGGGGCTCCCGCCGCCACGGCCCTGGGCGTGCCGCCACCCCCGATTCTGGGGAGGAACGGGCCAAACACGCAGGCCACGCAGACGACCGCCACATACAGGTTGTAGGCCGAAGAGATGGCCCACCAGATCACTTCCACGAAAAATCCGTCGCCCTCGCTGAACAGGACCAGGATCAGCTCCATCAGGGAGTACTCCATCAAAGCCAGCCCCACCAGCACCAGAAGCCACTCAAAATGGCGTTTTGCCAGGGCGTAAAGGACCAGGCCCAGCAGGATCACCCCGCCGCCAACCATCATAATCCAGTGCTTCGTGTTCCAGGTGGCGGGCTCCATCAGCTGGAAGCCGTCCCCCAGGTTCCCGTTGCCGCTGGTGGCCTGGTAGAACAGGGCGCCGCCGTACTGGCAGGTGAGCAGGACGAAGGAGAACAGCATATACAGGGACGGCACGTTGTCCAAGTTAAACCGCAGGCGCGAGGCGATAAAACAGAGCAGCACCCCTATCCCGATGATCAGCAGGTTCTTGCCCAGGCTGCACGCCAATTCCATCCACAATTCTTCGCTCATATGTCCCCAACCCTTCCTCTTTCCCTGCTGCCAGGGGCGCTTCTGTTGGGATGCCGCACAAAAAAGTGCATACTCTTCCCCCCAGAACCCCCGGCTGCTTTTATGGATATTATACCAACTCTTTCAAGATTTGCAAGGCTTTTCCCAAATCGGACGCGGGCAAGGCGCGGAAAAGGGCCGCCCCAGGGGACGGCCCGTTCCGCTTTTCTCCAGAAGGCTTACTCCTGGGTCTTTTTCCGCTTTTCCCCAATGCTCAACAGCAGGTTGAGGGCGATGCCAAAGATGGCGGCGCCGGCAATGCAGGGCACCTGCAGGCCAAAGAAGGGGATGTTGCCCCCAAACTGATACTGGCCCCCCAGGCCGATAATCATAATAGAGGCGATGACGGCGATGTTCTTAGAGGAGAACATGTCCACCTTCTTTTCAATCATAATGGCCACGCCCTGGGCGGCGATGGCGCCGAACAGGTACACCTCCAGGCCGCCGATGACCCCCTGGGGAATGCCGTAGATCACCTGGATGAGGGGGGTGAAGAAGCTGACGATCATGGCGATGACCGCCGCCACCATCAGCACCGGCACAGAGAACACCTTGGTAATGGCCATTGTGCTGATGTTCTCTCCGTAGTTGGTGCCGGCCGGGCCGCCCACCACGCCGGAGATCATGTCGCAGATGCCGTCGCCGATGAGGTTGCGGTCCAGCAGGCCCACCAGGTCATACTTCTTCTTGCTGCCCTTTTTCCTGGCCACGTCGTTGACGTAGATGTCCAGCTGGTACATGTGGGCGGTGGACTCGGGAATGGTGGCAATGGCAATGGGCATAATGGCCGCCACAGCCGCCCAGGAGACCTTGGGCAGGGAGAAGGCGGGCACCGCGAAGATAGAGCCGTCCCCCAGCTTCCACAGGGAGGCGTCCAGGGCGGCGGCGGGCACCTCGCGGAAGAGGTTGATCCCCCCGGCGTAGAAGAGCCCGGCCACCACGCTGCCGGTAACCACGCCCAGCAGCAGGGGCAGCTGGCCCAAAAAGCCCTTCAGGTACCGGGCATAGAGAATGGTGGAGAGCAGGGTGACCAGGGCCACAATGGTCCAGGCCACGGCCATTCCCTGGCTGACCTCTTCCCCCACAGTGGGGATGGCGTCCCCCAGGGCGTTGCCCGCCAGGGTGAGGCCGATAATCATGGCCACCGGGCCGGTGATGGAGGCCGGCAGGATGGTCTCTACCACCTTTTTGCCGAAGAACTTCACCAGCAGGCCCGCCGCAATGGAGATCAGGCCCGAGCAGATGATGCCGAACTGGGCGTACTGAATGGCCTCGGTGGGCAGAATGCCGTCCACCTTCTCAAAGCCCTGGGCGGCGCACATGCCGGCAATGGCCGTGAGATAGGCAAAGCTGGAGCCGTAGTAGAGGGGGATCTTCCGGCCGGTGATGAAGAGAAAGCAGAGGGTGGCCAGGCCGCTGGCGAAAATGGTGGTGGACACCTGGAAGCCTGTGACCAGGGCCACGGTGACGGTGGCGGGGAACATGACAATCACCTGCTGGATGCCGTAGAACAGCAGCTTGATAAAGCTGGGCCGCTCCTCCGGCAGGTAACCCACCGCGCTGTTGGATTGTTTCATTGGAACCGCATCCTTTCCTGTTTGTTTTCTTGCGATACGCCTTCCTCGTGTGGCAGGGCGGGAACTCTCCCCCCGCGCCTGACTCCGTCTTAGTATAGTATATTTGGCCCGCAGTTTCAACGGTTTCTTAACACAGTTCTAACCTTTCCCCCTGTTTCCGCCAGGGCGCGCCCCCGGGCCCTGTGCCTGGACGGGGACATCGCCGCTGTGGTGCGGGCCCTTGCCTAAAGAGAACACCGCCCCCCAGCCGCGCCGCGGAAAGGGGCGGTGCTTTTTTACAGGTTTAACAGGGCCACGGCGGCCAGGATCATGCCCACGGCGCCCCATTGGCGGCGGCTCAGGCGCTCGTGAAAGAGGAGGACGCTGCACAGGCTGATGACCAGAATGGCCCCCACGCTGTAGCAGGGGTACACCACAAAGGCGGGCAGGCGGGTAAGGGCGGCCAGCAGCAGCCGGGAGGCGCAGAAGTTGGGCACCCCCACCAGCGCCCCCAGCAGCAAATCCCGGCGGGTAAGGCCCTTTCCCCCGCGGGCCAACGGCGCCAGGGTGAACAGCCCCGCGAAGAAAAAGATGAAAAAGACAAACAGCCCGTCCTCCTCCCGGCGGCCCGCGTAGGCGAAGATTTTAGACATGCTGTCGCTGCAGCCGTTGAACAGCAGGGTGAGCAGCAGGGGCAGCAGCAGCTTTCCCCCGGGCCTGGCTCCTCCCCGGGGCAGGCCGTTCATCACCACCGCGGCCGCCACCGCCAGGGCAATGCCCGCCCCCTGCAGCCAAGAGGGGCGCTCTCCCAGAAAGGCCACGGAAATGCCGATGGGCACCAGCACCCCCAGCCGGGTGAACACAGAGGCCAGCACCGCCCCGCTTTTGCGGATGCTGTACCCATACACCGCCAGAGAGGCCAGGTACACCAGGCCCCCCACCGCCCCCAGCCACAGGGGCAGGGGGTCCCCCCGCCACAGGGCCTTGTCCTCCAGGGTGAGAAAGGAGAGCAGGGCGCAGGTGACATAGTTGAAAAAGTACACCCCATAGGTGTTGCCAGAGTTCAGGCGCTTGAGCACAAGGGCCAGCACCGAGCTGGACAGGGTGGCAAGAACCAGAAAAAGCATGTTCGTCCCTCCATTTCGCTGCGGGGAAAGTACCCCCTTCCCCGGGCCGCCCAGGGCGGCCTTCTCTACTATACCCCAAGCGGGGGAAAAATGCAAAAGAAATCCCCCGGCGGGGTTGCGCCCCCCGGCCCGGGGAGGTATAATAGTTACCATAATTTCCCTTTGGCAAAGGAGGGGCCGCCCATGCCTCTTTCCCATAGCATTCTCTCCCGCTGGCACGCCCGCCAGCTGCGCCGCCCCGGCGACCTGGACCGGGCCCTCTGGGAGTTTAACCCCCTGTTTGTGTACCACACCGAGCGCCTGGAGGGCCGCGAGGCAGACCTGGAAACCGCCCGGGAATACTTTCAAACGGGAACGGTCTCTCACTTTACGGGGGACCCCCAAATGCTCATCCGCCTCTATGACCAGAAGCGCTGTTACGAGTACCTGCGGGAGCGGGTGCTGGCCCGGGATGAGCTGGACGCCGCCCTGGTGCTGGAGCTGCACCGCACCCTGAACAGCGGCGCCTACAACGACCCCGCCTTCCTGCGCAGCGGGGAGCGGGCCGGAGAGTTTAAAAAGCAGGACCTGCCCGCCTATGGCGGGGGAGCGGGCGCCCCCGCCCGGGAGGTGGGCCGGGAGCTGGACCAGCTGATGGAGGAGGTCAGCGGCTACTGCGGGACCGAGCTGCTCTCCGCCGCGGCCTACCTGCACTGCCGGTTCGAGAACATCCACCCCTTTGCCGCGGGCAACGGGGCCACGGGCCGGGTGCTGCTGAACTTCTTCCTGCTGTGCCGGGACCACCCGCCCCTGGTCATCTTCTCTGAGGACAAGGAGCGCTACCTGCAGTGCCTGACCACCTATGACAACACCCGGGACCCCCGCCCCATGCGGGACTTTCTGGAAGAGGAGCTCTCGAAAACCTGGCTGCCCTGAGCGGGCCGCCCCACTGCGAATTGCGAAAGGATGATGAACCATGCTGTTTCTGTGCTATCCCAAGTGCTCTACCTGTAAAAAAGCCCAAAACTGGCTGCAGGCCCACGGCCTTTCCTACACCCTGCGGGACATCCAAACAGAGAACCCCTCCCAGGAGGAGCTGCGCCGGTGGCACGCCCAAAGCGGCCTGCCCTTAAAGCGCTTTTTCAACACCAGCGGCCAGCAGTACCGGGCCCTGGGCCTGAAGGACAAGCTGCCCGCCATGAGCGAGGAGGAACAGCTGGCCCTGCTGGCCACCGACGGCATGCTGGTGAAACGCCCCCTGCTGGTGGCGGGGGACAAGGTGCTGGTGGGCTTTCAAGAGGCGGCGTGGGCCGCCGCCCTGCTGTGAGGCTGTTCTTCGCCCTCACCTTTTCCCCGGCGGCGCGGGCTGCCCTGCGCCAGGCGCAACAGCGGCTGCGGGCCTTCGCCCCCGGCGCCCGCTACCCCGGGGAGGAAACCCTGCACCTGACCCTGGCCTTTTTGGGGGAGACCCCACAGGGCCGGGCGCCCCAGCTGGGGGAACTGTTGGCCGCCCTGCCCGCGCCCCCCTTGGCCCTGCGGTTCTCCCAGGCGGGGCCCCTCTCCCCAGAGGAGGGCCTGTGGGCGCTGTTCCCAGAGGAGTGCCCCGCCCTGTTCGCCCTTCAGGGGGAGCTGGCCGCCCGGCTGGAGGGGGCGGGCTTTCCCCTGCCCCGGCGGCCCTTCCGGCCCCATGTCACCCTGGCCCGCCGGGTGACCTTTCCCGGCCCGGCGCTCCGGGGGCAGGACCTTCTCCCCCGGCCCCTCTCTGTGCCCTGCGGCCGGGTGAGCCTGCTGCGCTCCCAGCTGCGGCCCCAGGGCCCCCTCTACACAGAGCTGGCCGCCCGGGGATGACCCATCCCCTTTCGGGGCCGTCCGCAGGGCGGCCCTTTTTGCCGCCTTTTTACTGCCCTCTTTCCCCAAAAACCGGGATTTCCTCCAAAGATTCACACCATATTCATTTTTTTACTACAATTTTGTAAAAGAATTCCTCTATCCTAATTGTTAGATAGCTAACAATCGGGCCGGATGGGCCCGGCTGTTTGTTCCAATTTACAGGAGGTCTGTTGCAAAATGAGCAAACTGGAAAAGGTGGAAAAGGCAATTGAAAAGGGCAAAGAGGCCGCTCTCATCAAGCTGGCCCACGACAAGGACGAAGAGGTAAAGCTGGCCGCCATTGCCGGCATGGGCAAGGTTGGCAAGGACGATTCCTTCAACGCCATTGTGCCGGACATGCTGACCGATGAGGACCCCAAGGTGCGGGCCGCCGCCGCCCAGGCCCTGGGCGTGATGAAAAACGAGCACGCCAACGCCCATCTCCGCTATTACCTAGAGCGGGAGAAGGACCCCGCCGTCATCGCCGC
This sequence comes from Acutalibacter sp. LFL-21, assembly GCF_025630755.1. NCBI lineage: Bacteria > Bacillati > Bacillota > Clostridia > Eubacteriales > Acutalibacteraceae > Acutalibacter > Acutalibacter sp. LFL-21. Next base: position 19,744 of record NZ_JAOTNT010000011.1, on the reverse strand, counting down.
CATGCGGGGGGCCATTGCCAGCCTGGACGTGGGCTGACACCCCCCATTTCCCAGAAAAAAAGAGGGCGCCCGGCTTTTCCCAAAGGGGGAAAGGCCGGGCGTTTTTTTTGCTTTTTGCAGGGTCTCACCGGTCCGTGGAAAGCGCCTTCAGGCTGGCGCGGATCTTCCCGCACAGCCGCAGGAACTCTTGCTTCTCCTGGGGGGTGAGGGATTGGTTCAGGCGGTCCTCCACCTGGCGGACGCTACGGCCGATGCGCTCGTGCAGCTGGATAGCCCGGGGGGTCAGCTCCAGCTTTTTCAGGCGGGCGTCCCGCTCCACCGAGCTGCGGGTGATCAGCCCGTTCTTCTCCATCAGCTGCAAAATGCCCGTCACCGTAGAGCGCCGGATGGAGAACTGGGCCTGGATGTCCCGCTGAAAGACCTCTTTGCCTCGGTTCTCATACAGATAGCCTATAATCCACCCCTGCACGCCGGTGGGGTGGTCTTCCTCTCCGGCAAAGGCCGTCTGGTCCACCGTGCGCTTCACCAGATGGGACAGGGTGCGGATTTGAAAGCCCAAATCCTCCTGATATTCCATGACTTTGTCTCCCCCATGAACTGTTAGGATGCGAACATTATACTCCTTTGGGGGCGCCTTGTCAATGGGGGGCTACCGGCAGCCGCCGGGCAGGTCGGTGGCCTTGGGGGGGAAGAACTCATCGGTGGGAAAGTCGATGCGCCGGAACAGCTCGCAGGGGTTGTCGCTGGAGGCCACGCACTCCTTTTCCGGCACGCAGAAATCATAGGCGGGGATGAGCATTTGCACGTTGCGCACAATCTGCACAATGGTGAACAGGCCAATGGTGACATACACCGTGTTTTTGGGGGTGCAGGCGTCAAAGTCTCCGCCATAGCGCTGGCAGATGCCCTCTGGGATGCGGCAATAGGGCTCGCAGCCGCAGGCGGGGTGGTCGCACAGGCGGGCAGAGAGGGCCACGGGCTGGGCCACCTGCACGGTGGCCTTGGGCAGCACCCGGCAGTCCTCGGGCGCCAGCTCGTCGATGGAGCAGCCAGAGGCAAACAGCTTCACGTTGCCCTCGCTGCCATAGAGGATGACCTTTTTGTTGAAGATGGCCACCCCGTTTACAGGCACCGGGCAAGAGCCCGTGCCCCCGAACAGGTCCAGGGCCACATCGAAGAAGAAGGTCATATCCACCGAGTAAAAGCCCTTGTTAAAGGGGATGGGCTGCAAGTCGATGTACACGGTGATGACCTGCACCTCCCGCACCCGCACGTTGGTGGCGCTGTCCACCAGGGGCTGGCGGGCGGCGGGGAACAGCACCCGTATGTCTTCCAAGCAGTCCTTATCCGAGCAGGAGTCATACACCCGCTGGGCGTCGATGCAGACTGCCTCTTTGAAGTACTCCCTGCAGTCGTACTCAGGGACGCATTCGTTTTCGGCCATAGTATCTCCTCCTTTGGGGGTTCTCCTTCCCATAATACGCTCCCCAAAGGATTTGGTGCCCAGTGCCTGGGCTCTCAAGACGCGAACGCCGCTTTAGGGCGGCGGAGCTGGCTGAGAGCGGCTGGCAAGCAGCCCGCGCTTGGGTCCGTGGCCGGACGGGACAAGCCGCCTTCTTGCGTGACCCAAGGGCGGGTCCCTCCGCTCAGGCTTGGGAGAGACAAGGAAAAGTTTTTTTAGAAACTTGCAGGATGCGGGGCGCAGGTTGCCTGCGGCAAACAGCCCGCGCCAGTCTAGCCCGCGATACGCCGCTTCGCGAGCCCCTCCCGTTTTCCCACGGCGTTGGTTACCACACGCCGCTGGTGAACCACCCGGGAAGGAACTCCGCCTGGCGCAGGACGACCATCAGCTTCAGCAGCAGCCCCAAAGTGGCGATGACAATGCCCGCCACCGCCAGGCCCCGGGCACGGTCCCCCTTAAAGCCCAGCACAGAGGCCAAAATGCCCAGGGGGAAAAATAGGACGCTGGCCCCGAAATATCCCACAATGGAGGAGCAGAACCCCAAAAAAGTGGCCACATCCCCCCAGCTGAAGGGCTTTCGCTCCGGCTGAGGCCGGGGAATGTAGGGCGGCACCGGGGGCGACGCCAAGGGGTACGGGGGCGCAGCTTGGGGCGGCATAGGAGGCACATGGCTCAGGTCCGCGCTGCAGCGGGGGCAAAAGGCCTCCCGGTCCTCCACGTTCAAACCACAGACAGGGCATTTCTTCATTGAAAGCACTCCTTTCCGAAAGGCCTATCGTTTTTCAAGCCTTGCGAAGTTGGCGAACAGCTTTTTGGTGCCCACCTTCTCAAAGGCAATCTCCAACAGGGTGTCGTTGGCCATTGGCGTGGCCGACAATATCACCCCACGGCCAAAGGTCTTGTGAGAGACCCCCTCCCCCACCCGGTAGGTCCCCGCCGGGGCGGGCTTCACCGGATGGGGCTTGTACACCGCCTGGGCCTTGGCCGTGGCCGGGCGGGGGCTTGCCCCGCCCGGGCGCGCCCCCATCCCAGGGGCGGGCCTGCTCCACGGGCGGGACTGGCTCTGCTCCAACAGCTCCGGGGGAATCTCCCCCGCGAACCGGGACAGCCGGTTGCGGCTGGTGGTGCCAAAGATCATCCGGCTCTCCGCGTGGAGGATAGAAAGCTCCTCCCGGGCCCGGGTGATGGCCACATAGGCCAGGCGGCGCTCCTCCTCCACCTGCTCGGGGTCGTAGAGCACCCCCGTGCCCGGGAACACCCCCTCCTCCCAGCCGGGGAGGAACACCACCGGGAACTCCAGCCCCTTGGCGGAGTGGACCGTCATCATCACGGCGGAGTCCGCCCCCTGGTCGTAGTTGTCGATGTCCGTAAACAGGGAGACCTCCTCCAAAAAGCCGGAGAGGCTGGCCTCTTCCCCGGCCTCCTCCTCGTACCGGCGCAGCATGGAGGACAGCTCCTGCACGTTTTCCAGCCGCTCTTCGGCCCGCTCCGGGTCGTCCTGCTTCACATATTCCTCATAGGCCAGGCGCTCCACCAGCTGTCCGTACAGCTGGCTGGGCGGCAGCTCCCCGGCCCGGTTCTTCTCCACAAACTCCTCCATCAGGGCGGCGAAGGGGGCCGTCTTGCTGGCCGCCCGGGCAATGGCGGGGAAGTCCTTGGGGTGGGTGAGCACCTGGAACAGGGTCTCCCCCTCCTGCTGGCCGATCTCCGCGGCCAAATCCACGGTGCGCTCCCCAATGCCCCGGCGGGGGACGTTTACAATGCGCCGCAGGCGGATCTCGTCGGCGGGGTTGTTGATGACGCTTAAATAGGCGATCATGTCCCGCACCTCTTTCCGGTCGAAGAACCGGGTGCCGCCGATAATCCGGTGGGGGATGCCCTGCTTGGCGAACATGCGCTCCAGCGCCTGGGACTGGGAGTTCATCCGGTACAGCACGGCAAAGTCTGAGAACTTGCGGCCCTTGGCCACCCCGTCCAGGATGGCCTTGGCGATGGTGTCGGCCTCGTCCTGCTCGTTCAGGGCCAGGTGCAGGCCAATCTTTTTGCCCGGGCCCTGGGCGGTCCACAGGGTTTTGCCCTTGCGCTCCTGGTTGTGGGAGATCACCGCGTTGGCCGCGTCCAGGATGTTCTGGGTAGAGCGGTAGTTCTGCTCCAGCCGCACCACCTGGGCCCCGGGGAAGTCCTCCTCGAAGTGCAGAATGTTCTCGATGGTGGCCCCCCGGAACTTGTAGATGCTCTGGTCGTCGTCGCCCACCACGCACAGGTTGCCGCTCTTCTGGGCCAGCAGGCTGACAAACCGGTACTGGGCGTGGTTGGTGTCCTGATACTCGTCCACCATCAGGTAGCGGAACCGGTTCTGATAGTACTCCAGCACGTCGGGGCACTCCTCGAACAGGCGCACCGTGTTCACCAGCAGGTCGTCAAAGTCCATCGCGTCGGCGTCGGCCAGGCGGCGCTGGTACAGGTCATAGGCCTGGGCGGCCTTTTTCAGGCGGAAGTCGTCCCCGGCGCTTTGGGCGAATTCCTGGGGGGAGAGCAGGCGGTCCTTGGCCCGGGAGATCTCTGCCAGCGCCCCCCGCACCGAGAGGGCCCGCTCGGGGATATCCAGGTCTTTCAGCACGGCCTTCATCAGGCGGCGGCTGTCGTCGGTATCGTAGATGGTGAAGTGAGAGGTGTAGCCCAGCCGGTCCCCGTCCCGGCGGAGCATGCGGGCGCAGCTGGAGTGGAAGGTGGCGGCCCACACCTCTTCCCCCTGGGGGCCCAGCATGCGGGCCAGGCGCTCTTTCAGCTCTCCGGCGGCCTTGTTGGTAAAGGTAATGGCCATCACCCGCCAGCCGGGGCAGGGGGCCACCGCCAGCTTGGCGCGCAGGGGATCGGGCAGCTCCGCACCCTGCAAATAGGCCGTGCAGGCATGGATATCCTCCTGGGAGAGCTGGCTGTTGACAAAGGGGCTGTGGTAGGCCTGGCCATAGCGGACCAGGTTGGCAATGCGGTTGACCAGCACGGTGGTTTTGCCGCTGCCCGCGCCAGCCAGCACCAGCAGGGGGCCCTCGGTAGAGAACACAGCCTGCTGCTGGCGGCTGTTCATGCGGGAGAAGTCCCGCTCCATCACCTGCTGGCGCAGGCGGCACAATTCGTCTTTGGAAGTGTTCATGGATTCGCTGCCTTTCTGATTTTCTGCGGCTATTATACCGTATTCCCCTCTGAAAGGCAAGCGCGGCGGGTACGCACCGCGAAGCGCTTAAAAGTTTTTGATGAAACTTTTTTCAAAAAGTTTCGACCTTAAAAACCGGCGCAGCCGGTGGAAGAAAAGCAGCGCAAGCGGCGCATACGCCGAAGGCGGTAGCCGCTGGAGCGGTCGCGGAGGCACCCTGCCCGCCCCTTCCACAAGCAAAACTCCACTCTCTGTGGCAAAACAATAGGGGGACATACGTCCCCCCTTTTTTTGTGTATGGGAAGGCAGGACCTACGGTCCCGCACCCCCCTTAGGGCCGTGGAGCTCTGCTCCACACCTCGCAAGTTTTTTGAAAAAAACTTGACTAAAAACTTTTCCTTGTCTCTGCCAAACTCAAGCGCGGGCATAAAAGCTAGCGTCTCTCAGCAAACCCCGGCGCCTTTAAGCGCCGTTCGCGTCATGTCCCGCGGGGCCACGCGCCGGTCACGGACTGTTTTTGGTGTTGATGATCTTGGAGAGCTCCTCCATAAAGCTGTTGATATCCTTAAACTGGCGGTACACAGAGGCAAACCGCACATAGGCCACCTCGTCCACGTTCTTCAGCTTCTCCATTGCGTAAGTTCCAATGCGCTGGGAGGAAACCTCCCGGTCGAGAGAGTTTTGCAGCAAACACTCAATCTCGTCCACAATGCGCTCTAAGGTGTCCATCGAGACAGGGCGCTTCTCGCAGGCCCGCAGCAGCCCGTTTAACAGCTTGCTGCGGTCGAAGGTCTCGCGGGACTTGTCCTTCTTAATCACCACAATGGGCACGTTCTCAATCACCTCATAGGTGGTAAAGCGCTTGCCGCACTTCAGGCACTCCCGGCGGCGGCGGATGCGCTCGCCCTCGTCGGTGGGGCGGGAGTCGATGACGCGGCTTTCCACAAAGCCGCAATAGGGGCATTTCACGTGTGAGCACCTCCTGGTGGATTGCGGGCCGGACAACGCCTGCCCAAGGCCCTTTCTACTCGCTTCCACTATTATAGCGCAAAAAACCGCTCAAATGCAAGAAATTTGTCAGGAAAAAGCCGCCCGCACCGCGTTTTTTGTGAATTCCAGCGAGGCCGCCAGCTCCTCCTCCCCCCCAAAGTTGCGGCGGTACACCTCTGTCACCAGGGTTCCGGCAAAGCCCGCCCGGCCCAGCAGGGCCAACAGCCCGGGCAGGTCCTCCTCCCCGGCGCCGGGCAGCAGGCAGGGGCGGCCGGGGGCGGCGTCGCTCAGGTGCACGTGCACCAGCCGGGGGCCCATTGCCCCCACCATGTCCTCCACCCGCGCCCCGGCCATGCGGCACTGCTTCACATCCAGCACAAAGGCGCAGTCCTCCCCCAGATAGCGGGCCATCCCGGCGATGAACTCCGGCCGGGCGCTGCGGTGCTGGCGCACGTTCTCCTGGGCGGGAAAGGCCCCCTCCTCCTTTCCCAGCTGGTACAGCTCTCCAAAGCGGCGCCAATAGCCCTCATCCGAAAGGGCGCCGTGGCCCTGGGGCTGGCCGTGGATGACCACCCACCGGGCCCCCAGCTGGGCGGCGGCGGCCAGGTAACGGCGGTAGAAATCGAAGCCCTCTCGGGTGCGGCGGGGATAGTCCCCGAACAGCAGGGTGGACTCCGCCGCCGAGGTAAAGGGGTGCACCGAGACAAAGCTGGCCCCATAGGCCCGGGCCCGCTCCCCCAGCCCCCGCAAAAAGGGGGGAGAGAGCTCCTCCATCGCGTTGAGAAACACCTCGAACCGGCGGTACCCCAGCCGCAGCAATGTCTCCAGGGCGCGCTCTGTCTCCATTGGGTAGAGGCAGGCGGTGCTCACGCCGGGGGTCATAGCGGGGGTCACGGCTTTTCCCCGGGCTGGGGCTTTGCCTTGGATTTTTTCCCGCCGGGGGCCTCCTCCAGCTCCCGCAGGACGCGCTGGGCGGCGCTGCGCCGGGCGGCGGCCTCCACGGCCAGCAGCAGGGCGGCCTGTTGCAGGTCCTCCTCTTGGCGGCAGGTGTTTTCCAGGGCGCGGCAGGTGTTTTCCAGGGCGGCGTTGTGGGCCTGGCGGAACAGCTGGTAGGCGGCGGCGTCCATTTCCCGGCCGGAGAAAAGGGCTTTCACATCGGGGATGGGGAGCACCTGTTTCAGCAGGCAGAGCACAATCAGCCCGGCCAGGTGTTCTTTGCGGTACTTTTTCTTTTCCGGGTGGGGGATGAGGCCGTTTTTCACATAGTTGTTAATCATGGAGCTGGTGAGCAGGCTGGGCTCGCCCTCTGGCTGGAAGAGGCGCAGGCTCTCGGAGAGGTAGAGGATGACCTGGTCCATATAGAGGGGGATGGCGGGCAGGTCGTCCCAAGCGGGGAGGGGATTTCCCTGCCCGGCCCGTGCCCAGGCGGCAATGGCCGAAGCGGCCTGTTTGTGGTCGGTTGTGTGGTCCATAGAGTAAATCTCCTTTCTGGCGGGTGACCCCGCGGAGCGCTTAAAAGTTTTTAGTCAAGTTTTTTTCAAAAAACTTGCAGGGTGTGGGACAGCGTCCCACGGCCTTAGTCGCCTTCGGCAAACGCAGGAAAATAGGAAAATAGTCCAGCGGACTGTTTTCCGTAAGAAACCCTCGTCGGGGGTTTCTTGGGCGGGCCCACGGCCCGCAGAGGACTTCCGCAAGCTCGCCTGCCCTGCCCGCGAAAGCGTGTGCCGTCCTTTGGCACAAGCGGGCGGAAAGGGCAAGCACGGTGCCTCCGCGCCCGGGCCTCGCCCTATCGCCCTGCGGGCGCGTGCGGGCGTTGCCCTGCATTTTTTCCACCGGCTGCGCCGGTTTCAGGTCGCGCCTTTTTGAAAAAAGGCGCCCCAAAAACTTTTACTCGCTCCGCGCGATAACCGCTTCATCCTGCGTTTCCATTATCTTCACCCGCACCAGCTCCCCTGCCAAGCGCTTCCCACTGGCCAACAACACCGGCGTATAATTCCTCGTATACCCCTCCCACAGGCCCGGGGCTTTCTCCTGCTCGAACAGCACCTCTTCCTCTTTCCCCACCTGCTCTCGCAAAAACGCCTGCTGGCTGGCCCTTGCCACCGCCAGCATCCGGTGGCTGCGGGCCTCCTTCTCCCGGTTGGACACCTGCCCCTCCATGCTGTACGCCCGCGTCCCCGGACGCCGGGAGTAGGCGAACACATGGGCTTTCGCAAAGGCCATCTCCTCCACAAAGGCCAAGGACGCCTCGAACTCCTCCACCGTCTCTCCGGCAAAGCCCACCATCACGTCTGTGGTGATGGCACAGTCCGGAAAAGCGGACCGTAAATCCGCCACAATCTGGCGGTACTCCCCTGTGGTGTAGTGGCGGTTCATCCGCTTTAGGGTCTCGTCGCAGCCGGACTGCAAACTCAGGTGGAACTGGGGGCACAGCTTCTCCTGCTTGGCCATGCGGGCGATGACCGGGGGGGTCAGCTGCTCCGGCTCCAGAGAGCCCAGCCGCACCCGCTGGATGCCCTCGGCCCCGCAGGCGGCGTCCACGGCGTCGCACAGGTGCAGGCCCAGGTCCGTGCCGTAGGCGGGCAGGTTGATGCCCGTGAGCACCACCTCTTTGTACCCGGCGGCCCCCAGCTGGGCCACCTCCCGGCGCAGGTCCTCCAGGGGCTTAGAGCGCACCCGCCCCCGGGCGTAGGGGATGATGCAGTAAGAGCAGAACCGGTTGCAGCCGTCCTGGATTTTGAGAAAGGCCCGGGTGCGGCCGGAAAAGGCCGAGACGGAGAGGGGCTCGAAGGGTTCGCCAGAGGTGTGGGGGGCCACGTCTACCAGGCGCTGCTTTGTGGCGAGGAACTCCCGCAGGCGGGGGACCAGGTCGGCCCGGCGGGCGTTGCCCAGGACGATATCCGCCTCTGGCAGGGCGGCGGCGGCATCGGGGAAAGCCTGGGGCATGCAGCCGGTGAGCACGGCCACGCAGCCGGGGTTGTCCCGTTTGGCGCGGCGCAGGGCCTGGCGGACCTTGTGGTCGCTTTGGGCGGTGACGGTGCAGGAGTTGACCACCACCACCCCGGCGGGCTCTGCGGGGGAAGCCTCGGTAAAACCGGCCTGGAGGAGGGCCTCCAGCATGGCCTGGGACTCGTATTGATTGACCTTGCAGCCCAGGGTGATGAGTTTAACTTTCATGGGAACACCTCGTTTTAGAAGAAAAGTGAAGGAGAACACCGCGGAGCGCGTAAAAGTTTTTCGGGCGCCTTTTTTCAAAAAGGCGCGACCTGAAACCGGCGCAGCCGGTGGAAAAAATGCAGGGCAACGCCCGCACGGCGCTGGTGCCCGGTGGGCACCGTTCAGCGCTGACCGAGCCGGCAGGCGAGACCGCGCAGCGCATAGGGAGAGGCCCGGGCTCTGTGCCACCCCAAGAGGGGGACGTATGTCCCCCCTTTTTTGGAGTAGGGGAAGGCAGGGGCTGCGCCCCTTGCAACCCCCTTAGGGCCGTGGGACGCTGTCCCACACCCTGCCACCTTTGAAAAGGTGGACGAAACTTTTACTTGTCTCCACCCAACCTGGGCGCGGGCTTTTAGGCCAGCGTCTCTCAGCAGACCCCGGCGCCTTAAAGCGCCGTGCGCGACTCGTCCAGTCCGGCCACGGACTCCAGCTCTGCGCTCAGCTCCGTCCACTCCTCCAACAGCCGCTCCCCCTCTTGGTGCAGTTGGGCGATCTCTTCACTCAACTGCGTCACCCGCTCATAGTCCGCGGCCACTGCCGGGTCTTGCAGCGCTGCCTCCCGCTGGGCCGCCTGGGCTTCGTTCTCCTCGATGGCCTCCTCCAGCCGCTGCAGGGCTGTGCGCTTTTTCCGCAGCTGGCTCTCCCGGGCCTTGCGCTCCTTGTAGGCCGCGCCCCCCTTACCCAGGGCCTGGGGCTTCTCCTGCTCCTGGGGGGCGGACTGGGCCTCTTCCTGCTCCCGCTGCTCCACATAGGCGTCGTAGTTGCCCCGGTACAGCCGCGCCCCCTGGGGCCCCAGCACATACAGCTTGTCCGCCAGCTTGTTGATGAGGTACCGGTCGTGGCTGACGATGAACAGGGTGCCGTCATAGCCCAGCAGGGCCTCCTCCAGGGCCTCCCGGGAGGAGATGTCCAGGTGGTTGGTGGGCTCGTCCAAAAGCAGGAAGTTGGCCTTACTGAGCATCAGCTTTAACAGCAGCACCCGGGCCCGCTCCCCGCCGGAGAGGGCCCCCACGGCCTTGAACACCTCCTCCCCGGTGAAGAGGAACACCGCCAGGGCATTGCGCACCTGGGTTTGGGTCATCTGGGGGTGCTCGTCCCAGATCTCGTCCATCACGGTCTTTTCATCGTGCAGGCTCTGCTGGGACTGCTCGTAATACCCCAGGTCCAGGGCGGCGCCCAGCCGCACAAAGCCCGTATCCGGGGCGTACTGCCCCAGCAGGATTTTAAACAGGCTGGTTTTGCCGCAGCCGTTGGGGCCAATGAGGAACACCTTCTCCCCCCGGCGGATCTCCAAATCCACTCCACAGAACAGCTTGGGCCCCCCAAAGGAGAGGGAGAGCCCCTGGGCGGTGAGCACCTCGTCCCCGCTCCTTCTGCTTGCGTGGAACTGAAAGCGGATGGCGTCCGGCTCTTCGGGGGGCTTATCCAGGGTGGCGGCCAGGCGGTCGATCTGCTTCTGCTTGCTCGCAATGGTGACGTAGTTGCGCTCTTGGTTCCAGCGCCGCTGCTGCTCAATGATGCCCTCAATGCGCTGAATCTCCCGCTGGGTGCTCTCATACACCCGCTGCTGGGCCAGGCGGTGCTGGGCCCGCAGCTCCAGGTAACGGCTGTAGTTGCCCTTGTAGGAGGTGAGGCGGCAGGCCTCCAGCTCCAGGGTGAGCTCGGTGACCTTGTCCAGGAAGTACCGGTCGTGAGAGATGACGATGTACGCCCCGGGATAGGCGGCCAGAAAGCCCTCCAGCCACTCCACGGCCTGGATATCCAGGTGGTTGGTGGGCTCGTCCAGCAGCAGGAGGTTTGCCCCGCTAAGGAGCATTTTCGCCAGCTGGAGCTTGGCCTTTTGCCCGCCGGAGAGCACGCCCACGGGCTGGTCCATCTGTTCCGGGGCAAAGCCCAGGCCCGCCAGGGTGCTTTTCACACGGCTGCGGAAGGTGAGGCCCCCGGCCTCTTGAAAGCGCTCTTGGCGGTCGCTCTGGCGCTGGATGAGGGCCTGCAGCTCCTCCCCGGCGGGGGAAGATTCCAGCAGGGCAGAGAGGTCCTCCAGCTCCCGCTCCATGCGCAGGAGGGGGGCAAAGACGGAGAGGACCTCTTCAAAGGCGGAGATCTGCTGGTTGCGGCAGACATGCTGTTCCATATAGCCCAGCACCGTATCCTTGCCGAAGGTGACAGAGCCGGTATCGGGGGCATACTCGCCGGTAAGGGTTTTAAAGAGGGAGGTTTTGCCAGAGCCGTTAACGCCCACCAGGCCCACGCGCTGGGCTTTTTGGAGCTGGAAGGAGACATTTTGCAGCACCGGGACCTCTCCGAAGGAGAGGGAGAGGGAGTGGACTGTAAGGATCGCCATGAAGAGACACCTGCCAAGAAATTGCTCATAGTCTTTTCTATGATAGCATAAATTAAAGAGAGTTGCAAGCGGGTGACCCCGCGGGACAATTCGCGCTATGGGGCGGCGGCTACGGCCGCGCCTGTGCTGACAGCCAGCGCACGTCCGCGCCGTAGGCGAGTAAAAGTTTTTAGTCAAGTTTTTTTCAAAAAACTTGTGGGGTTTGGGGTGAAACCCCAAGACCTTACAGGGGTGCGGGGGCGAAGCCACCGCCTTCCCATACTCCAAAAAAGGGGGGACGTATGTCCCCCTCTTGGGGTGCCACAGAGCCCGGGGGGAGGCACCGTGCTTGCCCTTTCCGCCCGCTTGCGCCAAAGGGCGGCGCACGCTTTCGCGGGCAGGGCAGGCGGGCTTGTGGAAGTCCTCTGCGGGCCGTGGGCCCGCCCAAGGGGTCTCGCCTGCCGGCTCGGTCGGCGCTGAACGGTGCCCACCGGGCACCAGCGCCCCCCGACGAGGGTTCCCTGCGAAAAGCCTTCCGCAGGAAGCCTTTTCTACCCTCCTGCGTTTGCCGAAGGCGACTAAGGCCGTGGGACGCTGTCCCACACCCTGCAAGCCTTTTGAAAAAGGCTTGAGCGAAAACTTTACTTGTCTCTACCAAACCCAAGCGCGGGCCGCTTGCCAGCCGCCCTCAGCCAGCTCCGGCGCCTTTAAGCGCCGTGCGCGACATGTCCAGTCCGGTCACGGACGAAAGGAGTTTTTTTATGTGTGGTTTCGCCGGTTTCGCCGACTTCTCCCAGCCCTTCCCCGGCCAGCAACAGCACTGGCTGGACCTGGCCCGCTCGATGGCCCGCCGCATTGCCCACCGCGGCCCCGATGGCCACGGCGCTTCCTTCTCCCCCCACTGCGTCCTGGCCCACGCCCGCCTGGCTGTTATGGACCCCCAACACGGCCAGCAGCCCCTCTCCCTCCCCTGGCAGGGACACCAGGTCTCCATCGCCTACAACGGCGAGGTCTATAACGCCCCCCAGCTCCGCGGGGAGCTGGAAGCCCTGGGCTTCTCCTTTGCCTCCCGCTGCGATACCGAGGTGGTGCTGGCCTCTTACCTGGCCTGGGGCCCCGATTGCGCCCGGCGCTTGCAGGGCATCTTCGCCTTCGCCATCTACGACCCCGCCGCCCCCCGGCTCCTCCTCTGCCGGGACCCCTTCGGCGTGAAACCCCTCTTCCTCACCCGCTGGCAGGGCAGGCTGGCCTTTGCCTCGGAGATCAAGGCACTGCTCCAGCTGCCCGGCGTGCGCCCCGTGGTGGATAAGGACGGCCTGCGGGAGGTCTTTGCCCTGGGGCCCGCCCGCACCCCCGGCCGCGGGGTGTTCCAGGGCGTGTGGGAGCTGAAACCCGGGCACCTGGCCCTGCTGGACCCCCTGGGCTACCGGGAGCTTGCCTACTTCCAGCTGGAGGCCCGCCCCCATGAGGAGGACTATCCCCACACGGTCTCTCACCTGCGGGAGCTGCTGCTGGAAACCGTGGAGCGCCAGCTTCAGTCCGACGTGCCCCTGTGCGCCTTCCTCTCCGGCGGGCTGGATTCCAGCGTGGTGACGGCCATCGCCGCCCAGCGGCTGCAAGAGCGGGGGCAGCGGCTTGCCACCTACTCCTTCGAGTTTGAGGGCAACCAGGAGTTCTTCACCCCCTCTGCCTTTCAGCCCGGCCGGGACCAGGACTGGGCCCTGCGGGTGAGCGGGCTGCTCTCTACAGACCACCGCACCCTGCTGTGCGGCAACCAGGCCCTGGCGGACTCTCTGGAAGAGGCGGTGCTGGCCCGGGACCTGCCCGGCATGGCGGACGTGGACGGATCTCTGCTGTACTTCTGCCGCCAGGTGAAGCAGCGCCACACCGTGGCCCTGTGCGGCGAGTGCGCCGACGAGATCTTCGGGGGCTACCCCTGGTTCCACCGGCGGGAGCTGTGGCAGGGCAGCCGCTTCCCCTGGAGCGGGGACATGGGGCTGCGCAGCTCGCTGCTCAAGCCAGAGCTGGCCCGCGAGCTGGACCTGGAGGGCTACGCCGCCCGCCGCCTGGAGGAGAGCCTGAAAGAGGCCCCCACCCTGCCGGGAGAGGGGGAGGAGGAGCGCCGCATGCGCCAGCTGGCCTATTTGAACATGCGGTGGTTCATGGCCACCCTGCTGGAGCGGAAGGACCGGTGCAGCATGTACAGCGGGCTGGAGGTGCGGGTGCCCTACGCAGACCACCGGCTGGCCCAGTATGTGTACAACGTGCCCTGGGAGATGAAGAGCCCCGGGGGCGAGCCCAAGGGCCTGCTGCGGGCAGCGGCGGCGGGCCTGCTGCCGGAGGAGGTGCTGCACCGCAGGAAGAGCCCCTATCCCAAGACCCACAACCCGGGGTACGAGGCGCTGATCAAGGAGCGGCTGGCCCAGGTGCTGCGGGACAGCGCCCAGCCCATCCACCGGGTGCTGTCGGAAGAGGCGGCCCAGGGGCTTTTGCGCCAGAGCTTTGACTATGGCAGGCCCTGGTTTGGGCAGCTGATGGCAGGGCCGCAGCTGTTGGCGTATCTGTTGCAGGTGAATGCCTGGCTGCTGCGGTATCACATTTACCTAGAAATATAAATCGCGAAGCGCGTAAAAGTTTTGATCAAACTTTTTCAAAAGTTTGCGAGGTGTGGAGCAGAGCTCCACGGCCTTAACCGGCGCAGCCGGTGGAAACGTGCAGCGAGCGGGGCGCACGCGCCGCAGGCGATAGCCCCGGGAGCGGGCTCTGTGCCACCCAGCTTTGAAACACCGCCGCCGCTTCCGCCAAAGGGCGGCGGGCGCTTGGGGCGGGTTTCAGGCTGGCTTGCGGAAGTCCTCTGCGGGCCGTGGGCCCGCCCAAGAAACCCCCGACGAGGGTTTCTTACGGGAAACAGTCCACCGGACTGTTTCCCTATTTTCCTGCGTTTGCCGAAGGCGACTAAGGCCGTGGGACGCTGTCCCACACCCTGCAAGTTTTTTGAAAAAAACTTGACTAAAAACTTTTACTTGTCTCGCCTAAACTCAAGCGCGGGCTTTCCAGTTAGCGGCCCTCAGAAAACCCCGCCGCCCTAAAGCGGCGTGCGCGACTTGAGTGCCCAGGCACTGGGCGGTCACCCGCAGTGAATCTCTACAGCAATCTCATACCCGCAGCGGGCCATCCCCTCCTGCCATCCGGCGGAATGGGACGCCCACCACCGGGGATACCGCTGGGATAGCGTGTTCCCAAACCCGAAAATGTCGCAGCCCTCCCCCAGCGCTTCCGCAAGGGCCGCCTCCATCTCCCCTGCCAGCGCCTCTTCCGCCGCCCGCTTCGCCTCCTCCGAGACGCCAGCCCCCTGGGCCCGCGCCTCCAGCGTTAGGGAGAACGCCGCCCCCCCTTCCCCCTCCCGGGTGAGCTCTACCTCCCGCCGGGTGCTTCCCCCCGCCAGGGTCAGGTCCACCGGCTGGCCCCCTGCCTTTACCGTCAGCGGGCCCCTGTGCAGGTCCCCCACCAGCGCCAAATACCCCCGGGCCTCCTCTGGGGACAGCTCCCCCGCCAGCCGGTCCCCCCGGAAATAGGCCGCGCCCGTCACCGCCGTCCGGCCCCCCTGGACCTCTACCACCGGCAGCACCGCCGAGGACCCCGGCCGCAGGGCCCCGTTTACCAGCCCCAGCAGGTCTGTGCACACCGCCCAGCCCTCTGCCTGCCCGGCGGCGCTGAGCTGTTCCAGCTCCTCCAGGGCGCCCTCCCCCTCCAGCGAGAGTACCTCTGCCGCCGTGCCCCCCGCCAGGTAGGCCTGGGCCGTGGGCCGCACCCGGCCCTCTTCCAGCAGGAACTCCAGCGCCGGGCCCAGGCCCCCCTCCCCGCAGGAGCGCCCAAACACCACCAGCGTGTTGTGGGAGTAGAACGCCTCCCGCCCGGTGAGCAGGGGCACCTGCGAGAGGGCCTGGGCCAGGGTCTCCCCCTGGCAGGTGAGCAGCTCTTCCCCAGTCTCTGCCGCGGTGGCCGCCCGCAGGGTGACGGTGCAGGCCCCTTTGTCCCAGTCCACCCCCATGCCCCGGATGAGGAAGCGCTGGTGCAGCTCCTTGCCGCCGCAGCCCCCCAGCCCCAGGGCCAGCCACAGGGCCAGGCCCACAAGCAGCGCCCGGCGCATCAGCCCCGCCCCCTTTCGCCCCGAAGCCGGGCCGCCACCAGCAGGGCAAGGGGCGCCCCCACCCCGGCCAGGGCCGTCAGGGCCAGCCACAGGCGGGGGTTCAGCAGCAGGGCCTGCAGGGGCTGCCAAACCGCCGCGCCCATCCCCAGGGCCAGCATGGCCGCCCCCGCCCCCAGCACCCCCCAGGGGCCCCGGGATGCCCCCAGGCTGGAAAGGCACACCCGGCAGGCGAACAGGTCGCAGGCGGCCTTGACAATCTGCCCCGTCATCCACAGGGCCACAAACACCGGGTCCAGCCGCTGCAGGGACCGCACCCCCGTCAGGGAGGCCAGGGCGTACACCGGGAACTGCTGGGTGTAGGCATAGGGCCCCAGGCACCCGGCCAGCAGCGCCAGCAGGCACCCCACCAGCAGGCTGCTGCCCCCCGCCCAGGCGGCAAAGCCCAGCCCCTTGCGGCCCTTGACAAAGGGCAGCAGCACGGCCATGTCTGCAAACAGAGAGGTGCGCCCCAGAAAGAGGGCCGCCCCCTTCAGCAGCGCCAGGGGCCGCGCCGGGAAGAGGGGGGTCAGGTTCTCCGGCTGAAAGCGCAGGGCCGCCGCCCCAAACACCAGGGCCGTGCCCAGCGCCAGCAGCACCAGCACGCACCCGGCGCACCGGGCCACGGCCTCCAGCCCGCGGCAGGCCCCAAAGGCCGCCGCCCCCGCCATTGCCGCCACAATCAGCCAGGCGGGAAAGTCCGGGTGAAAGGCCTGCTGCAAAAACAGCTGGAACAGCGCCAGGGACACCCCGCCCATCACCACCAGGTACAGCAGGTACAGCAGGGCCACCCCGGCCCCGGCCCGGCCCAGCAGCCGCCGGGCCGCCTCCCCCACCGGCAGGCGGGGATACCGCCGGTGCAGCCCCCACACGGGCAGGGCCAGCCCAAAGCCCAGGGCCATTGCCAGCAGGTAAGAGAGCAGGGCCTGGGGCAGGCCCTCCCCCGCGGCCCAACGGGCGCTTAGCGAGATGGTCAGGGTGCTGCGCGCGACCAGCATCATCCCAAAGAACTGGGCCGCGCTGACGGTCTGTTTGGCTTCCACAGGCATCCTCCTTTCAAACGTCCCGGCTGCCGGGCATGTCCTGCACAGGGGCCTCCCCCCGGGAGAGGCGCCCCCACCCCGCCCGCAGGAACACGTCCCGCCAGGCCAGCCGCCCGCTGTAGGGGGACACCGGCGAAAGCAGGGGCACCCCCAGGCTTTGGCTGCCGCACAGGTCCAGCAGCAGGGCCACCAGCCCGGCCATTGCGCCCCACACCCCCAGCAGGCCCCCCAGGGCCAAAAAGCCCACCCGCAGCAGGGAGAGGGGCTCGTACAGGCGGGGCACCGCGTAGCCCGCCACCGCGGTAAGGGCCACCACCAGCAGGGAGGGCGCGCTGACCAGCCCCGCCGCCACGGCGGTGTCGCCCATGACAAGGCCCCCCACAATGCTCACCGTGGCCGAGAGGGACCGGGGCGCCCGCAGGCCCGCCTCCCGCAGGACCTCGTAAAAAAAGGTGAGCAGCAGGGTCTCTGGCAGCACGGGCAGGGGCGTTTGGGCCTGGGCCTGGGCAATCTTCAGCAGCAGGCTTTCGGGCAGCATCTCTGGGTGGTGCAGCACCACGGCCACATACAGCCCGGGCAGAAAGGCGCTGAGAAAGAAGGCCAGATACTTCAGCCAGCGGATGAACGTGCCGTAGAAGGGCCGCGCCAGGTAGTCATCCAGGGTTTGAAAGTTCTCCACAAACAGAAAGGGCACCAGCAGCACGCTGGGGGTGCCCTCCACCAAAACGGCCACCCGGCCCTCCTCCAGCTTGCCGCACACCACGTCGGGGCGCTCGCTCTGGCCCACCCCAGAGAACACCCGCCCCCGCTCTAAAAAGGCGGTGAGGTACCCCGCCCCCAGCACGGTTTTCAGGGGGCAGCTTTGCAGGCGCTGGCGCACCTGCTTTACAATGGCCGGAGAGGCCACCCCCTCCAGATAGGCCAGGGCCACCGGGGTGTGGCTGCGGGCGCCCACCTGCAGGGCCTCGAACTTGAGGGCGGGGTTCTTCATGCGGCGGCGCACCATGGCCATGTTCAGCTGGTTGGACTCGGTAAAGCCATCTTTGGCGCCCCGCTGCATCACCTCGTTCTGGGGCTCTTGGGGGCCGCGGTAGGCAAAGCCCTGCACCCCGCACACCAGCCCCCCGGCGCAGCCGTCCAGGCACAGCAGCACAAAGCCGCTCATCAGCAGGGTGAGCAGCGCCTCCAGCCGGGTTTCCCGCTTTACGTCCACGGTGCTCAGCACCCGGCCCTCCACGTAGTCCAGCATCTCCTGGGGGCCTTTGGGATAGGCCCGCTCCCGCAGCAGGGGGCCCAGCACCGAAAAGGTGATGGCCTCTTTGTTCACCAGGCCGTCCACGGCAAACAGGGCGGCCCTGCGCCCGCCCAGCTCTACCCGGCGCACCATCAAATCCATGGTGCCGGCAAACCGCCCCCGGAAGTACTCCTCGTTGACCTCTAGGTTTTTAGAGAGCCGCCGCTCTGCCGCCTGTTCCATGCAAGCCGCCTCCTTTTCGCTTTCGCCGCTCCCCTTAGCCTTCCCTGTTTTTGGCCGTTCATGCGCACATAATTGGGGCGGCGGCGGAAAACCTAACCCTAAAAAAAGGGAGGGGCGCGGGCCATGTTGGTATCTCTGCTGCGGACAGTTTTGATGTACGGGGTCATCCTGTTGGCGGTGCGGCTGCTGGGCAAGCGGCAGATCAGCCAGCTGCAGGCCTCTGAGCTGGTGGCCACCCTGCTGCTCTCTGAGCTGGCGGTGCTGCCCATTCAAGAGGAGGGCCTGCCCCTGTGGCGGGGGCTGCTGCCCATGTGCGCCCTGGTGCTGTGCGAGCTGGGGGCCTCTTGGGGCATGCTGAAGAGCGGGCGCTTTCGCAAGCTGGTGTGCGGCAGCCCCATGGTCGTCATCCAGCGGGGCAAGGTGCTGCAGGGCCAGATGCGCCGCCTGCGCATGACCACCGAGGACCTGTTTGAGCAGCTGCGCCAGAACAACGTGTTCTACCTGGAGGACGTGGCCTGGGCCATCATCGAGACCAACGGCCTCATGAGCGTCATCCGCAAGCCCGAAGAAGATCCGGTAACACCCAAGCAGCTGGGGCTGAAGGTGCCCTTTCCCGGGCTGGAGGTGGCCGTCATCAGCGACGGGGAGCTCTCCCGCCGGTCCTTGGCCCTGTGCGGCAAAGAGGAGGCCTGGGTCCGCCGAAGGCTGGAGGAGCGGGGCCTTTCGGAGCGCCAGGTGTTCCTGATGACCGTGCGCACCGACGGCAAGTACCGCATCCTCCCCAAGGAGCCCCGGGCATGAAACAGGCCCGCGGGGAAGGTTCCCCGCGGGCCTCTGCCTGCGTGTGGGGGGCGGGCCTCAGCTGGCCTGCTCCACAGTTTTGCGGATGTATTCGGCCACCTCTTCCTGGCTCATGCCCAGGGCGATGGCCAGCTCCCCGTGGAGGAGGTTCTCCGCCTTTTTGCGGTAGCGCTGGTCCACCTGGCCCATCTTGCGGCCCTTTTTCTCGGTCTCCTCGCCCTTGCGGCGGATGCCTTTAATCAGGCTGATGAGGCGGCGGCACTCGTGGCTTTGCAAGGACGCCTCATAGTGGACCCGCAGGGTGGTGGGGTTGCGCTCGGTGCAGATCTCCGCCCGGATGGAGGGGATCTCATGGATCAGCTCCTGGGCCTGTTCCCGGGTCATGGCCGGGCGCATAAACACGCCGCTGTCCACCGGGGTGTAGATTCTCTCCGATTCAAACAGGGGCTGCAGGGTGTAATACTTCCGGTTGGGGTCCGCGGCCCTGCCCTCCAGGGCCCCCACCTGGACCACGCGGCACACGCCGCTGCTGCCATAGACCACAAACTCTCCTGGCTGAAACATTTCCGGTACCTCCTTGTCCCGTGGGGGGCCGCCTGCCGGGCCGCTATGGCCGAAGCCCGGCTGCGGGCGCCGCCCCTGGCGCCATCCTCAAATTTCTCTTCTTATAGGATAGTATACCACTTTTTTCGGGAAAAGTGTAGCGCCCCGGCGGGGATTTTTCCAGAAATCCCGGTTGGAGGGGGAAAAGGAAACGTAAAAGTTTCGCTCAAGCCTTTTCAAAGGCTTGCGAGGTGTGGAGCAGAGCTCCACGGCCTTAACCGGCGCAGCCGGTGGAAGAAAAGCAGCGGACGGGGCGCATGCTGCGAAGCAGATAGCCCCGGGAGCGGTCGCGGAGGCACCCTGCTTGCTCTTTCCACAAGCAAAAACCCCGGCCGCGGTGGCAAAACAATAGGGGGACATACGTCCCCCCCAGCCTGTCGAAAAAGGTCACCTTTTGGTGGCCTTTTTTCTCGTATTGAGAGAGAAAATGCGGTATAATGGTGTAGGGTGATAAAAATGCTGGTAAAGAACGCAGAAAATCGAGAGCAG
>NZ_JAOTNT010000010.1:0-80220 GCF_025630755.1 Acutalibacter sp. LFL-21 | reverse complement strand
ATATCCCATGGCGTAAGCCAGTAAGGCCCCTTGTAGACTACAAGGTTGATAGGCTGCGTGTGTAAGCATGGTAACATGTTCAGCTTGGCAGTACTAATAGGCCGAGGGCTTGACCATAGATCTCTTTCGAGATTCAGTCATTGCGTCTCTCGTTTCTTCTCCTTTCCGCTTTGTTCAGTTTTCAGGGTACACCTGATATGCACCATTAGCTCAGTTGGTAGAGCACCTGACTCTTAATCAGGGTGTCCCGGGTTCGAGTCCCTGATGGTGCACCATATGGCCCGTTGGTCAAGCGGTCTAAGACGGCGGCCTCTCACGCCGCAAACATGGGTTCGATTCCCGTACGGGTCACCAAGAAATTGCACATTCGTGCAATTTCTTCATATTCCTCCATAGCTCAGTCGGTAGAGCACGCGGCTGTTAACCGCGGTGTCGTTGGTTCGAGTCCAACTGGGGGAGCCAAAAGCTGTAAGTGATTGATTCACTTGCAGCTTTTTTCTTTTGCGCGGATGTTCCGCCGCCTCTCAGTGCTTTCTTGTGATTTCTCTCAAAGAGTATATTATCGAGAATTCCAGTGGAGCTTTCTCTCTCGTTATCCGAGAGCTCTTCTGCCCCGAAACAGTGAACCGCCTCTGGGGAACAAAGACATCCTGGCTAAGTTGCCGGGATGTTTTTTGCGTTCTGATGGTTCCCGCAAGGGGCGCGGTAAGAGAGGTGAACCGTCCAGGCCCTCTGCTTGTCACCTATTTTGTGCCGGCGCATAATCTGGAACAAGGGGACAAGGCTGTCCTCCCAAAAAACAAGGAAAGGGGTAATCACCTTGGCGGAAGAGATTACAGGCATGGCTTGCGGCCTGTACGAAGGTCTCAGCCCTCTGCCGAAAGACCCGGTGCCCGGTATGGCCTATGTGCCCTACCAGCAGTGGGATGCCCAACTTCATTCTCTGGACCGTGCGTTGGATGCCGGCACGCTGTTCCCAATTTTAGATAAGCCCTTTTACGGCAGAAGGGGGGAGCCCCGTTGAATGAAGAGCAGATGATGCGCAAACGGTATTATGCCGCCCGGTTTGCCTGCTGGGAGCTCCACCTGTTTTTAGACACCCATCCCAATAACAAGGAGGCTGCCCGCCGCCTGGAGGAATACCAGGGAAGGGCTGCGCGCCTGCGGAAAGAGTACGAGGAGAAATTCGGCCCCTTGGGCGAGACCACCCAGGATACCAGCCGCTGGGCCTGGATCAGTGACCCCTGGCCCTGGGAAAAGGAGGGAAACTGAATGTTTGTCTATGAGAAGCGCCTCCAGTATCCCATCCACATTAAGAACACCAACCCGCGCCTGGCCAAATTGATCATCAGCCAGTATGGAGGGCCTCACGGTGAAATCGGGGCTTCCCTGCGCTATCTCAGCCAGCGCTATGCCATGCCTGTCCCAGAGTTGAAAGCAATTCTGACGGATATTGGTACGGAAGAGCTGTCCCATTTGGAAATGGTGGGAACCATCGTCTATCAGCTTACCAGAAACATGACCCCGGACCAGATCAAGGCGGCCGGCTTCGATGATTATTTTGTCGATCACACCGCAGGCGTCTATCCCGTGGCGGCCTCTGGCACACCCTTCAACGCCAACACATTCTCTGTGACAGGGGATACCATTGCCGACCTCCACGAGGATATGAGCGCAGAGCAGAAAGCCCGGATGACCTATGACAACATCCTCCGCTTCACGGATGATCCGGATGTGCGCGATCCCATCAAATTCCTGCGGGAACGGGAAATCGTTCATTTTCAACGCTTTGGCGAGGGCCTCCGCATCCTCACCGACCAGTTGGATTCCAAAAACTTCTACGCCTTCAACCCGTCCTTTGACAAGAGATGAAAGAGGGGAGAGCCGTCCTGGGGAACCGGGACGGCTTTCCTGTTTTTTGGGGGGAGACGTCCCCCAAAATCAATGTGATAAATTGCACTTTTCCCTTGTGTTTTTAGAAAATTTATGTAATAATTGAAAAAGAGTTTGGCTTGAGGAGTTGACAAACGAGATGGCTCGGAGTGGTCTCGTGCAAGCAAGAGGAGTTGCCTTTGTAGGAAGTCCCCTCTTTTTGGAATGTCAAAAACGAAAAGGGTGCTTCTTCTTTCCGCAGGTGCTGGCGGAAGGGAGAGGCGCCCTTTTGCGTTTTTAATATGATTTGAGAAAGGAACTGGTAGAACATGAAACACAGAAAGATGAAAAAGCTGCTGGCCTTGG
Organism: Acutalibacter sp. LFL-21; assembly: GCF_025630755.1. Lineage (NCBI taxonomy): Bacteria > Bacillati > Bacillota > Clostridia > Eubacteriales > Acutalibacteraceae > Acutalibacter > Acutalibacter sp. LFL-21. The sequence continues at coordinate 77,982 of NZ_JAOTNT010000010.1, read as the reverse complement.
TGCTGGCGCTGTGCCTGCTGGCGGGGGCCCTGCCCCTCTCGGCCAGCGCTGCCCAGTACAGCGGCACCTGCGGCGCCAACCTGAAGTGGGAGATCAGCGGCGGCACCCTCACCATCTCCGGCGAGGGTGCTATGGCAGACTATCAGTATGCCACAAATGTGCCTTGGCACGATTATTCCGACAGCTTTTCCCAAGTAGTGGTGGAGTCCGGCGTGACCCACATTGGTGAGAACGCCTTTGGCTTTACGGATGAAATCTTGCAGGTCACCCTGCCGGATACCCTCACCTCCATCGGGGCCGGGGCGTTTGCCTGTTGCTATTCCCTGAAGGGCATCACTATTCCTTCTGGCGTCACTGCCATCGAGGAAGGCACGTTCCTCTCCTGCTTTGACTTGGCCTACGCCGAACTGCCAGACACTGTTACCTCCATTGGGGACAGCGCTTTTAGTGACTGCGAAAGCCTTGTGGATGTGGAGATCCCCAGCGGCGTGACCTATATCGGCGAAGGTGCTTTCCGGTCTTCGGGAATCACTTCGGCCACCATTCCCGGCAGCGCTGTCTTAGGCGAAAACGCTTTTAGCAACTGCGATGACTTGGCCACCGTGGAACTGGGATACGGCATTACCGAGCTGCCCGAAGCTGTTTTTAGTGGGGCCGACAGCCTGAAAAGCATTCACATTCCCGGTTCTGTCAAAAAGATTGCGTATAAGGCCTTCCTCTATTGCACCGCTTTGGAGAATGTGACGATTGAGGAAGGGCTGGAGAGCGTGGACTACAACGCCTTTGAGCAATGCAAGGGCCTCAAGGATGTGGTCTTCCCCAGCACCTGCACCTATATCGGGCTCTTCGCGTTCTATGGCGCAAGGCCCACCAGTATCACTGTGCTGAATTCCAACTGCGAGATTTATGATAGCAGCGACACGCTGGGCAAGGCTGGCGTCACCACCGTCCGGGGCTACAAGGGCTCCACCGCGGAGGAATATGCTTTAAAATACGGCTACGCCTTTGAAGCCCTGGAGGGCGAGCCCGAAGTGCCCGTCAGCTTTACGGACGTGCACGAAGGGGATTACTTCTACCAGTCCGTGCTGTGGGCGGTGGAGAACGACATTACCGCGGGCACCAGCGACACCACCTTCAGCCCCGGCCTGGCCTGCTTCCGGGAACAGGCCATGATGTTCCTGTGGAAGGCCGCGGGCAAGCCCCAGCCCACCAGCAGCTATAACCCCTTCACCGATGTGAAGCCCGACGCCTACTACTACGACGCCGTGCTGTGGGCGGTGGAGAAGGGCATCACCTCCGGCGTGAGCGACACCAAGTTCGGCACCGGCTCTCCTTGCACCCGGGGCCAGATCATGACCTTCCTGTACAAGGCGGCCGGGTCCCCCAGCGTCAGCGGCAATAACCCCTTCGGGGATGTGAAGAGCGGGGACTACTTCTACAGCCCCGTGCTGTGGGCGGTGCGGAACAACATCACCGTGGGCACCAGCGCCACCACCTTCGGCCCCGGCCTGGACTGCACCCGGGGCCAGATCGTCACCTTCCTGTACAAGCACTACGCGCAGTGACTCTGCCTTGAAAAGGAGCCTGCGTTTTCAAGTCTATGCAAAAAGCCCCCGGCGCGCAGCCAGGGGCTTTTTCATATTTACAGAACTCAAAAAAACTCAGTGGTACATGACCATGTAGTCACCGTGGGCCTCGATGAGCTCGTCGATCATCTTGGCCATGTCGTCAATGGACAGCTCGGCGGCGGTGTGGGGCTCCAGCATCACGGCCCGCAGGATATCCTCCTTCTTGCGGGTGCGGGCTGCCTCGATGGTCAGCAGCTGGGTGTTGATGTTGGTCATGTTCATGGCGGCCAGCACGGGGGGCAGGTGGCCCACATAGGTGGGATGGACCCCGGTGCCGTTGACCAGGCAGGGCACCTCCACGCAGGCCTGCTCCGGGAAATCCTCAATCAGGTGGCCGGTGTTCAGCACGTTGCCGCCAATCTGCAGGGGCGCGCCGGTGATGACCGATTCCATGATGTAGGAGGCGTACTCCTTAGAGCGCTCGTGGGAGAGTTCCGTGTCAGAGAGCAGCTTCTCACTCATCTCTTTCCAGTCCTTGATCTGGTTGACACAGCGGCGGGGGTACTCATCCAGGGGGATGTTGAACCGGTCGATGAGCTCGGGGTAGTTCTTCTTGATGTAGAAGCAGTTGTACTCGGCGTTGTGCTCGCTGGACTCGGTGCAGTAGTAGCCCAGCTTGTCGATGTAGTCGAAGCGCACCATGTCGCCGTGCTTCTCGGCGGCGTTCTTCTCCTTGGCCCGCTTGCGGATCTCGGGGTACAGGTCGTTGCCGTCCTTGTCCTGAATGGACAGCAGCCACGCCATGTGGTTGATGCCGGCGATCAGCTCCTTGCGGCCCTCCAGCTTGTCCTCCATTCCCAGGCTCTCCAGCAGGTGCTGAGAGCAGGTCTGCACGCTGTGGCACAGGCCCACGGTCTGCACGCCGGTGTAGCGCTGCATATAGCCGGAGAGCATGGCCATGGGGTTGGTGTAGTTGAGGAACAGGGCGTCGGGGCAGACCTCTTCCATATCCCGGGCAAAGTCCTCCAGCACGGGGATGGTCCGCAGGGCCCGCATAATGCCACCAATGCCCAGGGTGTCGGCAATGGTCTGGCGCAGGCCGTACTTCTTGGGGATCTCAAAGTCGATGACAGTGCAGGGCTCGTAGAAACCCACCTGGATGGCGTTCACCACAAACTTGGCGCCCCGCAGGGCCTCCTTGCGGTTCTCCACTCCCAGATAGGGCTTGATGACGGCCCGGCCCTGGTTGATGTTCTGGTTGATGGTGGACAGAATGCGGAAGCTCTCATCCAGGCGGGTGCCGTCGATATCGTACAGGGCGATCTCGCATTCCTGCAGGGCGGGAGTGCACATCACGTCGCCCAGCACATTGCGGGCGAACACGGTGCTGCCGGCGCCCATAAAGGTGATTTTCAACATGGCCATACAACCTCCTAAAAGAATCGGAATGTGCTTACAGTGTAACAGACTCTCCCTGAAAAAGCTATTGCCAAAAGGAGGGCCCATTTGGTAAAATGGAAACAAACATCGTCCAGGAGGGAAGATGGGATGGAAAAGTTTGAACGCGCGGTGGCCCCGGGCTGGTGGCACGGCCTGGCACCCCTCAACTATGGGTATGAGGCCTGCGAGCCCGGCCACCGGTTTGGCCCGGCGGTGCGCCACTATCACCTGCTGCACTTCGTGCTGGAAGGGGAGGGTACCTTTTTGAAAGACGGGGTCCTCCATCGGGTGGGGCCGGGGGACCTGTTCGTCATCTGCCCGGAGGAGGTCACCACCTATCAGGCCAGCCAAACCACCCCCTGGAAATATGTGTGGCTGGGCTTTCAGGCGGGGGAAACCCCAGAGTTTCTGCGGCCGCCGGTGCTGCGCCAGCCCCCGGTGCGCAAGCTGTTCGAGCAACTGCGGGACCAGTATCAGTATGGGCCACAGGATGGAAAGATCTTTGCCCTGCTGTACGAGCTGTTGTACCGCCTTTCCCAGGATACCCCGGCTCCGTCCCGCCGCCCCAACGACTACGCCTCCTATGCCAAGGCGTATCTGGAGACCTCTTACATGCAGCCGGTAAGCATCCAACGGATTGCTGCGGCGTTGCACATCGACCGGCGCTACCTCACCAACCTCTTTCGAGAGGCCTACGGCCTGCCGCCCCAGGCCTATCTGATGGAGCTGCGCCTGGAGCAGGCCCAGCGCTTTCTGGCCCAGGGCTACGCGGTGACAGAGGCGGCCTCTTTAGCGGGTTTTTCGGACCTGTCCAACTTTTCCCGCCAGTACAAGCGCCGGTTCGGACAGTGTCCCAGCGCCAGGCGGTCCCAGGACCACCTGTGAAAAGAGCAGAAGCAAACAAGCCGCCGGAGGCCTCCGGCGGCTTGTTTATCTCGTGGGCCCGGCAGCGGCTCAGCCCTCCAAGCGGAACAGCTTGGGGGAAATGAGCACACCGCAGGGGGTGAGCTGGTACTCATAGCTGAAGGCAGGCCCCTCCGTGCGCCAGGCGTCCGGCCCGCACCAGGTGACGGGCTTGCAGCTGTGCAGGGCCCCAAAGGCGTTAATGCGGCTGCCGAAAGCGGTGACGTCCAACTTGTGTGCCCCCTCCAGAGAGCCCAGCTCCACCCGGTAGGGGGAGAACACCGGGCTGCCCACCAGGCGGCCGTCCAAGCGTACCTGCACCAGGGGCGCCCGGTACTTGGTGACCTCCAGCTGATAGGTCCCGGGGGCTGTGTCCAGAGTGCAGTGATAGGTGACGTTCCCAGCGTAGAAGGGCAGCCCCTGGGCCGTCCAGTCCCCAAAGGCCAGCTCCCGCACCGGCGGGGTCCCGGGTCACATAGCCGCCCCCAAAGCCGGAGGGCCAGCGGTCCTCATCGTAGAGCCAGGCCAGCATGTCCTCCTCCTTGACCTTTTCCGCGCAGGCCCGGATGATCTCCATGAATTCCTCGCCCAGATACTCGGTGTCCAGGCCGGTGCGGCAGTGCATGTGAAAGCCGCCCATGCCCATTTCCTTAAAGTACAGCACCTGGCGCACCATTGTCTCCCGATCCAGTTTGCAGTTCCAGGCCCAGAAGGGGGCGCCCCGGTAGGGGGCGGGCGGGTTCTGGAACAGCGTCTGAAACTCCTTGTCCATCCGTCGCACAACTCCTTTCCAAAGGGAAGGGACAGTCCGAATATCCGCCCCTATTTTCCCTCATAGTATCGGGCCCAATGCCAAAAAACAAGGACGTGGATTTGCCAAATCACGTCCTAACTTTTCAGTTTTTCCGGTCTGCCTTTCCAAGGGGAGATGAGCCGTGTCCATGCCTGGCACCAGAGCCGCGGCCGCTTCCCACAAACCCCTCGGGTTCCCCCTGGCCGTTTCAAGGCCACCTTGTTCTGCGGTGTCAGGTGCTGTCTGATTTCCGAATGGGGTTGTTCGATTAGGGTAGGTGTGGCACAGACACCGGTGGAACAGTCTATGAAAAGTCGGAAATTTGCTAAAAAAATACCTGAATTTTACATTTTATTATACGGATTAACGGTGATATACTTGTAATATCAAGCAGGCTTCCGGAATCTGCAAATAATCAAGGAGGAAGAAAATAGGATGAAACTGCATAAAAGACTGATGGCAGCTGGAATGGCCGCAGCATTGATGATGACTAGTGCCGCCTGCTCTCAAAGCGGAGAGACAGAAAGCACTTCAAATGTCCTTTCACAGACTTCCACGGAAGCATCCTCATCCAGTGTTGCTTCCACGGAGGAGAGCGGCCTTTTCGATGAAAACGGTAAGTATCTGGAACCTGTCAAATTGACCTACAGCAAAGTGATGTATCCGGGTGCAAAGTTTCCAGCGGATCAAAGCCCGGAAGACAACTATATCCACGATTTTCTAAAAGAGCGCTATAACATTGAAATGGAGTTGGCATGGAGTGCCGAGTCTTCGGAATACAACAACAAGCTCTCCATCAATATTGCTTCTGGGGAACTGTGCGACCTGATGTATGTGGATAAATACTTTACTTTCCGGCAGATGGCGGAAAACGACCTACTTGCCGATCTGACAGAGATCTATCCTCAGTATAGAGGGGAAACACTGAAATTGGTGGATGAAAGCTTTGATAACCGGAATATTGAAGCTGTGACAATTGAAGGAAAGCAGCTGGCTGTTCCTGGCAGCAATCTGGGTTATGCCCAAAATCTGCTGTGGCTTCGGAAGGACTGGATGGACAATTTGGGCTTAGACGCCCCCACAACGCTAGATGAGATTGCAGAGGTATTAGAAGCGTTTGTAACCCAAGACCCTGATGGTAATGGGGTTGATGATACCACTGGATTGGTGGTTCATGCCACTCAGCCGGTTTATGGCTATTCTAGAGACTACGGCCTCGAATCGGTGTTTAATGTGTTCGACTGCTATCCTCGTCAATGGATGACCGACGAGGAGGGTACTGTGTATTACGGCTCTACCGATCCCAATATGAAGGAAGCTCTTGCGGTTTTAGCGGACTGGTATCAGCGCGGTTTGATTGATAAACAGTTCCCCACCCGTATTGGCTCAGGGGAGACAGAGGCACTATGGACCTCTGGTACGGCAGGCGCCAAATTCGGTCCCTGGTGGGCAGTACAGAACGATGCCTTTACCAACACACCAGACATCGAATACTTGGCACTGGCAGTTCCGCTTAACGACGAGGGCGAGTTCAACTATATGACTGGTTCTGCAACGGAGCAGATGTGCGTGGTCAGTAAGGACTGTGAGCATCCGGAGGCCGCTGTGATGGCTTTGGCAGCCAACAACGAAGTGGTGCGGGGCACATATGATCCAAACGATGAGATTGCCGCTAAGTATGCTGCAATGCGTCAAGAAATGGTAGACAACGGCGAAGTGGATGACTCTGGCGGCCGTAGCCTGAATGTGCTTGGTGCCCTGACCTTCGACTATTTCGATGTGGTGCCCAAGCTGGGTAAATGTGTTAAGAGCAATGTGGACACAGGAAGCTATGAAGAGTATGAGGGTATGACGGATTATGACCGCTCCCAGTGTGTGGCAGCCAAACAGTTTGCAGACGGCGACAAAGACAGCGCCGCTTTCTGGGCCTATTGGACCCGGTATGTGGGCAGTGCTGTGGTAGAAGAGGGCAACCCTGTCTATGCGGCCTACTACTATGAGACAGAGTCCTCTACACAACTGAAAGCCACTTTGGATAAACTGGAGGACGAGATGTACCTGCAAATTATTGTAGGTGAAAAGCCTGTGGAGTATTTCGATGAGTTTGTTAGCCAGTGGAAGAGCTTGGGCGGCGATACGTTGACCCAGGAGGTACAGGCAATCGTAGACCAAGGATAAACCGTGAAAATATCATAGAGTCCGGTGGGGACGCCCGGTGCCGCCGGGAGCCCCCACCATTTTCTTGTGAGGAGGTCTTGTCCATGTACAGTAAGAAAAATGCCCGGTATTATCACGCTATGCTGCTCCCAGGAATGGTGTTTTTGATTGTCTTTTCCATCGTTCCCATGGGCGGCTTGGTGATGGCCTTTCAGAATTTCATCCCCGCCAAGGGAATCCTTGGCTCCCAGTTTATAGGGCTTGATAATTTCAAGAGGCTTTTTCTCATGCCTGATTTCTGGCAAATTTTACAAAACACTTTGATTATTGCAGTTTCCAAGATTATACTGGGAACTTTAGCCGCCATAATTTTTGCCTTGTTGCTTAATGAATGCCGCAATGTCCTTTATAAGCGGGTAATCCAGACGGTGGTTTACCTTCCGCACTTTCTTTCCTGGGTCATCCTGGCAGTGATGTTTTCCAACCTGTTTTCCTATACTGGCGTGGTAAATCAGATAGTGATGTCCATGGGAGGAGAACCGACCATGTTTTTAATTGACAACGGTTGGTTTCGTTCCATCCTGATTGGAACCGATGTGTGGAAAGAGTTTGGCTACAACGCAGTTATCTATGTAGCGGCAATGACCAGTATTGATCCCACTCTTTATGAAGCGGGAGATATTGATGGGGCTAACCGCTGGCAGAAAATTGTTCATATCACCCTTCCTGCCATTTTACCCACCATTGTGCTGATGACCACTTTGAACATGGGACAGGTCTTAAACGCGGGGTTTGACCAGGTGTATAATATGTATTCCCCCTTGGTCTATCGTACTGGAGATATTATTGACACCTATGTCTATCGTACTGGTCTGGAAAACATCCAGTACAGTCTGGCTACTGCTGTAGGCCTGTTCAAATCAGTTATCAGCTTTGGATTGCTGGCTTCTGCCTATAAGCTGGCGGACAAGTTCTGTGGGTATCGCATTTTCTGAGGGGGGTTGCGCTGTGAAGTTAAAAAGAATAACACCTGTGGATGTAGTCATTTGGATTGCCTTGCTGTTCTGCGGGTTGATCTGCCTGGTCCCAATTTTGAATACGATTGCCATTTCTTTCAGCGACCGCACGAGCGCTGCTATGGGAGAGGTGGCCTTTTGGCCGGTAAACTTTAATTTCAGCTCTTATAAAGCGATGTTGGAAGAGCGCCAGTTTGGTCAGTCCTTTTTGGTTTCAGTGCTTCGTGTGATTATCGGTGGAAGCATCAATATGCTGCTAACGATTTTGATGGCCTTTCCCCTTTCCAAAAGCCCTAAGGTATTTCATAGCAAAAAGTTCTACATGTGGTTTGTCGTGTTCACCATGATGTTTAACGGAGGGCTGGTTCCCACCTTTATGGTAGTGCGCTATCTTGGCCTGATGGATTCTATTTGGGCGTTGGTGCTGCCTACGGCAGTGCCTGTGTTTAATGTGATTCTCCTGATGAATTTCTTCAAAAATATTCCGGATTCGTTGGAAGAAGCAGCCTATGTGGATGGAGCAAATCCCTGGTATATTCTGTGGCACATATATGTTCCCCTATCCAAGGCGGCTTTGGCCACCGTGGCGTTGTTTGCAATTGTCAACCATTGGAATAGCTTTTTTGACGGAAAAATTTACATTAATACCCAATCCAAACTTCCCTTGCAGACCTATATCCAATCACTTTCAGCAACTTTGGACCCCACCCAAATGGCTACTATGTCTCCAGAGGAGATCAAAGAAAAATTGGCTATGTCCAGCCTTACCTTTAATTCTGCCAAGGTTATGGTCTCGATGATCCCCATTTTGGTGATTTATCCTTTTCTGCAAAAGTATTTTGTCACAGGTATTGTAGTGGGAGCTGTGAAAGAATGAAAACCTCTTAGGAAAGGAATGATAGATATGACAGATAAAGTTTGTGGAAATAAAGGGGAGCTTCGGTACACGTTGTGGAGAGGAAGACAGGCTCCGGGCCCCTTGTGTGTCCTTTTGCCAGAGGAGGAGGACACAGAAAAGAGCATGATGGAAAAAGCGGAGTTGATACTTGCGGAAAAAGCCCAAGAGAAGCATCCCTCTTGGCTGTTGGTCCCCTGGTGTTATGGGGGGTGGGAGAAATGGGAACAGGCGCTCGCCCTTCACGAGTTGCTTTTCGACCTTTCAGAACAGGAATCTCTTTTGGATGGATGCCGCTTTTATCTTCTAGGTGGTCAAGGAGCTTGGGCTGTGGCCTCTCGGTTTCCCTCCCGTTTTGCAGCGGTAGCGGCTTTTGCCGGCCCAAGGGACCCCTACCAGGCCCGCAATTTAAAATTTGTTCCCTTTTGGGGGTTTGAGAGAAAGGAATACGGTCTTGCGGCAGAGTGCAGCGTAGCGCTGGGCCCCCAGGGAACTTCCTGCCGGAAAGCGGTTATGGCGCTGCGCACCTGCGGCGCAGAAAATGCCAGATACACTTGTTTACAGAGCAATTCTGCCAGCAGTGCGTTGTGGCGGCAGGCAGCGGAGGAAACGGAATTCCTGTCCTGGCTTTTCTCTCAGGACAGGCGTAAGCAATTTGCCGTTCACTATCTGCGGCCAGGACTTTTCCGCATTGATGATTACTTTACTTCGTCCGCCTATCTGGTGTGCGGAACACAAAAAGCCCTTCTCATTGACACTGGAATGGGAGAGGGGGATTTGGCAGGATTGGTTCGTTCCCTTACGCCGCTGCCGGTAGAGCTGGCGGTCACTCATCCACATCAAGACCATATGGCTCACGCCGCCAGCTTCTCGAGTGTCTGGATGCAGTCCAGGGATGCGGCGGCTATTTGGGAACAAAGCGGTCTGATGGACTACATGAAAAGCCGTGGCTTCTCTATGCCTTCTAGGAAAGCGGTCTTCCCCCTGGAAGCCGGCAGTAAGATTGATTTGGGAGGCGGCGTTATCATAGAAGCATTAGACCTTCCAGGACATACGCCCCATTCACTGGTGTTTAAGGACAGCTTTCATAAAAGTATTTTTACGGGTGATGCCATTGGGTCGGGCTATATTGTCCTGATGATCTGTCGGTGGGAAGAATGGCGGAAGCGGATTTCCGATTACCAAACAGCTCTGAGGAAATTTCGGGATAACCAGCCCGATTTGGAAGATTATGCTTGGTACGGTGGGCATTTTATCCAAGAAAATGGATGTGATATGCGCAGGCAGGAATGGTATCTATCAGGAAAATCCCTATACTTTAATCCGATTTCCGGGCGAGTTGTGGAGGATATGATTACTTTGTGCACCATGCTTTTGGAAGGGCTTATCCCTGAAGAGCAGCTGCGGAACTCACCGGAACACCATGCCCAATGGAGAGAGGCTGGGGTAAGCTTTCGATTTCTGTAAAGGTGGTAAAAGGAACTGGCGGATGTGAGGAGGACATAAATGAACATTTGGGAAGGCATGAAAAAGTGGGCGCAGGATCTGCGTTTAAAAAGGAAAATGATGATCGTGTTCTGCGCCCTGCTTTCCCTTTCTTTGGCAGTGGTGCTGGCGGCCTCTTTTTTTGTATTTCAGCAATATGATGAGAAATTGTATGAAAACACTTCCCAGATTCTGAATATGACAGCAGAGATGGTGGAAAGCGATTTGGATGCGATTGAGCAGGCGGGGGCCTGGACTGCCACAGATGAAGCGGTTCAGGGAATGCTGCGCGACAGTCAGCTGGATTTTCATGCTCGAGAGCCAGTGCTGCTTTACAGTAATTGCTTACAAAGGCTTTATGACTCGATGAACTACTATTTCTCAAAAAATGCTTATGTAGATCAAGCCGCCATTTGGTCTAGGGGCGAGTATTTCAGCACAAACGGGGAAGGAAAGGACACCTTTGAGGAACACTTGGCCCCTCTTATGGAGCTTGCTCTGCAGGCCAAAGGAAAAGCGGTGTGCGTGTCCACTGAGTTGGGAGATAACAGTTTGTTTTATGTCAGGGAGATCCGGAATACGATTGATATGAATTTGGATTCTCTCGGTCTGCTCCTTTTGAAAATTGACTTTCAAAAAATTGTGGAAGACAGGGTGAAGGACGGCCTAAATCTTACTTACCAGCCGCAGATTACCATTTATGACCGGCAGGGGAAAGTGTTGCTTACCGACCTTCCCGCCGGACGGCAGGAGGCTTCCTTTCCCCTGCACAATGAATATCGCCGCGTTTCTCTGCAGGGGGAGGAATATTTCGCCAGCTACGCCACCTATTCCCACTATGGGCTGACCTATGCTCTGTATCTTCCTATCGTAAACCTAGCCGCATCTCTACGGGCACTGAATATCATGGTTCTAATCACAGCAGCAGGCGTTTACAGCGGTTGCCTGTGGTTTTGTTCTCGACTGGTGTCCCATATTGTGTGGCATTTTGAAGCGCTGGTGAAAAAGATGCGCCTGTTTCAAGAGGGGCGGCTCGAGCTGCTTCCCACAGGTGAATACACGGATCGTAAGGATGAGCTGGGATATCTGCACCGTTCTTTTGATGAAATGGCAGTGGATTTTCGCCGGCTGGTGGAGGACAATTATTTAAAGCAGCTCTCGGTAAAGGATGCCCAGATCAAAGCGTTGCAGGCTCAAATCAACCCTCACTTTCTTTTCAATATTTTACAGACGATCCATTGGCGCGCCAAAGCGGTGGGACAAGAGGATATTTCTCAAATTACAGAGGCTTTGGGAAAAATTCTGCGATATACCTTAAAAGAACAGGGGGCGGTGGTGCCCTTGAAAAAGGAGTTGGAAATAGCTCGTTACTATGTGTACCTTCAAAAGTGCCGTTATCGCGATAGGCTCCATGTGAAGTTTGACGTTCCCGATACTTTTTTGGGATCACCGATCCCTTCAATGGGGCTTCAAACTCTATTGGAAAATTCGATTAAGTACGCCTTGGAAAGTATGTTGGGCCCCTGTTGGATTCGGGTGTGCACAAGGGAAGAGGACGGGAAAATCATTCTTTCTGTAGAGGACAATGGCCCAGGCATTGACGCTTCTGTTTTAGAGCGTCCTGAGCCGGGGGATGGGAATACTACACGAATCGGTTTGAAAAACTTGCGGCAGAGGATTTTGCTTTTGTTTGGAGAATCATATGGTATCCAGGTTTGCAACACAGGTCATGGTACCAAGGTGGAACTGACGTTGCCTCGAGGAGAGTGAAAGGAGAAACTGTATGACGTCCAAAAAATACCGGCTATTGCTTGTGGATGACGAACGTGACATACTTGAAACGATTTCTGCCGCAATGCCCTGGGAGAAATACAATATCGAGCTGATTGGTTTGTGCGACAATGCCATTGAGGCGCTGGAGCGAATCCAAACGGATAAGCCCGATTTAGTAGTTACGGATGTGAAAATGCCGCTGGTCAATGGCATAGAACTGATATTTCGGGCAAGGGAGTTAGGATGTCATGCAGAGTTTATCGTTTTGTCCGGGTTTGATGAATTTGAGTTTGCCCAAAGTGCCATGAGTCAAGGCGTGAGGTACTACCTTCTTAAGCCATGTAGTGAAGAGGATTTAGCAGATGCTCTGCAAAAAGCAGAGAGGGATCGGGACCGTTGGAGATATGCCCATCAAGCCATGTGCTTTCAAAACCGGGCTTTTCCTGTAATCACAGACCATTTTGTTCCCACCCTTTGGAATCCAAACCGGGAGAAAACCTCCCAGTTGCTGCGCGAATTAGTAGAAAGCACAGAAGGTCAGCTTTACCTTGCCATGATGGAGGCGGAACCAGGGGAAATGCCATATCAAATATGGGAAAAGGGAATGCCTTGGAGAGGCAAGCTTCTTCCCCCGATAATCCTAATGCAAAGGCATATCTGTGTATTGTGGTTAAGTCAAACCTCCAAGCAACCGGAACCGGCGCTGCAGGAACTGGAAAGTTTTTTGTGCGCGAAACAGCTAAAAGTCGCACCGATATCGCTTGAAAGCCTCCCGGAAACAATCAATGAAATAGAAACAGAGCCCTGCCAGTTTTTTCATGTGGGCGGTGAAGAACAAGGAGAAGAACAGCCCAGTCAAAACGAAATTCAAATTGAGGAGTTGATAGAGCAGATTGAGCAAACCCTGACGCAGACAGAAAGCACGCAACGTGATCAGCTGCATAAAATGGCAGAAAAATATGGGGAGAGCGTTTTAATTGTGGCTGTAGTCCGTGTGCTCCTCAAATATAAGTCTTCCTTTTCTGAAATTTCTAGCTTGTTTAACGGGTTATACGAAGATGTGGGAGAGGATGTGCTTATAAATCTTTTGATAAAGGCTCTAAAAACAGTGTCTGAGGAGAAAGGGGAGGAACCGCAGAGCTTTGTGGAAGAAGTTTTAAATTATATTGACGAGCACCTAAACGAGAGCAACCTGACTTTGCGGCGAATTGCCAATGAAGTGGTCTTCCGCAATGAAGACTATGTTGGAAAAGCTTTTTATGCCCATACGGGAGAGAACTTTTCCTCTTATCTAAACCACCGCCGCATGGAGCATGCCAAATTTTTGATACAGACTATGGGGGAAAATAAATTTTATAAGGTGGCCGAGCAAATTGGGTTAGGACATAACCCACACTACTTCAGTAAATTATTTAAGAAATACACAGGAATGACGCCAAAAGAATATAAAAAGTTTTGTCAAAGGGAAGGACGTGACAAGTTTTCGGGAGAAGACTAACCCTGAAAGCGGGAAATTTCATTCTGCCAGTACCTGCCCTTCCAGTGGGACGCGGCGCTGCAAATCGCGCTGGATCCACGGTGAGCCTCCCCCTGTACAACCGCCCCCCTCCTGCGGTATAATAGGAGCCGTGCAGCGGTCGCGCAGAACACACAGGAGGTCGGCAGAATGGAAGCGAAAGGCAGAACGGATATTCAACACGGCAAAGAGGGGGCGGAGGGAGGCCAGGCTCAAAAGCGGCTGGTCATCGGCATACTGGCCCATGTGGACTCGGGCAAGACCACCCTTAGCGAAGCCATGCTCTACCGGGCGGGAGCCTTGCGGAAATTGGGCCGGGTGGATCACCGGGATGCCTTTTTGGACACCGACGCCTTAGAGCGGGCCCGGGGCATCACCATCTTCTCCAAGCAGGCGGTTTTAAAACTGCCCGGCGCCCAGCTGACCTTGCTGGACACCCCCGGCCATGTGGACTTCTCCGCTGAGGCCGAACGGGCCCTGCAGGTGATGGACTACGCCATCCTGGTCGTCAGCGGCACGGATGGCGTCCAAAGCCACACGGAGACCCTGTGGCGCCTGCTGGAACGCTACCAGGTGCCGGTGTTCCTGTTTGTCAACAAGATGGACTTGGCTGGGGCGGACCGGGCCGCCCGCATGGAAGAGCTGCGCCGCCGGTTCGGTTCGGGCTGTGTGGATTTGTCCGATCCGGAAAGCGCCGAGGATCTGGCCCTGTGCAGCGAGGACCTGCTGGAAGCTGTGATGGAGGGCCGCGCCCCTGGGGATGCCCAGCTGGCAGAGGCTGTGGCAAGGCGGCAGTTGTTCCCCTGCTTCTTCGGCGCGGCGCTGAAGCTGGAGGGGGTGGACCCTCTGCTGGAGAGCTTAGAGCGCCTGACCCAGCCCCTGCCCCCTCGGGAGGAACTGGGGGCCCGGGTGTTCAAGGTGACCCGGGACAGCTCCGGCGCCTGGCTGACCTGGCTGAAGGTCACCGGCGGGGAGCTGAAAGTGAAAGCGGAGCTCTCCGCCCGGCCGGACGCCAGGCGGGCTTGGAGCGGCAAGGCGGACCAGCTGCGGATTTACTCTGGAACCAGGTTCCAGCTGGTGGATACAGCCCTGCCCGGGGACGTGGCGGCGGTGGTGGGGCTTTCCGGCCCCTATCCGGGGGAGGGCCTGGGCTTTGAGAAGGACGCCACCCCTCCAGCCCTGGAGCCCGTGCTCCGTTACCGGGTGCTGCTGCCTCAGGGGTGTGACGTCCACACCGCCCTGGGCTATCTGCGGGAGCTGGAGCAGGAGGACCCCCTGCTCCATGTGGTGTGGGACGAGCGTCTGGGCCAGGTCCACTTGCAGCTGATGGGAGGGGTGCAGGTGGAAATCCTGCAAAGCCTGCTGGAGCGGCGCTTCGGCCTGAAGGTCACCTTCGACGAGGGGGGTATCCTCTATAAAGAGACCCTCTCCCAGCGGGTGGAGGGTGTGGGCCACTACGAGCCCCTGCGCCACTACGCGGAAGTCCACCTGCTGATGGAGCCGGGCCCCCGGGGCAGCGGCGTGGAGATCGCCACTGCCTGCCGGGAGGATGAGCTGGCGGGCAACTGGCAGCGGCTCATCCTCACCCACCTGGCGGAGAAGACCCATATCGGCCCCCTGATGGGCGCCCCCCTCACGGATGTGAAGCTGACCCTGGCGGCGGGCCGTGCCCACGTCAAGCACACGGAGGGCGGGGACTTCCGCCAGGCCACCTACCGGGCGGTGCGCCAGGGCCTGCGGACCGCCCAGGCCCAGGGCGCCTGCCTGCTGCTGGAGCCCTGGTACCGCTTCACCCTGCGCCTTCCCCAGGACTGCCTGGGCCGGGCCCTGGCGGATATGCCCCGGCTTTGTGCCCAGTTCGATCCTCCGGAGACCCAGGGGGAGGAGGCGGCACTCTCTGGCCGGGCGCCGGTGGCCTGCCTGCGGGGCTACGCCCGAGAGGTAGCCGCCTACACCAAGGGCCGGGGACAGCTCTCCTGCCTGCCGGACGGCTACGCCCCCTGCCACAACACAGAAGAGGTGATGGCCCAGGCGGGCTACGACATCGACGGGGACTTGGAGAACACCGCGGATTCCGTGTTTTGCAGCCACGGCGCCGGGGTGATGGTCCGGTGGGACAAGGTGCCCAGCCACATGCACCTGCCCAGCGTCCTGGCCCGGGGGGAGCGTTTGGCCCGGGTGGCCCAGGAGGAGGCCGCCGCCCAGGAGGAGGGCCCCCGCACCGTGGAGGCCCGGGCTGCCGCCTATCGGGACGCCCTGGCCCAGGACAAGGAGCTGATGGCCATTTTCGAGCGCACCTACGGCCCCATCCAGCGGGACCCCCGGCTGGCCATGCAGGAGTCCGGCAAAAAGAAGCGGCCCCAGGGGCTGAAGCTGGCCTCTCAAAAGGGCAAGCGCCCCCAGCGGGAAGGGCCGGAGCACCTGCTGGTGGACGGCTACAACGTGATCTTCTCCTGGGAGGATCTGAAAGCCCTGGCCCAGACAAACATGGAGGCTGCCCGGGGCAGGCTGATGGATATTCTGTGTAACTACGCCGCCTACCGGCGCTGCGTGCCCATCCTGGTGTTCGACGCCTACAAGGTCAAGGGAGGCGTGGGTTCGGTGGAGAAGTACCACAACCTGAACGTGGTCTACACCAAGGAGGCCGAGACCGCCGACATGTACATCGAGAAGGCCACCCACGCTATCGCCCGGCACTACCACACCCGGGTGGTCACCTCCGACGCCACCGAGCAGCTCATCATCCTGGGGGCGGGGGCCCTGCGGGTCTCCTCCCAGGCTTTCCGCAAGGAGGTTCAGGAGGCCGAGGAAGAGATCCGCCGGGTGCTTTCCAGCCAATAAAAAAGGCCGCCATTGGCGGCCTTTTTTATGTCAGTCCAAAAATTCCAGCTCCATCCGGCCGATGCCGGACTGGCCCGGCTCTCCGGTGAGCAGGTCTTGGGGGGCGGGGGCCAGCAGCATGAAGCCCTCTTTGCCGTAGCGCCGGTAGCCCCGGGCCACCTCTTCCTCCACCCAGGCGTGCTGTACCTGGCCCACCACCATGGCCGTCAGCCCCGCGCCGCTCAGGTCCTGGACCTGCTTGAGCTGGCACTCCAGGGTGAGGAAGGCCTCTCCGATGCGGGGCGCGTGAAGGGTGCGGGCCTCCTCCAGGGTGAAGCCCCCGGCCTGGAACTCATCGGTGTCCAGGCCGTTGTGGTGAATGGTCTCCACCAGCTGCCCATAGCGGGAGCTGGGCAGGAAGTTGACGCAGAAGCACCCCTCCCGCAGGATGTTCTGATAGGTGTGGGTGTGCTGGTACAGGTTGCCCATCACAGCGAAAAAGGCGGTTCTGTCCCCGTGGAAGCAGCTCCATGCGTGAAAGCACACGTTGGGCAGGCCGTTCTCCTTCCAGGTGGTGATGGCGAACAGGGGAGAAGGGATGCCCGCCGTCACCTCAAAGTGGGAGAACAGCTGGAATTCCTCGGGATAGGCTGGCTGAAAATACGCGGGGAACGCCCCGCCCACTTCGATCTTCATGGCAGAACTCCTTTCAGCGGTGGACGTACACCCGGGTGTCCCGCTCCTCCCCGTCCCCCCGGACAGGGCACAGGTATTCCCAGCCGTAACGCTCGTAAAAGCCTACGTGATCCGTCAGCAGGTACAGGGTGGGCACGCCCTGGGCGGCCATGTCCTGGCAGGCCAGCTCCAGCAGTGCCCCGGCAATGCCCCGGCAGCGGCGGTCCTCCTCCACATACACGGCGCACACGTTGGGGGCCAGATCCTTCCGGGGATGGAAGTCGTTCTCGATGACCCCCAACCCTCCAACGATGCGCTCCCCCTCCACCGCCAGATACCACTGGGGCACGGGGCTTTTCTCAGCCAGGCAGGCCAGCATGCTCTCCCGGTAGGCCTCTTGGGGCACGCCCCACTTTTGGTGGAACCAGGCCGCCGCCTGTTCCAGCCACCGGGGCTCCTCCCGGAACAGAATGAAACGGGTCTCCATGGGTCTCCCTCCTTTTAAAGCCATTATAGCAGAGTTTTCCATGGGGAGGAAGAGCGGCGGACGGTGGACGGCGGGAAAAATTTGCAAAAAGAGGCGGACGCCCCTTGACAAGACCCAGGGAGGAGAGTATGCTATATACATGAACAATCGTTCATGTGAAAGGATGTTTAAGAATGCCTGAGAAGAAAAGCGCCCCCGGGTGCGATTTCCTGTTTGTCCACCAGGAGATTGTGGACCGGGTAAACCGGGAGATGCCCGCCGAGGAGACCCTCTTCGACCTGGCGGAGCTGTTCAAGATCTTCGGGGACTCCACCCGCATCAAGATCTTGTATGTGCTCTTTGAATCGGAGATGTGCGTGTGCGATATCGCCCAGCTGCTGGGCATGACCCAATCCGCCATCTCCCACCAGCTGCAGGTGCTGAAAAAGAGCAAGCTGGTCAAATACCGCCGGGAGGGAAAGACCGTGTTCTATTCTTTGGCCGACAGCCATGTCCGCGCCATTTTGGGCCAGGGCATGGAGCACGTCACCGAGTAACCCCACACTGCAAAGGAGTGTTCTGCCATGAAAAAAACTTACAAACTCACTGATTTAGACTGCGCCAACTGCGCCGCCAAAATGGAGAACGCCATCAAGAAGATCGACGGCGTCTCCGATGCCAGCGTCAGCTTTCTCACCCAGAAGCTCACTGTGGAGGCCGACGACAGCCGCTTTGACGACATCCTCAAGCAGATTGTCAAGGCCTGCAAAAAGGTGGAGCCCGACTGCGTCATTAACCTGAAGTGACGCTGGGGCGGTTTGCCGCCTGGAAAAGGGGGCAGGCCCACTGCCCCACGGGAGAAAGGGTCTCCAAAGGCGGATGCCGCCCTGCTGTGAAAACTTCGAGAAGGGTCTGAGATTTATGACAAGGAAACAGAAGAAAATGGTGGCCCGCATTGCCGCCAGTGCGGTGCTTTTGGTGGCGGCGGTGCTCATCCCCTATGAAGGCCCGTGGCGGTTTGTGCTGTTCCTGCCGGCCTATTTCGTCATCGGCTGGGATGTGCTGTGGAAGGCCGCCCGGAACATCGCCCATGGCCAGGTGTTCGACGAGAACTTCCTCATGGCCCTGGCCACGGTGGGGGCCTTCTGCACCGGCTTTTTCGGCGAGGGCGAGTACCCCGAGGCCGTGTTCGTCATGCTGTTCTACCAGGTGGGGGAGCTGTTCCAGGGCTACGCCGTGGGCAAATCCCGGAAATCCATCGCCAGCCTCATGGACATTCGCCCGGACTACGCCAACGTGGAGCGGGACGGCCAGCTGACTCAGGTGGACCCGGAGGAAGTGGCGGTGGGGGATACCATCACCGTGAAAGCCGGGGAGCGCGTCCCCCTGGATGGCGTGGTGCTGGAGGGCCAGTCCATGGTGAACACCTCCGCCCTGACAGGAGAGAGCGTGCCCCGCCAGGTGCAGCCCGGGGATGACGTCATCAGCGGGTGCGTCAACCAAAGCGGCCTGCTGCGGGTGCGGGTGACCAAGCCCTTCGGGGAGTCCACTGTCCAGAAAATTCTGGACCTGGTGGAGAACTCCAGCAGCAAAAAGGCCAAGGCGGAGAACTTCATCACCAAGTTCGCCCGGTATTACACCCCCATCGTGGTGTTCTGCGCCCTGGCCCTGGCCCTGGTGCCCCCTCTCTTTGTGGGGGACTGGGTGGGCTGGGTGCAGAAGGCCCTCATCTTCCTGGTGGTGTCCTGCCCCTGCGCGCTGGTCATCTCTGTGCCTCTCAGCTTCTTTGGGGGCATTGGCGGGGCCTCCCGCCAGGGCATCCTGGTCAAGGGCGGCAACTATCTGGAGGTGCTGGCCAACACGGAGATCGTGGTCTTTGACAAGACCGGCACCCTCACCAAAGGCGTGTTCAACGTCACCGCCATCCACCCGGAGGAGTACTCCGAAAGCGGCCTGCTGGAAATGGCCGCCCTGGCGGAGAGCTACTCGGACCACCCCATCTCCCGCTCTCTCAAAGAGGCCTGGGGCCAGGAGCTGGACGCCTCCCGGGTGGGAGAGGTGGAAGAGCTCTCCGGCCGGGGGGTGCGGGCCCAGGTGGACGGCAGGACCGTCTGCGCGGGCAACGACAAATTGATGGAGGACATCGGCGTCAAGTGGCACCCCTGCCACCATGTGGGCACCACCGTCCATGTGGCGGTGGAGGGGAAGTATATCGGCCACATCGTCATCTCCGATGAGGTCAAGCCCGACGCCAAAGAGGCCATCGCCGCCCTGAAGGCCCAAGGGGTGAAGAAGACCGTCATGCTCACCGGGGACGCCAAAGCCGTGGGAGAGAGCGTGGCGAAGGACCTGGGCCTGGACGAAGCCTACACCCAGCTGCTCCCCGGGGACAAGGTGGACCGGGTAGAGGCGCTGCTTTCCGAGAAGTCCCCCAAGGGGAAGCTGGCCTTTGTGGGGGATGGAATCAACGACGCGCCGGTGCTTTCCCGGGCGGACATTGGCATTGCCATGGGTGCCCTGGGCTCAGACGCAGCTATCGAGGCGGCGGATATCGTCCTGATGGACGACAAGCCCTCCAAAATCGCCAAGGCCATGGAGATTTCCCAGCGCACCCTGCGCATTGTGCGGCAGAACATCGTCTTTGCCCTGGCGGTGAAGCTGCTGGTGCTGGCGCTCACCCCGTTTGGCATCGCCAACATGTGGGAAGCTGTCTTCGCCGACGTAGGCGTCATGGTTATCGCTATTTTAAATGCTTCCCGGGCCTTGCAAGCCGGGAAGAAATAATTTAGAATACAGTGGGAACCCTGGATAGGGGAACGCCAGCCCGGCGTGGCCTGCTGAGGGCCGCTAGCCCAGTGCCTGGGCACTCAAGTCGCGGCGCGTGGCCGCGCAAGAAGGGGACATTCGTCCCCCCTTTTTGGGAGTATGGGAAGGCAGAACCTACGGTTCCGCACCTCCCTTAAGACCGTAGGGCTCCGCCCTACAACCCGCAAGTTTTTTGAAAAAAACTTGACTAAAAACTTTTACTTATCTCTGCCAAACCCAAGCGCGGGCTTGTGAGTTAGCCGCCCTCAGCCAGCCCCGGCGCCCTAAAGCGCCGTTCGCGTCTTGAGTGCCCAGGCACTGGGCGCGGACGTGCGCTGGCTGTCAGCACAGGCGCGGCCTTAGCCGCCGCCCCAAAGCGCGAATTGTCCCGCGCGGCCACGCGCCACCCGCCTTTACAAAGAAAGGAGACAGCATTATGCTGGAACTGCAACATATCTCCTGGACTGCCCCGGGCGGCAGCCAGGTGCTGCGGGATGTGAGCCTGACCATCCCGGAGGGAAAGCTGACGGTGATCACCGGCCCCAACGGCGGCGGCAAGACCACCCTGGCCAAGATCATCGCAGGCATTGAGACGCCGGACAGCGGCAAAATTTTCTTGGACGGCAAAGACATCACCGGCCTGGACGTGACCCAGCGGGCCCGAGAGGGGGTCAGCTTCGCCTTTCAGCAGCCGGTGCGCTTTAAGGGCTTCACCGTGCGCCGCCTGCTGGAGCTCTCCGCGGGAAAGACCCTCACCTCCAGCGCGGTGTGCGAGCTGCTGGGCCGGGTGGGCCTGTGCGGCCGGGAGTACCTGGACCGGGAGGTGGACGCCACCCTTTCCGGCGGGGAGATCAAGCGCATTGAGATTGCCACGGTGCTGGCCCGCCACACCCGGCTCTCCCTGTTCGACGAGCCCGAGGCAGGCATCGACCTGTGGAGCTTCACCAATTTGATCGACGTGTTCCAAAGCCTGCGGGGCAAGGTGCAGGGCACCCTCATCATCATCTCCCACCAGGAGCGTATTCTGCAGATCGCCGATGAGTTGGTGGTCATCTCCGGCGGCCAGTTGAAGGAGAAGGGCCCGGCCCAGGAGCTTCTGCCCGGGCTGATGGCGGGCAGCGCCCACTGTGACGCCTGCGCCAAGAGGGAGGCGGTGTTCGCATGAAAAGCGTGACTGAAGAATTGCTGAAACTGGTTTCCAATTGGAAAGATGGTTTTAAAGGCGCGTTCAACATCCGGGAGGACGGGGGCTGCGCGGGCCGCCAGTCCACCGAGCACATCCAGATCGACTCCAAAAAGGACTTGCCCGGCCTGGACATCCACATCCAGCCCGGCACCAAGGGGGAGACCGTGTCCATTCCCGCCTGCGTCACCCACGGGGACGTGGACGACCTGGTGTACAACGACTTCTATGTGGGGGAGTACGCCGACGTGACCATCGTGGCGGGCTGCGGCGTCCACACGGAAAACGGGGAGCCCGCCCGGCACAACGGCATCCACCGGTTCTTCCTGGAGAAGGGGGCCCGTGTCAAGTACATCGAAAAGCATGTGGGCACGGGCAAGGGCGCGGGCATCCGCTCCATCGACCCGGTGACCGAGTGCTTCCTCAAGGAGGACGCGGTGCTGGAGATGGACACCTCCCAGATCGGCGGGGTGGACCGCACCACCCGCAAGACCCGCGCCACCCTGGAGAAGAGCGCCAAGCTGGTCATTCGGGAGCGGCTGCTCACCGAGGGCAAGCAGGAGGCTTACACGGACTTTGAGGTGACCATGAACGGGGAGGGGTCCTCCACGGACCTGGTGAGCCGTTCCGTGGCCCGGGGGGACTCCTACCAGGCGTACCGGAGCAAGATCACGGGGAACGCCCCCTGCGCGGGCCACTCGGAGTGCGACGC
Source organism: Acutalibacter sp. LFL-21 (assembly GCF_025630755.1). Taxonomy (NCBI): domain Bacteria; kingdom Bacillati; phylum Bacillota; class Clostridia; order Eubacteriales; family Acutalibacteraceae; genus Acutalibacter; species Acutalibacter sp. LFL-21. Next base: position 55,775 of record NZ_JAOTNT010000010.1, on the reverse strand, counting down.
CATCATCGCGGACCACGGCCGGGTGGACGCGGCGCCGGAGCTCTCTGCCAACCACGGGGACGCGGCCCTCATCCACGAGGCGGCCATCGGCAAGATCGCCGGGGAGCAGATTATGAAGCTGCGCACCCTGGGCCTGACCGAAGAGGAAGCCGAGGAAAAAATCGTGGAAGGCTTCCTCAGCTAGGTCCGTGGTCGGACTGGACAATTCGCGCACGCCGCTTTAGGGCGGCGGAGTTTGCAGAGAGACGCTAGCCCATAGGCCCGCGCCCAGGCTGGGTGGAGACAAGTAAAGTTTTCGCTCAAGCCTTTTTCAAAAGGCTTGCAGAGCGCGAGACAGCGTCTCGTGACCCTAAGGGGGTTGCAAGGACCGTAGGTCCTGCCTTCCCATACTCCAAAAAAAGGGGGGACGTATGTCCCCCTATTGTTTTGCCCTAGAGAGCGGAGTTTTGCTTGTGGAAAGAGCAAGCAGGGTGCCACCGTGCCCGCTCCCGGGGCTATCGACTGCGGAAAGGACAAGCAGGGTGCCTCCGCACCCGGGCCGCGCCCTATGCGCTGCGCGCCATGCGGGCGTTGCCCTGCTTTTCTTTTTCGGCTGCGCCGGGTAAGGCCGTAAGGCTCCGCCTTACCAACCGCAGCCTTTGAAAAGGCTGGCGAAACTTTTCCTTGTCTCTGCCAAACCTGGGCGCGGGCATTTGGGCTAGCGGCCCTCAGCAGGCCCCGGCGCCTGAAAGCGCCGTTCGCGACTTGTCCCGCGCGGCCACGCGCTTGAAAAAGGCTGGCGAAACTTTTACTTGTCTCTCCCCAGCTTTTTCTCCAGCAGCTCCCGCACCTCTCTCAAAGACCGAAACTCCGCCGCGCCTTCCCGCTGCCAGAAGTTCCACAGAAAGTCCGCTCCAAAGTCGTGCAGGCAGCAGCAGTCCAGCAGGCGCTCTATAAACGCCTCCCGGTCCGCCCCGGCGAAGAGCCGCAGCAGCTCCCCCCGGCCCTGGAACAGCTCAAAGGCAATGGGCCCCAGCTCGTACCAGGCGGGGGCCAGGTGCGCGTCCGCCCAGTCGATCACCACCAGGCTGCCGTCTTCCTTCACCAGCAGGTTCTCCCCGGTCAGGTCCCCGTGGGTGAGGACGATCTCCCCCAGCTCTATCCCCTCCAGCCGGTGGAGCACCTCCTCCCGCAGGGAGGGCGTCAGCTTTTCCAGGCGCTTGTTTGTCCGGGCCTGGGCTTTCAAATCCTCCCAGGGGAAGATGCCCGGAGCAGGCCGATTGAGGGTTTCCAGCATTTGCCGCAGCCTTTTTACAAATTCAGCCCGCTGGGCGGGGGTGGCCGTCTCCAGCCAGGGCCCAGCCTCTTTTCCCGGGGAATACTGGGTGATGAGGTAGTAGAAGTCGTACTTGTCGCAGACCATCCCCTGCCCCAGCACCGCCGGGGTGGAGACCCCCGCCTTGGCCGCCCACTGGGACACCGCCAGTTCCCGGTGGAAGTCCAGGGCCGGGTCCAGGCCGGACTCCTTGGGGAAGAAGATCTTCAGCACCGCGTCCCCGCAGCGGAACACCCCGTTGGTGCCGGGGGTGAGGGGGGAGAGCCCCACCCAGGGCAGGCCCTCCCGGCGGCAGATCTCCTGGGCCAGGGGCGTGAACGCCGGAATGGACTGGAACACCCGGCCCCAGTCCTTCCAATTTTCCACGGTTTCGGTAAACAGCATGGTCCTCACCCCTCAAAGTCCTTGTACAGCAGGCTGGCGCGTGGCCGCGCGGGACAAGCCGGCTTCTTGCCTTTGGCAAGGCCGGATTTCTCTACCCGGCCTGGGCGCGGGGCGCGTGGCCGCGCAAGAAGGGGACATTCGTCCCCCTTTTTTGGAAGTAGGGGAAGGCGGTGGCTTCGCCCCGCACCCCTGTAAGGTCTTGGGGTTTCACCCCAAACCCCGCAGCCTTTGAAAAGGCTGGCGAAACTTTTCCTTGTCTCTGCCAAACCTGGGCGCGGGCTTGTGAGTTAGCCGCCCTCAGCCAGCTCCGCCGCCCTTAAGCGGCGTTCGCGACTTGTCCCGCGCGGCCACGCGCCAGGCGCTTGGGGTCAAAAGGCTGGATGACAATGTCTTTTCCCATGTGCCCCTGTATTTCTTTTCCCGATAAAATCATGGCAGGGCTCCTTCCTGGTTTTTCCCCATTATAGCGGATTCTGGCAAAGGCCGCAACCCCCCGCCGGGCGCGGAGACACCCAGCCCGCCCCATCCTCAAGCAAAAACCCCGGGCTCTGTGCCACCCCAAGAGGGGGACATTCGTCCCCCCTCTTTTTGGAGTATGGGAAGGCGGTGGCTTCGGGTCTCGGCTGCCGCCTCGGTCGGTCCTGAACGGTGCCCACCGGGCACCAGGACCCCCCGCACCCCTGTAAGGTCTTGGGGCGCCGCCCCAAACCCCACAAGCCTTTTGAAAAAGGCTTGAGCGAAAACTTTACTTGTCTCCACCTAACTTGAGCGCGGGCATTTAGGCCAGCCGCCCCCCGCAAACCCCGCCGCCCTAAAGCGGCGTTCGCGACATGTCCAGTCCGGCCACGGACCTAAAACTCCATTTTTTTGTAGAAATGCAGCGTCAGGAAAAAGGAGGCCACATACAGCGCTGCCACGGCCACGGCGGCGATGGGGCCCAGCAGGGCTGCGTTGCGCTCCACAAAGTCAAAGGCGCCCCGGATGGCCTCATCCGTCCACACGCCCAGGCGGTTCAGGCCGAACAGAACAGCCATTGGCACAAACACCATGCCCATGAACACCGCCACCACAAAGTTCTGGCCCAGCTTCAGGCACACGGGGATCATCACCGCTTGGGCAAACACCGTAAGGCACAGGAACACCGGGTAGCTCCACACCGGCATGGGCGAGCCGATGGCCACGTTGTCCAGCACGATCAGCAGGTTCATCACAACGATGCTGGCAATCCCGGCGATATATTTGGAGAGTACCACCTTCGTCCGGCTGATGGGCGAGGCGCACACAAATTTGTTCCAGTTGTTGGCCTTGTCATAGTGGATGGAATAGGTGGGCACCAGGCTCCCCACCGAGATCAGCACCCCGATGGAGGGCGCCAGCAGCTCTTGCTCCACTACCACCACGTTGAGCACATTAAAGATCAGCGCCATAAAGCCGGTCATCAGCAGCTCCTTTTTCGCAGTGTAAAAGTCCTTGTACAGTAAGCCTAGCATTGAAAAACTCCCCTTTCTCACAGGCGCTTGCCCTTGATGCTGTACAGCATGATGTCGTCTAAGCTGGCGTTCTCCACTTCGCAGTGGGCGGGCATGCGCTCCCGGAGCACCAGGGCCGTCACGCCAAAGCCGCTCTCTCGATAGCCCGCCACGGCCTGGGGCTCCAGCTCCAAAAGCAGATCTTTGGTGCAGTGGTACAGGCCATAGGTTTCCAGCAAGGTGTCCTTCTCGCCCACCATCAGCACCTTGCCCTGGTGGATGAAGGCCACATAGTCCGCGATCTTCTCCAAGTCCCCGGTGATGTGGGAGGAAAGGAACACGCTGTGCTCCTCATCCTGGATGAAGTCGTAGAGGATGTCTAGAATGTCGTCCCGGATGATGGGGTCCAGGCCGGAGGTGGCCTCGTCCAGCACCAGCAGCTTGGCCCCGTGGGACAGGGCCACGGCCAGGGAGAGCTTCATCACCATGCCCCGGGAGAGCTCCTTCACTTTCTTGCCGGGGTCGATGTCGAAGCGCTGGAGGTAGCGGGCAAAGGCGGAGGCGTCCCAGTGCTTGTAGATGCTGGAGAGGCTTTTGCTCAGCTGTTTGGGGTTCATCTCCGGGGGGAAGAACCCGGCGTCCAACACCATGCCCACCTGCTCCATAACGGCGCGGCTGGTGGTGGGGTCCTTGCCCAGCAGGCGGATGGAGCCGCCGTCGGGGCGGATGAGGCCTAGCATGGCCTTGATGGTGGTGCTTTTGCCCGCCCCGTTCTCGCCGATGAAGCCCATGATGGAGCCCATTGGCAGGGAAAGGGAGATGTTGTCCAGGGTGAACTGTTTGTATTCTTTGCGGAGATTCCGCAGTTCCATCGCGTATTCCATAGTGATCTCCTTAAAAGATGCAAAGTATAAAGGTACAGCGCCGTAGGCGAGTAAAAGTTTTTGATGAAACTTTTTTCAAAAAGTTTCGACCTGAAACCGGCGCAGCCGGTGGAAAAAAGCAGGGCAACGCCCGCACGCGCCCGCAGGGCGATAGGGCGAGGCCCGGGCTCTGTGCCACCCCAAGAGGGGGACATACGTCCCCCTTTTTTGGAGTATGGGAAGGCGGTGGCTGGTCTCGGCTGCCGCCTCGGTCGGTCCTGAACGGTGCCCACCGGGCACCAGGACCCCCCGCACCCCTGTAAGGTCTTGGGGTTTCACCCCAAACCCCACCACCTTTGAAAAGGTGGACGAAACTTTTACGCGCCTTCGGCGTGGACGTGCGCTGGCTGTCAGCACAGGCGCGGCCGTAGCCGCCGCCCCAAAGCGCGTCTTGAGAGCGCAGGCACTGCGCCGGTTAAGTCTCCCACAGCAGGCGCAGGGTCTCCACCAGCTCTTCCTTCTCCATGCCGCACAGCTGTGCGGCCTTCACAGCCTCCTGCAAGTGCTCCTCCACCTTGCGCAGCTGCTCTTCCTTTAAAAATTCTGTGTTCTTGCCCGCCACAAAGCTCCCCTTGCCAGGGATCGAGCTCACATACCCCTCTCGCTCCAGCTCTTCATAGGCCCGCTTTGTGGTGATGACGCTGATGCGCAGCTCCTTTGCCAGCAGCCGCATGCTGGGCAGCGCGTCCCCCTCGCCAAGCTCTCCGCTGATGATCAGCGCCTTGATCTGCTCGGTGATCTGTTCGTAAATCGGTTTCCCGCTTTGATTGCTGATGATGATGTGCAACCCGACACTTCCTTTCCTGGGGCCCGGGCCCCCTCGCCCCAGGGCGTCCCCCAGGGCGGCTCCAATATCCCCACGCGTTGAAATATTGTATATATACTATATACACACTAGATACACTTTGTCAAGCCCTGGGAGAAATATTTTTCCGCGGGCCCGTTTGTGTGTGCTGTTAGGTTCGGCTTGTTCATAAATTAGTTACAATTATGTCATAATGATTGACAAACTGTGAATTGCCTGGTATACTTAATCCACAATAAAATAAAAAGGAGGTAGATAAAACTATATCAAATTGCAGGGACAAAAGAAGCAAAACACCCGACGGACATTTTTTGAATGCAACCGAAAGGATGACATGAAATGCGTCGTTTTTTACAAGGACTCCTGCTCCTGTTGCTGCTCTCTTGCGTAACAGGCTGTTCCTCTTCCGCACCCCAGTCATCCCCTCATAAGGAACTGAAGCTGGATTCCTTCCAAAACGAGGAGGGGGTGTTCCAGTTCTCGGAGCTCCCCCTGGGCATTTCTTTGGAGGAGGCCAAGGAAAAGGTGTACATCCGCTATCCTTTTCCCGGATACTCGGAGGGCTCTTGGGAGTTCTACAACAGTACAGAGCCTCGTTATATCTATGGGGAAGGGAAAACTTTCTCTACCAGCTCGGCTCAGATGGAGTTTGACAACGGCAAGTTGATCCGGGTCCGCTTTAAGTTCACCACCGACCCGGACTATGAGGACCCTGTGATCGCCCAGTTGACCCAGACCCATTATGAGGACATGATGCCCAAGCTGGAAGACCTTTACGGCCCGCCCGATTCCACGGAAGAGGAAGGGAAAACGGTGGTCCACATCTGGCTGGGAGAGGAAGACACTATGCTGCGGCTCTCTCACGGCCCTGGCAAAGGGAGAGAAGCGGAGAGCATGATCCTTTCCCTGGCGGTGGGGCAGGCCGCGGATTGGAAGGAGATTTGAGTATGAAACGATTGTCAGTTGTGTTCCTGGCGTTCCTGTTGCTTCTCCTGGCGGTTGGCTGCGGCCAGCAGCCCCAAGAAGGGGGAGAGGCCCTTTTGGCGGGCGGAGAGCTGCGGCTGGAGGATCTGCAGGACGAAGACGGCGCGTTCCAGCTGGAGAGCCTGCCGGTGGGCACCTCCAAGGCGGATGTGCAGCAGCGCTTTGGGGATTCCCTGAATTTTGGCGGCGGCGTGGACACCTATGAAAACTGGGGCCTGCTGGAGAAAGCTTCCTACGAGGGGTACGATGTGCAGGTAACCTTTGAGCTCAACAACGAAGCGCTGGAGCTGGTCCACCTGTACTTCCGCCTCCCCGAGGACGCGGACCCGGAAGCGGGCGCTGAACTGTATGACGCGTTGAGCCAAGAGATGGAAGAGCTCTACGGCGCGCCGGATGATGTTCTGGGAAACGAGAACCAGCAGATCACATCCACCGTCTCCCGCTGGTATTCCACCGAGGGGGAGCAGCCCACCTTGGCCAATCTGGGCCACGCCCAGATGAACGGAAAAACATCCAGCCTGTACCTTATGTTTGGCTTAAATCAGTTCATCACGGACTCCTCTGCCACGGAGTGAGGTTCGATAGAATAAGAAAGCGCCCTTCCTTGTGGGGAAGGGCGCTTTTTGCGTGCTGTTTAACTGCCAAAGGCGTTCACCGCCAGATGGAGCAGGGCCGGGGCATAGGCGTTTTTGTATTTCCAGCGCAGCAGACCGAAGAGCACCCCCAGGCACAGGCCGGTGACCACCTTCCAAAACAGCAGGATAGTATGAATGTTTGTGTTGCGGGCAGGGCCTGAACCTGGTAAAATGAATTGAACCGTATGCTGCCCGGCAGCTGCAGGTGCCCATTCAATGCGCAGAAGGAGCAAGGCTGTGAATCCCAGCGGAATCTTCCGCCGGCTTTCAAGCTTTTGAAAAAATGAAACGGCTTAGAGAGGATCTCCTGGCCGGATCCGTTCTGCTCCAAATTCCGGAAACGACTCTTTTCCCAGGAAGGTGAAAACAAGATGGAAGAAGCCCTTATTTTGCTGCGGCAGTTGATCACCATGTTTTTGTATGTGGGTGTGGGCTGGTGCCTACGCCGGTTCCGGCTGGTCACCCAGGAGAACAGTTCCGCTTTAAGCAACTTGCTGCTGTACGCTATCCTGCCATGCGTCATCGTTCAATCTTTCCTCCGGGAGGCCACCCCCCAGGCCACCCAAAACCTGTTGTGGTCTTTGCTGCTTTCCGCGCTGGCCCTGGGTGTGTCCGTGGGGGTGTCCGCCCTGTTGTTTTGGAAAAAGCCCGCCTCGAATTTTGGCAGCGCCTTCTCCAACGCGGGGTTTATGGGGATTCCCTTGATCACTGCTGTGGTAGGGGAGGGGGCCGTGTTTTACATCGCCGGGTTTGTGGCGCTGCTGAACATCCTCCAGTGGACTTACGGCCAGGCCATTTTAGGGGATGCTCAGGCCGCCAAGCCGTTGGGCGTTTTGAAAAATCCCCTGGTGATCGCTTTCGCGGTGGGGCTGCTGCTGTACTTTTTACCCATCACCCTGCCGGTGATCTTCACCAATGCGGTGAGCTCCGTGGCGGCCTGCAACGCGCCGGTGGCCATGGTGATCTTAGGTGTGCTGCTGGGGAACATTTCCCCCAAGAGGATGTTTCTCTCCAAGGAGGCCTGGCTGGTCAGCGGGGTTCGGCTGCTGCTCATCCCCCTGCTGACAGTGCTGCTGCTCAAGGCGTTTCCCGGCGTTCCTGGGGAGATGCGGGCCGCGCTGATCATTGCCGCCGCTGCACCGGTGGGCTCCAACTTGGCGGTGTATGTCCAGCGCCAGGGCGGGGATTCCCAGGCTGCCGCAGGGATGGTGTGCCTTTCCACCATCTTGTCCATTATCACCATGCCCCTGGTCCTGCTGGTTTCCTGACCTGGGCCGAAAATAGGAGAGGAGCAATTGAAATGAGCGAAAAAATGGCCATTGAACAGCGGGTTGAGAGAGAAATCACCGCCCGCATGGAGGAGCTGGACCAAAAGCTGGTTGCTGAAAAGCTGGAGCGCTATCGCCGGTTGAACCAATTTGCCCAGCTGGGAAAGGTGCTGTTTGTGGGTTCCAGCCTGATGGAGCAGTTCCCCATCAATGAACTGCTGTTGGACATGGGCCGAACCTACACTGTGTACAACCGGGGTATTGGGGGATACACCACGCAGCAGCTTGCCAAGTCGCTGGACGTGTGTGTTTACCAGCTGCGGCCCAGCCAAGTGCTCATCAACATTGGCACCAACGATATGAATACCCCGGAGTACACTGTGGAGGGGTTGATGGAGCGGTACGAAGCCATCCTGCGGGACATTCAGGCCCATGTGCCGGGGGTTAAGCTGACCTTGTTGGCCTACTACCCCCTCTGCGAGCCGAAACTGGCGGAAGAACCCCACGGCCGGGAGATTTTAAAGTCCCGGAACAATCGAACCATTGCCCAGGCAAATCAAGCTGTGCAGGCACTGGCGAAGAAGGTTGGGGCCGGTTTCCTCAACTGCAACAGCGCCATCACCGATGAAAGCGGCAACATGCGTCCCGAATACACCATCGAAGGAATGCACATGTACGGCGACGGCTACGCCCAGGTGCTGAAGGCCCTGCTGCCATGGCTGGACGAAGCGGCCGCCTCGTCCGGTTCGCGGCAGAGCGCCACTGGCGCCCGTTTTCCCCACGGCACGGAGGGGGGCGCGCCCATGCCTCTAAATTGATCATGCGTGTGGAAGAATGACAGCGCCGGTGATTGCGGCGTCGCAGCGTGCCGGCCTGCGGTCAGAATTTGGCGCGGGGAATATGGGAATATCTATGGGAAGGCCGGGAGCGATTCCGGCCTTCTTCAATACCCAACAGCAAGGGCAGAACTGCCTTGGAATTGAGGAGCGCCCCCGCGGCACGAAAAAGCATACCGCCCCACTGGGGGACAGCGTGCCTTAGCTATTTTATATCAGGGTAGCCATTGAGCGGTAGGTGCCGCAACCGGTTTTCCCCATTACCGAATAGGAAGGGCTCCGCCATTTTATGAATATGCTTTCTGCCGGTCAATGGGTATCGGAATAGGTCTCCCGGTACTGGGAGGGCGTCATGCCGGTTTTGCTTTTAAACACTTTCAAGAAATAAAAATAATCCTCAAACCCGCAAGCCGCACTGGTTTCTAAAATGGTGTAGCCAGAACTGAGCATACGCTTGGCCTGCTCCACCCGCAGGATCCCCTGCATCTGCTTGATCGTCACGCCGTACACAGCCTGGAAGATGGCGTTCAGGCGGCGGTAAGTCATGCCAAAGGCAGCGGCGTAGTCCTGGTTTTGTAGCTGCCGGCCTTTGTTGTTGTCAATATATTGCAGGATCTGGAGGGCCGTCCTGTTTTCCCGCTTGGGCCACAGCCGCTTTTTTTGCATAGCCAAACTGAGCTGGTACAGGATTGCCTGGATCTGGGAGGAGAGGAAATTTTCGTTGAAAAAGGGCGGGGCCCTGTGGCAGGCCGCGTACTCCATCAGGTCAAAGCAGGGGAGCTCCAGAGGAACCTGTCCCCATAATGGCAGCAGGATATGGCCGTTGTCCAGCTCCGTGGGCGGCGGGGTCTCTGCCCCCTCTGCCTGGAAATGGGCAAAATAGGCCTCGTGCTCGTCATGCTGCAGCCCGTAATGCCGCACATAGGGCGGCAGCAGAAAAAATTCGCCGCCGTGAACTGCATAATCCCCCCCATAGATGCGGAAGGTACGCGTCCCACTGATCATCAGCACCAGAACCCACTGGGCCATCACCCGGTCTGGGTGTACGTTCCCGCCGCTGAATTTATCCACAATTTCCACGTGGATCTCCCCCGCCAGCCGGAACCACCGGGGAAGCCCTTGTCCGGTATTCATAGATGCCGCACCTGCCTTTTCCAATATGTCCATTTCATAATAGGCCGCGCTGAAGAGAAAAGTCAAGCAGGGGATAAATAAAATGTCCATTTATTCCATATACCTTTCGTTCCCTCCATAGACTTTTCCCCAGGGGAGCGGTATGATGCTGCCAAAGCATCCAAGGAGGGATACGAAATGAAAAACGGTAAGCTCAGAGTGGCGCTGGTGGGGGTCTCCTTCGGCGCGGAGTTTGTGCCCATCTACTTGAAACACCCAGATGTGGATTCCCTGGTACTGGTGGATACCGACCGGACGCAGTTGAATAAGATCGGCGATAAGTTCCTGCTGAAGGAACGTCTGACAGACTTCGACGCCATGCTGGCGGACGAGACCATCGACGCGGTCCATCTGGTGACACCCCCGGCCACGCACGCTCCCCTGTCTGTAAAGGCACTGAACGCAGGCAAGCACTGCGCTTGCACCATTCCCATGGGCATGACCATCGACGAGCTGTACCAGGTCATCGAGGCCCGGAAAAAGAGCGGAAAGCACTATATGTTCATGGAAACCTCCGTCTATGGGCGGGAATTCCTGTATGTGAAGGACCTGTACGAAAAGGGGGAGCTGGGCAGGATCCAGTTCATGCGCTGCGCCCATTACCAGGACATGGAGGGATGGCCGGACTACTGGCTGGGCTTCCCTCCCCTGATGCATCCCACCCACGCGGTGGCCCCCTGCCTGATGCTGCTGGGAAAGCGCCCAGAGAGCGTGTACTGCAAGGGTTCCGGCAAGGTGCGCAAAGAGGTGGAAGAGCCCTATGGCTGCCCCTTCGCCTTTGAGTCCGCCCTTATCTCTCTGAAGGACAGCGATGTGGGCATCGAAATGGCCCGTTTTCTCTACCATGTGGCCCGGGGCTATACCGAATGCTTCAACATCTACGGCGAGCGGAAGAGCTTTGAGTGGCAGCAGTTGGAATCCGAGAAACCGGTGCTGTTCTCCATGGCCTTCGATCCCCATGCGGAGCATGTGATGAACGACTACGGCCGAGGCGGGCTGGTGACGGAAGAGCGCATCCAGATCCCTGACTATGCGGACCGGCTGCCTGCGGAGATTGGGCGATTTACCCGGCAAACGGTATACGATGAAAGCAATCCCCACCTGGCGTTCCTTCAAGGTGGAGGCCATGGGGGCTCCCATCCCCACTTGGTCCATGAATTCGTCCGAAGCATTATTGAGGACCGGGACCCTGTCCCCAGCGACATTGACGGCGCTTACTGGACCGGCGTGGGCATCTGCGCCCATCAGTCCGCCATGGAGGGCGGCGTGGTGAAGCCTGTTCCTGTTTTCGAGTAAAAAGCCCAGCAAACAATTTATAGAATTGCAATCTACCATTGGTTGAGGGGGCTCCAGGGGAGGAGAGCGTCCGGGACAGGCGCAGGAGCCCTCTCTGTGTAAAAGAAAGGTCGGGGATGCTCCCGGCCTTTTCCTTTTATCAAAGCAGCAGAAGGGCCGTTGCAATGAAAAAGTGCAGGGAATGTTTCCCAAGCTAGGGCACTCTACCACCAGTCGGTTGCCGGTGCGGGTGGACTGTGTTATGCTGAAGAAAACATCGAAGGGGAGGAAAATCTATGAACGTATCACAAATCGGGCGTTTTATCAGCTGGCGCAGGGCGGATCTGGGGCTTACCCAAGCCCAGTTAGCCCAGCGGCTGGATGTGACCGACAAAGCGGTTTCCAAGTGGGAACGGGGCAAAAGCCTGCCTGACGTGGCGCTTCTCAGCCGTGTGGCCGCGGAGCTGCGGGTCAGCGTGGTGGAGCTTCTCAGCGGTGAGCCCATGAATGTGGCCCGCAGCAGCAACCTGGACGAGGCCGACGGCTGGGAGAGGGAAGCTGCCCAGGCTACGCCCCTCACTTTGCAGCGGAAAGCCCCGGAGGACCTGTTGGTATCGCCTTACCTGTTTGGCAGCAACCTGGAGCACACCCGCTCCTGCCTCTATACCGGCTTATCCGCCCAAATGGTCCGCAATCGGAAGTTCGCCGGGAAGCCCACTGCCTGCGAGGGCTGCGCGATGGAATGGTTCCCCTTGGGGAAACGGGCTGTGTTTGCCTTGGACGAGCCCTACACCCGCCACGGGGAGGGCTACCACATGAAACGGAACACGGAATGCAATTCCGTCAGCATCTTCAATCCCTTCCAGGGGGAAACCGCCGGCCTGGGCCAGCATGGCATCGCCATCTCCCAGGGGCAGCCGTATCTGTTCGGAATGGTGGTAAAAACCCAGAACCCGGTAGAGTTTGCCGTTTCTTTAACGGACCGGGCGGGGAAGAAAGTCTATTGCCGCACCACATTCACAGGGGAGGGGGCTGATTGGACCCGTTTTGAAGTTGAACTTACCCCCCAGGCCGCGGATCCCGACGCCGATCTGCGCATCTGTTGGGAAGAGGCGGGCCATGTCTGTGTGGGGGCCATCTCCCTGCTGCCCAAGGACCACTTCCACGGGATGCGCCGCGATGTGGTGGAAGCCATGAAGGAATTGGGCATCAAAGTGCTGCGCTGGCCGGGCGGAAATTTTGCCGGAGAATTTAACTGGATGGACGGCCTTCTGCCTGTGGATATGCGCGCCCCCTTCCAGTCCTATCTGGGCCTGGAGACCCAGCCCCACACCATGGGTTACGATTACAGCGAGATCAATACGGACGACTTTATTGCCCTGTGCCGGGAGATCGGCGCCGAGCCGTTCATCACCATCAACCCCTGTTGGAATACTCCCGAGGAGAACGCCGCCTGGGTGGAGTACTGCAACGGTGACGCCTCCACCCCCTATGGGAAGCTCCGGGCCCAACGAGGTCACCAAGAACCTTACAATGTGCAGCTTTGGTCCTTGGGCAACGAATTCGGCTACGGCCACATGGAGGGCGACAACACCCCCAGTGGATACTGCCAGATTGCCCTGGAAAACGGCAAGAAAATGCTGGAGGCCTCTCCCAATCTCAGCCTGTGTTCCTCTGGCCCCTATCCCAACAAGGAATGGGCGGAGCTTTCCGCCAAGCCCCTTGCGGGAATCTCTCAGATGATCTCCCAGCACTATTACGGCTACGCCCCCCATTACACCAGCCTTGCCACCGTAGAGGAAGAGTATAACCGGTGCCTGGCCTCCGTTTCCCGGATGCGGGATCTGCTCCACCAGTCCCGGCAGTGGCTGGAGCCTTCTACGCGCATCTCCATGGACGAGTGGAACGTTTGGTACGCCTGGTACCGCCCCTCCAGCGTCACCGACGGCATTTATGCGGCCCTTGCCCTGCACATGTTGATGGAAGAAGCCGAGAAAAGCGGGATCGCCCTTGCGTGCCACTTCCAGGCGGTCAATGAGGGGATGTTGTGCGTGAAACCGGATCATGTGAGCCTGACGGCTCAGGGCCAGGTGTTCTCCCGGATGAACCGCTGGCACATGGGGAATCGTCTGTGCTCCGCGTCTCAAGAGGCTGTTGTCAGCGTGGACAGAGAGGGACGGATGGCCGTTACGGTGGTGAACGCCGCGTTCCGCAGCGAAAAGCCGGTGGACTTCTCCTCCTTTGGACCTTGCAGCGAGGCGGTGCTCTTCTCCAGTGACACCGTGCTGCCGCCCTCTGAATTCACAGTGACAGATGTATTGGAGCAGGCCGCAGGCGGAACTTTCCAGATGCCGCCCCACAGTGTGCTGTTCATGCATTTTAATAATTGAGTTTAGAAAAGGTTATTTTATATATTTTATTTCTAAAATTAAATAGTGAAATATAAATCAAAAATTCATGCTCATGACTTAGGCGCACATTCACATCCAACCTGGTGAACGGGATTAAGCAGGAGGACGGCTCGATTAAATCGTTGACACCGAGACAGGTGGCAGACCTGGTAGGCCACAGCACCAGCCAAATCACAGAGCTATACTATGTCAAAAAGGACACCTCTCGTCTACATGGCATCACCGATGGCTTCAACTTGTAACCGCTATGCGGCAGGATGCACAAAAGAGCAGGCAAAAATTTTGCGCCCCAAAAACAGCGAAAAAGAGAAAAACGCACCCGAAAAAGCCCGAAAAAGGCGAAACCGGGTGCTTTTTGGGTGCTGGAGGGGGTGGCAGCGGTTGGAAACGGATGAGAGCAGATGGGAAAACCCGCAGTCTGAAGCGGAATGCACCAAATAACCATGCAACACAGGCAAAAAGAAAACCGGCGAAAACCCAGTGTTTTCGCCGGTTTTGTGGCAGGGGCAGAAGGACTTGGTCTCGCCTGCCGGCTCGGGTGCTGCTCCCTGGTGGGGAGCGCCCAGCACCGACCGAGGCGGGAGCCGAGACCGGCGCGGCAGAGCGCTACAGGTGGCCAGCGCCCCTCGGCACGCGGTTTTGGAGTGGATGTGGAAACAGCGCACAGAGAGCGGGGGAGGGACAAGGTTGCGCCGTTCTACCAGCCAAGTCACAAAACGGGCGGTGCTGGTTTGGTGCTGTCAGAAAAAACGAGTGGATCGAGCGTGCTTTCTGCCATTTGTCACAGAATGATTGCTTCTATTTGCGATTTGTATTATAATATAACAAAACAGGATCGACTTGCATATGTGGAGAGAATTTCATGCGAATTACTTTTGAGGATACTCCGCGCCTTGCCCATGTTTCAGAGGATGGAATGAGAAACCAATCCATCCTTTCCCACCTAGAGGGTACGGCTGTGATAGCGGAGCGTTTTGCGAAATCTTTTGGAGGACAGGAACAGGCACGAACAGCGGGACTGTTACACGATATTGGCAAATATAGCGATGGATTTCAAAAACGATTAAAAGGTGGAAAAAAAGTGGATCACTCCACTGCGGGGGCAAAGGTGGCTATGGCCCAAAAACAACCAGAAGTGGCGTTTGCGATAGCGGGGCATCATAGTGGTTTGCCTGACGGAGGATCTAAGACAGATACCATGGATTCTCCCACGCTCTGTGGACGCCTAAAGAAACCGGTGGAAGACTGCGATTTGTGGAAATCGGAGGTGAATCTTCCCTCTTCAGTCACAAGACCTCCCATTGCGCAAGATGGCTTCTCCGTGTCTTTTTATACACGGATGCTGTACTCTTGCCTGGTGGATGCGGATTTTCTGGATACAGAAGCCTTTATGCAGGGGAAGGCCCGCAAGGGAAACTATGCTTCTATGGGGCAGATGTTGGAACGATTAAAGGAGTACATTTCCCCGTGGTGGCCGGCTGAGACGGCGCTTAACCAAAAGAGGTGTGAAATTTTACGGCAATGCTTTGAACGAGGCAAGAAGGAATCAGAAGGACTGTTTACGTTGACGGTTCCCACAGGCGGCGGAAAAACCGTATCTTCCCTGGCATTTGCTTTGTCCCACGCCGTTGCTGCCGGAAAAGAGAGGGTCATCTATGTTATCCCGTATACCTCCATTATAGACCAGACAGCAGAAGTGTTCCGCAAAGTTGTAGGGGAGGAAAATGTGATAGAGCATCACTTTGGGGCGGATTTCTCGGTACCGGAGGGAGAAGCTGATCCAACGCTTTACCGAAAAGCCCTTGCCACGGAAAACTGGGATGCACCGCTTATTGTAACCACTTCTGTTCAGTTCTTTGAATCTCTGTACGCCAATCGTCCTTCCCGTTGCCGCAAGCTTCACAACTTGGCGAACAGCATAATTATTTTTGATGAAGCGCAGACGTTGCCTGTTCCTTATCTGCGGCCCTGTGTGGCTGCCATTGCTCAGTTGGTACAGTTTTACCATTCTACCGCTGTGCTGTGTACAGCAACACAGCCTGTTTTGCAGCCGTTGTTCGATGAACTGGCTTCCGGTTTAGTTTCTCGTGAGATCTGCCCGGATACGGAAAATCTCTACCAGTTTTTCCGAAGAACCACGTTGATATCAGCTGGAATCAAAACGGAAAAAGAGCTGCTTTCTCAACTGGGTTCTGTTCCGCAGGGGTTGTGCGTTGTAAACCGCCGCGCCACTGCGCAGGAGCTCTACCAAGGCCTGGAGGAAGAAGGGCGGTTTTGTTTGACCACTCTGCTTTGCCCCGCTGACAGGAAGCGCCTGCTGGAAGAAATCCGGCAGAGGCTAACGGATGGGATGCCTTGCCGGGTGGTTTCCACATCTCTGATTGAGGCGGGAGTCGATGTGGACTTCCCCGCTGTTTGGCGGGAAGAAGCGGGTCTGGATTCCATTTTACAAACCGCTGGGCGCTGTAACCGGGAAGGAAAGCGCGCAACAGAGGACAGTAAGGTCACCATTTTTTCCCTGGAAAGCCAAACAGTTCCCGCTATGATCCAACAAAATGTAGATGCTACCCGTAGCGTGTTTTCGCGATTTGATGATCCAGCCGAGCCGGCTGCCATTGAAAGCTATTTTCAGTTTTTCCTGACGCTCAAGGGGAACGCCGCTCTAGACAGCCAGAACGTTTTGGAGGCGTTTCACCACGGAATGCAGGGTGTCCTGTTTCCTTTTTCCTCTGTGGCAGAGAAATTTCATCTCATTGAGAATCAAACGGTGACGATTTATTTGCCAGTGGGGGAAGGGGCTGAGCTTGTAAACCAATTAAAGCTGGGGTATGCCACCCGCAGTTTATATCATCGGTTAGGTCAATATAGTGTAAATGTTTACCCGGATCATCTGAAAAATTTGCTGGATGCCGGTGCAGCAGAGCCGGTGGGAGATGGCAACTATATTTTGACAGATACAACGCTTTATGATAACCTTACAGGTCTTTCCCTGGACGTGGAGACTGGAAAAGGCATGTTTGTGTAAAACGCTGAAAGGAGGGATTATGTGTGATTCAATTGGAAGTGTGGGGGAAGTATGCGCTTTTTACCAGGCCGGAACTAAAGGTGGAAAGGGTCAGTTACGATGTGCCCACGCCTTCGGCGGCGAGAGGGATTGTGGAGTCAATCTATTACCATCCTGGGCTGCAGTGGCACATAAAACGGATCTATGTAATGAATCCTATCCGTTTTCTTAACGTCCGGCGCAACGAAGTAAAAAATAAAATCCTATCCACCGCTGCGCGCAAAGCGGCGCAAGGAAGTGAAAAGCCGCTGTACCAGGTTACTTCCCAGGAAATCGTCCAAAGGGCCTCTTTGCTGCTTCGGGATGTTCATTACGTCATAGAAGCACATTTTACCATGACCGAAAAAGCGGCCCCTACAGATAACCCCGGAAAATTCCAGGACATTGTCACTCGTCGTATGGAACGCGGTCAATGCTTTCAAACTCCCTATTTTGGCTGCCGGGAATTCCCCGTTAACTTTCGCCGCTGGCCAGGTGGCCCGGTTCCCACCATTCCTGAAACGAGGGACTTGGGGTTGATGCTGTACGATTTTGATTATAGTAATCCGCTGAACATCACTCCCACCTATTTTCGGGCTCGGTTGGAAAATGGCGTGTTGGACACTGAAAATTGCGAGGTGTATCGATGATTCTGCAAGCGTTAACCAACTATTATGAGACGCTTCTGACCCAAGGCAAGATTACCCCGCCTGGCTGGGCTACGATAAGGGTTTCCTATGGGATAGAGCTAGATACAGAGGGCCAAGTAGTGCAGCTTTACCATTTGCAACAAGAAATTTCCAGGGGAAAAAAGCAGGTCCTTGTGCCCCGGGCTTTTCAGATGCCCGCGAAGGTGAAAAAGTCGTCTAATGTTGCGGCCAATTTCTTGTGCGACAACAGCAGCTATATGTTGGGAGTGGACAACAAGGAAAACCCTAGTCGTACGGTGCAGTGCTTTGCCGCAGCAAAAGATCTACATCTGCGCCTGCTCTCCCAAGTATCCTCTCCCGCCGCCCAGGCAATTGTCCGCTATTTTGAAACGTGGGATCCTACACAGGCCGCTTTCCATCCTGTGTTGCAGGCAGATTTGCCTGACTTGCTGAAGGGCGGAGACTTGACCTTTTGGTACAACGGAGCGCTTGCGGCAGACGATGCGGAGATCAAAATGGCTTGGCAGCGCTTCCAAGAAAACGTGGAACAAGAATCTGGGAAGGGAATATGCTTGGTGACCGGGCACTGTGGACCGCTAGCTCGGCTTCATGCAAACATTAAAGGCGTGGCAGGTGCGCAAAGCAGTGGGGCTTCCCTTGTGTCCTTTAACGAGCCTGCGTTCTGCTCTTACGGCCATGAGCAAGGAGCCAATGCGCCCACGGGCCAGTATGCTGCATTTGCTTATACCACTGCGCTGAATAAACTGCTTGAGGATAAGAAACATGTCTGTCACGTAGGGGATACCACCATTGTCTTTTGGGCGGATGGTGGGGGAGCAGCCTACCAAGGTTTTGCAATGGACGCCTTATTTGACACAACTTATTCGGAACAGGATCTCTTGGCGGCTTTGCATCATTTGGCAAAAGGTGATTCTATCCACTGGGAGGAAAGTCTTCTAAATCCGGATATGCCCTTTTCTGTACTGGGGTTAGCGCCCAATGCAGCCCGGCTCTCTATCCGATTTTTTTGGCAGAACAGCTTTGGGGCGCTGGCGAGAAACTTAGCGCTTCATTACGAGAGATTGAAGATCGTCCGGAGGAAGGATGACAATTTTGACGCACTCCCCATTTGGCGGTTGGTTCAGGAAACCGTTCGGAAAACTCTTCCAGGCGCCCGCCCGGTGGAGGCTAACCCACGGTTGGTGGGAGATCTTCTTCTGGCTGTGTTAAACGATGGCCCGTATCCCGCCACTCTGCTCAACGGGGTTGTTCTGCGCATTCGGGCAGAACGAACGGTCACTCGAGGAAAAGCTGCCATTTTGAAGGCCTATTACCTGAATAATTCTAAAGATGAGCAACTGAAGGAGGTCTTAACTGTGGAACTAAATGAAACAACCAACTATCTGCCCTATGTGTTAGGAAGGTTATTTTCTGTGCTGGAAAACGTACAGCTTCAGGTTAACCCGAGGATTAATACCACGATTACGGACAGATATTTCAATTCCGCTTCTGCCACGCCGGCCGTAGTGTTCCCCACGTTGATCAACCTGACGCAAAAGCATCTGGCAAAGATGAACAAAGGGCAAGAGATCTATTTTCAGAAACAGATTTCCGAATTGTGCAGCCGGATCACGCAGACTTTGCCGGCACGCATGAGCCTTTCGGAACAAAGCGCGTTCCAGTTGGGATATTATCACGAAACGCAAAACCGCTATAAGCCAAAGGAGGAAAAAAACAATGTCTGAGCCTATCAGTAACCGCTATGATTTTGTCATTCTTTTCGATGTAGAAAATGGCAACCCCAATGGGGATCCGGATGCAGGCAATATGCCTCGCGTTGATCCGGAAACAGGTTTTGGATTGGTGACTGATGTCTGCCTGAAACGGAAAATCCGCAACTATGTGGAAACCGTTAAGGAGGACAGTGAAGGTTACCGCATCTATATCAAAGACCAGGTCCCCCTGCAACGCAGCGACGCAGAGGCGTTGACTTATCTGGGAGTGGATAAAGATTTGAAATCTGCCAAAAAAGACGATCCCCTTCTGGACGGGAAAATCCGGGATTTTATGTGCCGGAATTTCTATGATATCCGCACCTTTGGGGCGGTGATGACCACCTTTGTCAAAGGCGCCCTCAACTGTGGTCAAGTGCGGGGGCCCGTCCAAATCGGTTTTGCCCGCAGCGTGGATCCCATCCTCCCCCAAGAAATCACGATTACCCGTGTGGCCATTGCCAGAGAGTCGGACGCGGAGGACAAAGACACGGAAATGGGACGCAAATACATTGTCCCTTATGGTCTTTATCGGGCCGAGGGTTTTGTGTCTGCCAATTTGGCCCGGAAAGTCACCGGCTTTTCCCAGGAAGATCTGCAGCTGCTTTGGGATGCTATTTTGAATATGTTCGAAAACGACCGCAGTGCTGCCAGGGGGAAAATGGCCGTCCGGGAGCTCATTGTTTTTAGGCATGAGAGCGAATTGGGAAATGCCCCTTCTTATAAGCTGTTTGATGCTGTCCATGTGGATAGGGTTGAGGGGGCGACCGTTCCGAGAAAATACAGCGATTATACGGTTACGGTGGACGAAGATTTGCCCGCAGGGGTTATCTGCCAGAGGATGTCATAAGTGGATACGGAGGAATATCTTTCCATATCAGGGATCCAGCATTTTTGTTTTTGTCCGCGGCAGTGGGCGTTGATTCATTTGGAACAACAGTGGTCAGAGAATATACGAACCACCGAGGGACATTTGGAGCACCGGAGGGCCCACGAAAGTGAACTGAAGGAAAAGCGGGACAACCTGTTGACGGTGCGCGGTTTGAGGGTGGTCAGTTATCGGCTGCGGCTTTCTGGCGTCTGTGATGTGGTGGAGTTCTCTACTGACCCTCACGGAATCACGCTTCAAAACCAACCGGGGTTAGCCTAGCGCAGGATCTCATGGAAGAATTGCGCTCCTGTTATGCCGATAGGTTTGTGATATCCTGTGTCAACCAGAAAATCCTCACCGCAAAACACTGTCAAAAACAGGAGAGTAGGGCGGTACTTCTGTCTGATGAAGGACGGCGTGCATTCCTTACTGCCTGGCAACATCGAAAACAGCAAACGATTACGCATCCATTTTTGTCAGAAAAAATACCATGGGGACTAGTGCCTTATATACAAGCTTTGCTTTTAGCACGAACCCTTCGCGGTGATTTAGAGCGATACCCGCCCTTTTTCTGGAAATGAGGAACAGGAAATGTTGGTCTTAATTACCTATGACGTGAACACAGAGACGGCTGCCGGGAAACGCCGTCTAAGAAAAGTCGCAAAAATGTGTGTGAACTATGGGCAGCGGGTTCAAAATTCTGTCTTTGAGTGCCTTTTGGATGCTTCTCAGTACGCTGTATTTAAAGCAAAACTGTTAGAGTTGATTGATCCAAAAACGGACAGTCTGCGTTTCTATCAGTTAGGAAACAACTATCGAAGAAAAGTGGAACACTTTGGGTGTGCTCCGCTTCTTTCACAGGATGATGTGTTGCTGATATAAAAGTGCGAGGTTCAAGTGCACAGCGTTTTCCAGAGACCTTCGCACCGAGACCGAAAACAGTAGCCCTCTTTTTTGTACGGTAAATGCCGCTTTTCCCGGAGTGGTTCCTTGTAAAATTCAGGAATCACAATGGCTTTTGTCAAATTAGCTGATAATTATACCGATCTTATCGGCAAGTTTGCTGTCGCCCTCCTCGCGGAGGGCGTGGATAGAAATCATTACACAAAAGAAGATTTCTCCACGCCGGGGGTCGCCCTCCTCGCGGAGGGCGTGGATAGAAATCCAGCTCTTCTCCCAACAGACCTTTGGTGGCTGGTCGCCCTCCTCGCGGAGGGCGTGGATAGAAATACCCAAAGCATGGGTTGTAGCTCTTACGGGGGCTGTCGCCCTCCTCGCGGAGGGTGTGGATAGAAATCCTGGCTTCCGTCCCCTGGCACAGCTTTCCCTCCGTCGCCCTCCTCGCGGAGGGCGTGGATAGAAATTTCCAGCTCGCCCATCATGTGGTCTTTTGCATCAGTCGCCCTCCTCGCGGAGGGCGTGGATAGAAATCTTTCCCCTGCCCGCTTGGGAAAGCCCCCGATGATGTCGCCCTCCGCGAGGAGGGCGTGGATAGAAATATCGAGCCGGAAGACCTGGGGAACCACTCCATGTGTCGCCCTCCGCGAGGAGGGCGTGGATAGAAATTAGAGCGGCGCGGACTGCTTCCAAAGCAGTTTTGGTCGCCCTCCGCGAGGAGGGCGTGGATAGAAATACCACTCTCCCAGGACGAGATGGAAGAGACCCTGGTCGCCCTCCTCGTGGAGGGCGTGGATAGAAATCAAGAGCTGGAGAGGCGGTACGAATGATTTTCTTGGTCGCCCTCCTCGCGGAGGGCGTGGATAGAAATGCGTAGTAGGCCTCAGCATCGGCGGCAATCGTATATGGATGTATCGCAACGAGGACTACCTCACCGCTATCGATCTGGTGAACTATATGCCGGCGTGTACACCTCCCTCAACTGGTGGAATAATTACCTGACGGCCCCGGTTTTCAGCAGGTATGACAGCTGGGTGGCCCAGTATTATTCGGAGTGCCAATATAAAGGATCCTATGGTATTTGGCAGTATACCAGCACCTGGAGCATCGGCGGGAAGGATTTTGACGGCAACTGGGCCTACAAGGATTATCCAAGTATCGTCAAGGCAATGACCGGCGAAAAAACGCCCGAAAAGGAGGAAGACGGCATGACCGCAGAAGAAGTAAAAAAGATCGCCCTGGAGGCCATCCAGGAGTATGTGGCCGCACAGGCCAAAAAGGATACCCCTGAGTGGGCCAAGAGCGCCGTAGAGGAGGTCAAGGCCGCAAAGGTGATGAATGGTGATGATACCGGCGCGTTCCGGCCAGAATCCACCGTCAAGCGGGACGAGCTGGCCCAGACCATCGTCAACTACACCAATTCCGAACTGCTGGCAGACAGGGTGGAGGAGATCGTGGAGGACGTGCTGGAGAATAGGGAGTAATACAGAGAGCCCCTGGGCACCTTATTGGTACTCAGGGGCTTTTTTTAGTTTTCGCGGATCACTGGTGAGTGATCCCGGCCTTTTACTTACCCAAAAAAGGGGCAGAGCACCTCAAAATTTACAGAGCAGTAAACAAAGAAAAGGACTTCGCCGAGTAAGCTTTGAGAAACGCATGCAAAATTATACTGTGAACAAACTGTAAACTTCGATTTCTCTATGGACAAAGCCTCGAACTTAGGTGTAGAATCTTGAAAAATCAACAGGGGGGGTAACGCCACGGAAATCCAAAACACTTACACCAAGCACAGCCCTTTGGGTCACTATTTTCTTTTGCCGAATGAAATTTTCACCCTGGGATTAAGTCCCAGCGAACCGTCGGTCTACGCCTACCTGCTGTTTTGCGAGGACAGGAAAACGCACCAGTGCTGGCCCAGCATCGGACGCATTAGCCAGCACACTGGGATGAGTACCAGCACGGTTGCTAAGTACATCTGGCGGCTAGAGGAAAAGCGGCTCATCGATGTTGAACCTACAAAAGTACAGACTCGAGATGGGAAAGTTCGAAACGGCACTCTGCGATTTACCATCTGGCCCATCCAGGAGGCGATAGATTACAAGTTGGAGCGGGAGTTGGCAACCCTACCAGACCCAAAGCACTCCAAGAAAAGGCGGTGAATCCAAACTCGGCTCTGTGAGCGCCCGTGTGCGATTTTTAAACCGAGATAGGGAAACGATACCAGCAAAACAGGTTACCCGCCCCGTTGGAGGCGTGTGGGGCAGTTGTGGACGAATCGAAGGGCAGCGACGAATCCAGATGAGAGAAAACCAGTTTCAGTTTCACTCGATGAGGAGTCGGTGAGAAAGATCAGAGGCAAGCAGAAAAGAAAGAAGCAGGCCCAGCCGGGCCTGCAAAGGCAATATGGAATACGAGACAGTCCCGATCGAGAATGAATTTTTCCTCTACTCAGAGGACGGGTTTGGAGAGGGCTGTGGGCGGTTCACAATGCCCCAACATTGAACAGGGATCACAGGGTGTGATTTTACAGCAGGTGAAAGAGTAGGCGCCTAAGAGCGGCGCCTACTCGGGCTCACAGTGGCAGGCAGAGCCGGCCACTCCGGGAATTTTGCAAGGCGTCAATTTTCCGATTTTTAGGGGTCGGTTTTGGGGCCTTGGCGTCAAACTGGGTGTCGTGAATGCCAGGTTTTCCCAGTGCAGAGGCATTCCCTACGGTGTCACGATAGGGGCTGCGGCCTGTTATAGAAGATTTTAGTCACGTTCCCGGATAAGGGCTCAAAGCCTGTTTTCCTCTCCCCATACACAGAGTTGGTCAAGAATATTCATCAAAGACTTGCCTCGCTCGCTGAGAGAATACTCTACCTTGGGTGGGATTTGAGGATACTCCCTGCGGACGATCAACTGATCCCGTTCCAGTTCTTTTAAATTCGCGCTCAAGGTTTTGTCCGCTACTGTTTTCAGGTATCGCTTCAGTTCATTGAACCGCACTACACCGAATTCCATCAGACAGTAGAGAATCACCATTTTATGTTTTCCGCTAATGAGGGATAGAGTGTAGGCAAAACCAGTATCCTCGAAATTAGCCTTTTCGATATAGTCAGAGATCATATAACTTACCTCCAAGCTAGTACCTTACAATAAATTCAGTACTTGTTTTTAGTTTGTTACTAGCTATAATGATAGAGGAAGGCACTCTGTGTGTCAATTCTAAAATAAAAAAGAGAGGCGCATTGCTGTGAGAAAAGAGCTCAATATCACCGAGGGAATCTTCCCCATGCCCGTGCTGATGGTGGCTACCTATAACGAGAATGGCACCGTAAACGTGATGAACGCTGCCTGGGGTACTATGCAGGAGCGTGATACTGTGGCCTTAAATTTAACAGAAAGCCACAAAACCGTAAAGAACATCAAGGCGAGAGGCGGTTTTACCGTGAGCATCGCTGATGCCGCCCATGTGGTGGAGGCTGATTATTTCGGCGTGGCCTCCGGCAATACAGTAGCAGATAAGCTGAGCGCAGCCGGGCTCACCGCCACCAAGGCCGACATGGTGGACGCTCCCATCATCAACGAGTTCCCCCTGTGTTTGGAATGTAAATTCATTGAGTACCAGACCAATGAATATGGCTGCGGTGTCATCGGCAAGGTGGTCAAAGTCACAGCCGACGAGAGTGTTATGCGGGACGGCAAGCTGGACATGTCCCTGGTGAATGCCATCGCGTTTGACCCCTACACTCACGGATATTACAAAGTCACCGAGCGTGTGGGCGAGGCTTTCAAGGATGGATTGCAACTGAAAAAGTAAGCATGGGCGGGCCTTGCCGGGCCCGCTTTTTCATGAATTTGTAACCACTATGCGGCAAGATGCACAAAAAGCAGCCCGAAAATTTTGCGGCCAAAAAACAGTGAAAAATGTGAAACGCACCCGATTCAGCCCGAAAAAGGCGAAACCGGGTGCGTTTTGGGTGCTGGAGGAGATGGGGACGATTGAGGACGGGTCAAACCAGATGAGAAAACCCAGTGTCCGAACCAGAATGAACCCCATTCCCATGCAACACAGGCAAAAAGAAAACCGGCGAAAACCCAGTGTTTTCGCCGGTTTTCTGGCAGGGGCAGAAGGACTTAGTCTCGCCTGCCGCCTCGGGTGCTGCTCCCCAGTGGGGAGCGCCCAGCACCGACCGAAGCGGCAGCTGAGACCGGTTCGCGGCAGAGCGCCACTGGCGCTCGCTCACCCCACGACACGCACTGCGCAGGGCGCAGCCGTGCCTCGTTGCCAAATCCTACCGCACACTAACGAAAAAGTCAGGTACCGCACAAGCGATACCTGACTTTTTTGGCAGGGGCAGAAGGACTTGAACCCTCGGCACGCGGTTTTGGAGTGGATGTGGGAATTCGGCAGCGAGAGCCGTGGAGAACCGGGTTTAAGCTGTCCTTCTCACAAAATCACAAAAGAACGGTGCTGGTTTGGTGCTCCCAGGACGGGGCACGCAGGGTACCCAAACCCAGATTGATATGACGGATGATGGAATAAATGAATGAAGCAGATTTCGGAGTGTTGTTATTCGATTTGCGAGACAGTCTGGCTTTCTCCTTGGCTGGACATTTTGCGGAATTCCTGACGCACGCAAAAGAGAGAGACTAAGAACGCAATAAAGTCGGCAATGGGTCCGGCAAGCAAGACACCGAAAATTCCTAACCAAAGGGGGAGAAGCAGTATCAGTGGGATGAGGAAAAACACCTGCCGCGTCAGGGAAAGAAGGAGCCCTCGCAGCGCTTTTCCAATGGCGGTAAAAAAGTTGGAGGATAAAAGCTGCACTCCATTGACGATAACCATAAATAGAAAAGTGCGCATGAATAAAACCGCAAATTCAAAGTACAGAGAATTCCCGTTGCCAAATAGGGAAATGATGGGGCGCGGGAAAAACTGAAAGAGTAAAAACCCCACTGCAGAAACCGCAAAGTTCCATTTCAGTGCCAGCAGATAAGCACTTTTTACCCGCTTCGTTTTCCCCGCACCATAATTGTATCCAATAATTGGCTGCATCCCCTGGGAGATGCCCACAATAATAGAAAGCAAAATAGCGTTTGTTTTCATGACAATACCGCAGGCTGCCAACGGAATTTCCTCTCCAAAGGAGGAGAGAGCCCCATAATGGGTGAGGGAATTGTTTAGCACAATCTGTACCACTGTAATGGCTACTTGGTTTATGCAACTGCTGATTCCCATGTAAAGGGTTTTCAAGGTGTCTGGAATAGAAATGGCAAAACAGGGCCTTGTCAGCCTCACTGTGCGAAACTGCCACAAATACCGTAGCGCCAAAAGAAAAGAGAGAACTTGTCCCAACACTGTGGCCCAAGCAGCACCAGCCACACCCCAGTGAAACTGAAAAATGAAAAGCGGGTCCAGAATGGTGTTGACAATTGCACCGGATACCATGCAAATCATAGAGTATTTAGGACTTCCATCGGCGCGGATTAAATTGCTGATCCCGTTGGTCAGAATAAGGAGCGGCATTCCGAGCAGTGTGATCCCAGCATATTGCTGAGCATAGGGAAGAACCTCCTGGGTGGCGCCAAAGACCTTCAACAGTGGTGTGAGAAAAAGCTCTCCCAGCACCAGATAAAGCAGCCCGGCGCCCGCCATCAGGCAAACGCCGCTTCCAGCAATCCGGGCGGCTCGTTCCGGAGTTTTTTGTCCTAGATAGAGAGAGAAACGAGAAGCGCTCCCTATTCCAATCAAAAGGGAAATGGCCAGGCAGATGGTGGAGAGGGGATAAGATACATTGGTAGCGGCATTGCCAACATATCCCACACCTTGCCCAATAAAAACCTGGTCTACAATGTTATAAAGAGAACCGACCAATGTAGCGGCAATACTGGGAATGGCATAACTGCGCAGCAGCTTGGATATTTTGTCCGAGCCCAATGGGTTTTCGAAAATTTCTTTACTCATCAAATTCATCCTTCTTTCTCGTAATCCCCAATTCTAGTGAGGCGCGTTCTCCAAGCTGAGTCAGCCTCTGCAAAAAAACGTCCTGTTTCCCTTTGTCCATACCCTCCATGAAAAAGCGCTCCGCCTCGTCACAGGTTTCCCGGACCTGCTTGGCAATGCTCAGCGCCTTTTCCGTAGGATAGAGTTTCCAGGTCCGCCTGTCCTTGTCACTGGGCTTCCTAGTCAGAAACCCTTTTCGTTCCAGTGCAGCAACGGTGCGGACTATATTGCTGGGATGGACGTAAAAGGTTTCCAGCAGGGAATCCTGGGAAATCCCGGGATTTCCGCATATTTTAAGCAGGTACATGTGTTGGCTGCTGTTAATGCCCAAGGGCTCCAGCCTTTGATCCAAGTAAGCCTTGGTGAACCGGTCAGCCACAGAGAGCCATTTTAAAAGTTTCATAGTTTTCCTCCTCTTGTATGGAAGCGGTCACAGTATATCATAAAATGCGTGCGCACGCAATATTATAGAAAAGCACAAATCCGACCCTCTCGGGAAGAGGTGTAACATTTGACGCAATTATTTTAAAGGAAATAGGAAAATCAGCTATCGGGAATTTTGCAGAAAAGAAGCTATACTTACGTTGTGTGGAAAACTTTTATGGAGGAGGCACGTTTTTTATGAATCCGTATTATCCTACTCTGTTCAGCCCCTGCAAAATTGGAAATGTTACCATCAAAAACCGCATCTGCAAGGCGCCCCAGACCACAGGATTGAGTCATATGGATGGCTCAGTTTCCTCTCGGCTAGTGCGCACTTATGAGGATCTTGCCCGGGGCGAGGTGGGCATGGTTATTGTGGAGTACGCTTATGTGGATCGGGATTGCAGCAAATCTGCCTCTAACCAATTGGGCATTTGCGATGACGAATACATCGTTGGACTGGGTTGGTTGGCGGATACTCTGAAAAACCTGGATTGTGTTCCCTGCATTCAAATTGAGCACTGCGGACGCCAGCGGTTTTTAGGGCCTCCCATGAAGTCAGCCTCCCCCAATCCCTGGCCCTTGATGTACCAACGATATGGTAGGGCGGCTATTCCCCAGGAACTCACCCTAGATGAAATTGACCAGCTGGTGGAGGATTTCGGCCAAGCTGCCCGCCGCGCCAAGACCGCTGGCTTCCAGGTGGTGGAGATTCATGGTGCGCATGGGTATCTCATCACCAATTTCCTGTCGCCTTTTACAAACCAGCGCACCGATTGGTACGGCGGCAGCCGTGAAAACCGGTTCCGGTTCTTAGAGCAGGTCTTTACGCGCTGCAAGGAATATGTGGGGGAGGATTTCCCCATTATTGTCCGGCTGAGCGGCACGGATTATGAGCCTGGCGGCATGTCCATTGAAGATACCATCTACTACGCGCAGCGCCTAGAGGAGTTGGGCTGTGCCGCTATCGATGTCAGCGGCGGCGACCATCATCAAATGATCCATCAGGTTACCCCCATGCAGCTGAATCGCGGCCACAATGTCTGGGCGGCAGAGGCCATTAAGAAAGCGGTACATATTCCCGTTTTCGCCACCGGCTCTATCACCCAACCCGACTATGCCGAGGAAATTTTGGCCAGTGGCAAGGCGGATTTCATCAGTATGGGACGTCCTCTGTTGGCAGACCCCTATTGGGCCAAGAAGGCTATGGAAGGCCGTGCCGAGGATATTTCACCCTGTATCCGCTGCAACGAGGGTTGTCTGGACCGGGGCAATCACCTGGGCAAGTCCATCAACTGCACCATGAACCCTTTGCTGGGTTTTGAGGATGCTTTGGCCATCCATCCAGCAGAGGAAAAGAAAAAAGTAGCGGTGGTAGGCGGGGGACCCGCAGGGTTGAAAGCGGCGGACACAGCCGCCCTCCGGGGCCATGATGTAACGCTGTTCGAAAAGCGTGCTCTGGGCGGCTATCTGTTCGAGGCATCTTATCCTGACTTCAAAGCGGACATTCGCGACGCCCACAAATATCTGGTGACCCAAGTGAACAAGCACGGCGTCCATGTTGTGGAAAAGGAAGCCGCTTTGCAGGACTTGGAGGATTTCGATGCGGTGATTGTAGCGGCTGGCGCTTCTCCCGCTGGGCTGCCTGTTCCCGGCGCGGACCGGGAGAACGTCACCTTGGCCGTGGAGGCATTGAAGGACGGCGGACCTCGTCCCACTGGGGAAGTGGTAGTTGTGGGCGGCGGGCTCATCGGCGTGGAGACAGCTTTGTTCTTCAGCGCCCGGCCGAATACCCATGTCACTATTTTGGAAATGCTGCCACAGATTATGAATGGCTGCAGTGACAGTGACCGCACGGTTTACAGCCAGTGGATTCAGGAACGCAATGTGGCAGTGTACACTTCCTCCCGGGTTGCTGCCATTTCGGAGGCCGGTGTGGTGATTGAACAAAAGGGCAGGGGAAAAACTGTCCCAGCGGACCATGTTTTCCTTGCCACCGGCATGAAGCCCAACAGCGGCCTCTATGACCAGCTTCTGGAGAAGGGAATACGGGTCTTTTCTGTGGGGGACAGCCAGGCCATTGGCAAAATCTACGACGCCATCCACGACGGCTATAAGGCCGGATTGAAGGTTTGAGATAATTGAGTATACAGGAAAGGGACCCGTGTGGGTCCCTTTTTTGCGCCTCAGGCATGTTGGCTGCACAGTGCTCTCAGTTTGTCTAAATGCACAATGCGGAATCCAACGCCTTCCATGGAAATGATGCCCTCTTTTTTCAAGACCCTGCATGCTCGGGAAATGCTGGCCCGCGAGCAGTTTACCGCATAGGCCAGCTCCTGCTGGCTCAGCCGGACCTGGGCCTCACCTGTCCCGTCCCAGTTGACCAGGAGAAAATTGGCTAGACGGAGAAAGACGCTGTGAATGCTTTGGTTGGCGGCATCATAACAGAGCTGCCGCAGCACCTTGCAGTAATACTGCGTCAGCGTTACTGCGAATTCTGGGTCGTTTCGCGTCAGTTCCTCCAAAAAGCTGTTTTGAAAGGGAATCAGCCAGCAATCCGTCATACAGGCGATTGTCATGAGGGACGGGGCTTCCGGCAGAAAGCAATCCAGCCCAGCAATGCTGTCCGGCCCCAGCAGGGCCACAGTGCGCTCGTTCCCCTGGGAATTACCCGTGTAGACCCGCAGTTTTCCCTTGCACAAATAGTACATCCAGTTTTTACTCTCCCCGCTGGCACATAGTTGCATACCCTTATCTAGACGCATGGCAGGAGGGCAGCGCATCTGAAAGGCTTTTCGGTGGGGAAGGAAATCACCTTCAAAAAAATAGCGGATGGCGTGGGAGGCATCTTTGGGTTCCATAGCGCTTGACTCCTTTCCTGCGTATAGCTTGAATGGGTACGGTTTTAGTGGCCATCTGGCGATGGTGTTGCAGAGAGCCTGCTCCCATTAGAGGCTGCGGAAACTCTTATAACACTATTATAAAAGCCTAGCTTGCTGGATGCAAGGAAAGGAGCGGAAATGTTCAACTCGAACCCTGTTATGGCGCTTATGCTTCCTCTGCTGCTGGAACGAGGCCGCTGAGGATCTGCCGCTTTCCCTGGCTCTAAACAGGGATGGCTTTCTGCGGTAGGCAGTAAAAGAGGGAGGACAGTGCTTAAAAAATTCGGACGGTGTGTTGCCATACCGTCCGAATTTTTAAGGCTTAGAAGAAGCCGTTCCCCAAAGGTGTTGTAAACATCGCAGGAACAATCACTATTGCAAGCTGCCTTCAAAAATCATATCACAAAACCGCACATTCTGGTCGCTGACAGCGCCGAACAGCTCGAACATCCCTTTTACCCCATCGGTAATCCAAAGAGTCAGATGGTTTCCGCCGAAGAGGAATTTCCAGGTTTGGAAGTGTCCGGTTTCTCGCCAGCATACGGTGAGAAGCAAGGTATCCTGATCCACCCAGGCGTGATGCGCCGAGTAGGCCCATGGCCGGGACCTTTGTTCCTCTCCCCGTAGTGGGCTGTTGCTGGGGATTTCGATAGCGAACTCTGTTTCTCCATGTACGTCGGCCACACAAGAGCTCTCCACCTTCTGTTTTTCGTCTACGATGATGCATAGCCGGCTGTTGAATGTTTGTATCCGCAGGGTGTGCTGTTCCTGTGAGGATATGCCCTTTAGCTGGTAGGTCCGGTTTTGCAGGGCAATTTGCAGATAAGAGGAGCTTGGTTCATACACAGCGGGGGCTTCCCACTGGCACAGCACCTTTTGCAGGTGCTCGTAAGCCCAGGCGTCCCGGCCCTTTTGGGGGTCTGTCAGGTTTGAAAGCAGGTGCTGTTCCACCAGAGGGAAGACTCGAGTGCCGTCAATTTCTTCCGCTGTGGTGACAATGACCATGTCCTCTTTCGGAAACACCATGACAAACTGGCCAAAAGCGCCGTCCGCCCGATAGCTGCCAGGGCTGTTCTCCCAGATCTGATAGCCGTACCGCTGTCCCCAGCCGGCACAGCCTTGGCTCAGGGTGGAAACATGGGGTGTGGAGGCCTCTTCAATCCACTCCTCGGAAAGGAGCCTCTGGCCGTTCCACAGACCCTTGTTCAGGTAGAGCATGCCCACCTTGCAAAGGTCCCTGGGGGCGATGAGTAGACCCCAAGCGCCGGTGTTCACCTTGCCGTTTGTGTCCCAGCTCACGTCGGTGATGCCCAGGGGCCCAAAGAGCTTTTCCTGAAGCCACTGAAACAGGCTCTTGCCCGTTACCCGGCTGATGACCTCCGAAAGCATGTAGGTGCCGCCGGAATTGTACACAAAGTGCTCCCCGGGCTCGTATGCCATTTCCCGAGTAAAGAAGATCTCCGGCCAGGGGGTGGTTTCGCTGTTACACATGTCCCCCACGGTGTCTCGTTCATGGCCGGTGCTCATAGTCAACACGTCCCGCAGGGTGATCTCCCTTGCCCGGGGGTCCATGTCCAGGCCCTCGCACTCGGGAAAGTACTTCAGCAGTTTGTCAGCCGCGTTCACCAGGCCTTCGTCTACGGCAAATCCAATGGCCGTGGAAGTGAAGGTCTTGCTCACCGAGTACACTAGCCTTTTGTCACTGGCACGGAAGGGATAGCGGGCAGTTTCCACCACAGCTTTCCCGTGACGGATGATGTGGAGTGTCCGCAGCTTGTAGTGGATTTTATCGCAATCCTGAAGGAAGTTGGCGATGGCGATGGAGGAGATGCCAGCGTCCTCTGGAAGGTAGAAACGGTCAAATACGTCTGCCATATTACTGTGCGCCTTCCTTTCTCATGTTAGCCACCTCTTTGTCGGCGTCCATCCGACTGCTGAACAGCACCAGCAGGATGCTGCACACCAAGGGAATCACGGCGTAGCCCACAGTTTCCATCACCAGAGTGAAGGAGGACTGGGTCAGACCAGCGTTGGCCGCTTCGCCGCTGTATCCGCCAATAGCCAGCACAGCCGCTACGCCTACACTGCCCAGGAGCATTCCAAACCGCATGCCGAATTGGGCGATACTGGTGGAAAGACCGGAGAGGTCGGTTTTGTTTTTTAGGTTGATGTAGTCAGCCACATCGGCGGTAGCAGTGCCCAACAGCACGCCAAAGAAAGCGCTGCCAATGCCGTAGATCGCATTGCCGATCATGACGAAGGCCAGGTTGGGGACAATCATCAAGGCATAGCCCACCACCTGGAACATGGAACCCAACACCAGCACCTTTCGCTTGCCCAGCTTGGCGTTGGCAATGGGCACAATGCCCAAAAGGCAGCAGAGAATACCGGGTACCAGTTTGGCATAGCTGATCTGAGTCATGTAGCCGGCATTACCCAGCACGTCACGCAGGAAGTAGATGGCCATTGAGCCGAAAATCATCCCGGCAAAGTTATAAGTGAGGAACATGCCAAACAGAGGAAGGGCGTATTTGCAGCCAAAAACGTACTTTAGCTGGGTTTTAACGGGCAGGGTGGGGCGCTTCCGAGCCGCGCTGAGCTGCTGGGCAGCCTCAGCCCACACCTCCGGCGTTTCCCGGCAGATAACACCAGTGAGGAAGGGCAGGATAAAGCCAATGGAGCAGAAAATCAGGCTCAAACCGAAGTAGCCCGTTTCGTAGCCGCCAAAGTACATGAGCACCGGTACGCCGTAGGCACTGACAATCAGGTTGGAGATCTGTCCCAAGAGACTGCCCAAGTTGGTAACCTTTGCCCGTTCCACCGAGTTGGAGGTCATCTTGATGAGTAGGGTGGCGGTGGCGATGCTGATGACGGCGCCGAACACGGCCACGTGGAGCAGGTAGTTCACAAACACCCAGATCATACGACCGGTGGGGCCGAAGCTGGTAGGGGTGTTGAAGATTAGGAACACAGGCAGGGCCACGAAGAAAGCGGTGCCCAAGATCCAAGGCCGGGCCTTGCCCATTTTGGTGTGGGTCATATCAATGAGGAAGCCGCTCAGGCCCTCGGTGACTGCGTTGATGATGCGGGCGGCGGTCATCATGGCTGTGATGAAGCCCATGGAAAGCAGCAGGTTGTCCGTCAAGTAGACGGTGAGGAAGCTGCCCAAAATGCCGGCAATGCAGCTGGAGCCGCAGCCGTTAAGGGCAAAGCCGATCATTTGGGACACAGGGAGCTTGTCTTGTTTCTTCTCTGTCATGTTTTCAACCCTCCAGGTCAAAGGAATGTAGCAGGCGGTGCGCGCATTCCGCTTACAGATATACTGTTAGAATACCATGAAGGTAGTTGAGAAAATATGGCAAGATTGACCACTGTTTTGGGGAAAACTGACTATTCTTGGCGGAAAAATGGGTTTTGAATGATATCGTTTCGATAATTTCTGGGGGTTAAGCCATAGTATTTTCGAAAATGTTGAATAAAGCTGCCTTCGTCGGCAAACCCGGTTTCCTGGGCAATCTCGGAAATCTTTTTGGATGTGTGGGAAAGCAGCTGTTCTGCCTGGAGGACCCGGTATTTCGCCAAGTACTGGGAAAAGGTGACCCCTGTGTACTTTTTGAAAAAGCGGCAGAAGTATTCCTTGGAGAAGAAAAACTGCTGTGCCACCTGGGCGGAGTGGAGAGGCTCGCTATAATGCTCGTGAATGTAAGATAGAATCCTCTCCAGCTTTTGGAAAGGTTCTTGCGAGGTGTCCTCCCTAGTCTGGTCCCGCTTTTGGCAGCACTGGGAGAGCAGAATATAGACAATTTCACAGATCTGGCGGATAACAAGCACCTGCAGGAAAGGGGTGTTCTCCTGTTCGTACCATTCGTTGAGTGCTAGGATCAGGGAATGAATCTTCGCGTTAGCCTCCTGTGTTAGGACGAAGTAGTAGTCATCATAGTTGGGAACCAAGCTTTTCAGGAAAGGGTAGCTGATTTGAAGAGTGATACCGGTGACAGCAAACCCGTCTGTGGGAAAATAAGGGATAGAGGAATGCACTTCCCGGCTGTTCACCAGAACCACATGTTGAGGAGTCACGTCCTCCACCCGACCGTTGATAAAGAACCGAGAGGAACCCTCGAAGGCCGTGTTGATCTCCAGCTCCTGATGCCAATGGCTTTTGACGATCTCGCTTCCTGGCCTGGTGTGACGAATGATAAATCCCGGGACAGCCCCGTGAATGTCCACTTTTTCATAAATGCCATGGTCGGGCATGAAGATCAGCTCCCTTCTGTGTTTTTTTATTATACCGGGATATACCGAATGATGCAAGAAAGCGTAGAAGAATTTTGGCAACTATGGTGAATGATTCCGGCCTTTTGCTTATCCAAAACAGGGGAGGGACCCCTCAAAATTTGCGGTGGAGTAAACAAAGAAAAGGGCTGCGTAAAAGGTTTTCGAAAAACACTTGCAATAAAATACCTGTGAACGGAATGTAAAACCCGATTTCTCTATGGACATAGCCGGGAACTTAGATGCAACACGGTTCAAAGTACATCAGGCAACTAGAGGACAAACGGCTCATTAACGTAGAAGCCACTAAGGTGCGTACCAAGTCCGGCGAGGTGCGGAATGGCACCCTGCGATTTACCATCCGTCCCATCCAGGAAGCGATAGATTACAAGCTGGAACGAGATTTGGCAGCGCTACCAGACCCAAAGCACCCCAAGAAAAAACAGTGAAATCCAAACTCGGTCCTGTGTGGCCCTGTGTGCGGTTTTGGAGGCCGGGTAGGGGAACGACACCAGCGAAGCCCCGAACAGGCCCTGTTGGGCCAGCGTGCCCCAGTTTTGAACGAGCAGGGCAAACCCGACCAACCCAAGAAAGGTGATACCCCGCCCCTCCCCCCTTTAGGGGGAGGGGTAATCTCGTTTTGGACGCAAAAACGAAACTCAGCCTGTGAAGCGCTGTGTGCGGTTTTGAGATCCGGGTAGGGAAACAAAACACCAGCGAAGCCCCAGACCGGCCCTGTTGGAGCCGTGTGAAGCAGTTGCCAAAGGCAACTGCCTAGAGAAGCCCTCGGATACGAAGCATCCGTCTTTTCCTGCGGAAAAGCACCGGGCTTCTCTGCATTAAAAGCCCAACGAATCAAGTTGGGTGGGGGTCAACCCTGGTAAAGAGCCACCGGAGGAAAGTTTGGAAAAGAGGAACGGCTGAAAAATGAAGTCCCAAACAGCGAAAAACATATACACAAAAAGTTAAAAATAAAAAGCTGGACATTAAGAGGTCGGTAGCGGTAGTGTAAAAAGCAGAAAAAACCTGCCTTTAGGCAGGGCAAGCATAGCGTCCGGCTATACGGCGCTGGTCGCCAGTGGCGACCGTTTAGCGCTGACCGAGCCGGCAGGCGAGAACGGCCGCACCCCCCGGCCCCCTAAAGGGGGAGTTTTCAAGGGCAAGGTCGAGGGCGTTTTGCAGAAAAAAGGACAGAAAGGAGAACCGCATGAAAAAGAAAACTGCCATCCTTACCGCCAGGCTGACCCCAGCTGAAAAAGCTGCCATTGAGCGCAAAGCGCAGCAGGCCAACATGACCGTCACCGACTACATCGTCAAGTCTGCCCTGGGCAAAAATGTCCGACAGGCGGACGATCTGGCTCCCGTTTTATCCGAACTGAAAGCCCAGGGGCGCAACCTTAACCAGCTGACGAAGCTGGCGAACATGGGCCGCATCGACCTGGTGGACGCCGAAAATTTCACCGAGGCTTACACAAACCTCTATGGACTCATCGAGGAAATTTACTGGGAGGGGGAGTGACTGTGGCAACATTCATTGCGATCCGTAACGTGAAGCAGACCCGTGGAGCAATGGCGGGAGCCATGGGGTATGTCGCCAAAGATGAGAAAACCTTGTGGCGTGGCATCTCGCTGGTGGCGGGGCATAACTGTGTCCCCCAGTCCTCCTATATCGAATTCCTCACCACGAAAAAGAGATTTCACAAGATGGAGGGCCGCCAGTTTTACCACTTCGTCCAATCCTTTGCCGAGGGTGATAGACTAACCCCACAGCTGGCAAACGCCATAGGAGTGGAGCTGGCCGAGAAAGAGTTCCCCGACTTCGAGGTTTTAGTGGCAACACATATCGATACGGGCCACCTTCACAACCACCTGATCGTGAATTCGGTGAGCTGCGTAGATGGTAAGAAGCTCCACCAAAACACAGCTGACTTGCAGCACCACCGGGACGTGAACGACCAAATTTGCATGAAGTACCACCTGAGTGTCCTTACCAAACCGCAGAAGTATAGCCGGAAGAAGCGCATGGAGCCTGGAGAATATCAGGCCGGGCTTCGTGGGGAGAGCTGGAAATGGTTTTCGTCCTTAACCAGGCCTTAGAAGAGGCAGAAGATAAGGAAAGTTTCGTTGAATTTCTGGAGCGGGAAGGCTACCAGGTGAAGTGGTCGGCCAGCCGAAAGCACATCACGTTCATCACGCCGGAGGGCTATCGCTGCCGGGACAGCAGCTTGCATGACGAAACATTTTTGAAAGACAACCTGGAATATTTATTCCTCTACCGCCAGCTGACAAACTTTGAACCCGGTGGGGAAGAACCCTCCTATGGTTGGCTTTACGGAGTAACTTACAACGCCGAGGCCCTGACTCGCTACCTGGAGCAGGCCATGGACGTGCCGGACCCACCGCCTATTCCTGTGTGGACGGAGAGCAAACAGCGCCAGCGGGAGGCCCTCAAGAAGCTGGCCCATGGCCAACGGCTGGAGAATATCGAGAGCTTTGAAGAGGATGAGGGGTACAGTTTCGGGATGTCTATGTGAGAACAGCCCACCATTTTTTCCTCTGCATTAAGGAGAACCCCCCACTCAAAAACTGCGCCGCTAAACAAAGAAAAGGGAAACTCCCCGCCCCAGGCAGGTGTAAATCCGCCAAAAGGCGGGGAGATTTTTCTCCGTCTGGTTTGAAAACTAGGGGTAGACATTGCGCAGCCCTCTAGAGTACTGTTGGTGGTTGAAGAAAACACCCGAAGGGAGGAACCGCCAACTATGCCCAAGAAACGACTCACCACCAACGGCAATGTTTTTCGCCGCACCGATGGCCGCTGGCAAAGCGTGATCTGGTACTTTGACGAGCAAGGCATTAAGAGACGCAAGGTATTTTCCAGCAAAACCAAGACGGAGGCCCAGCAGAAAATCACTACCTACATCGCTCAATTCAACGCAGAGGTGCGTAACTCGGACGAATCGCAGAAAACCATACAGGACAGCCTGACCCATTGGCTGCAAGTTTTCAAATTCCCATCGGTGGAACGGACAACATACGACCGCCTGGAATGTACCGCCCAGCATCAGGTGTTCCCGCTGATCGGGGACAAAATCGTGGGTGACATCACCGCCGCCGACCTGAAGTCCGTGCTGAACCACTGGATAGAGCAAGGCTACGCTTACACCACGGTGAAGAAAGTCCATATCCTGTTGAATGAGTATTTCCGCTACCTTACAGAAGAGAGCTTTATCCAAAAGAACCCCATGCAAAGCGTCCCAATGATGAAGAAATCAAATTTCCTAGCCGCTCAGGACAAGGAATGTGTCTCGGAGCAGGAGAGTGTCACGGTGTTCACTCCCACGGAAATTGCGAAGTTCAAACGGGAAGCATTTGCTACATTCTCCAACGGCAAACGCAAATACCAGCAAGCGGCTGCATACATTCTCATGCTCAACACAGGACTAAGGACAGGCGAATTACTTGGGCTACTTAACAGTGATATAGACTTAGAGCACCGAGTTCTCCACCTGGAACGTGGCGTAAAAGAAATCTGGCGCAGGGATGGCCTCAAAGCAGAACCAGGCCGAGATGTGAAAGTTGGCAAGCTGAAGTCGGCAACCAGCAAACGTTCGGTACCACTGAACGACACAGCCATCGCCATGATAAAAGATTTACGGCAGGAAGCCTACTTCGGCGAGGACACACCGCTGGTGCCGGATGAGCATGGCAATTACACCCGGCCCGTGAATTTCAGAAAGCGTTATTACCGCATCCTAGCAGCGGCAGGAATCGAGAAGAAAGGTTTGCACTCACTTCGCCACACATTCGCCTCCAACCTGGTGAACGGCATTAAGCAGGAGGATGGCAGCATCAAATCGCTCACACCTAGGCAGGTGGCAGACCTGCTGGGCCACTCAACCTCGCAGATCACAGAGTTGTACTACGTCAAAAAGGACACCTCTCGTTTACATGGCATCACCGATGGCTTCAACTTGTAACCACTATGCGGCAAGATGCACAAAAGCCAGCCCGAAAATTTTGCAGGTCAAAAGAGGGTAAAAACAGCGAAACGCACCCGAAATCGTCCGAAAAAGGCGAAACCGGGTGCGTTTTGGGTGCTGGAGAGGGGTGCAGTCGGTGCGGACAGGTGGGGAACCCCAAAATCTGAACCCAAATGCACCACATAACCATACAACACATGAAAAAAAGGAAACCGGCGAAAACCCAGTGTTTTCGCCGGTTTTGTGGCAGGGGCAGAAGGACTTGTCTCGGCTGCCGCCTCGGTCGGCTCGTAGCTTGCGTGCCACCGGCACGCACTCGCCCCACGACACGCACCGCAGGCGGGCCTGCGGGCGTACCTTGTTGCCAAATCCTACCGCACACTAACGAAAAAGTCAGGTACCGCAGAAGCGATACCTGACTTTTTTGGCAGGGGCAGAAGGACTTGTCTCGGCTGCCGCCTCGGTCGGCTCGTAGCTTGCATGCCACTGGCACGCACTCGCCCCTCGGCACGCGGTTTTGGAGTGGATGTGGGGAAGCACACCAGAGAGCGGGGGAAGGGTAGTGTTGCCCGGTTCTCCCAGATAAGTCCCAGAAGAGCGGTGCTGGTTTGGTGCTGCGAAGGAATGCTCCAAAACTCAGCGAGCCCAAACGAGGCGGACAGAGCGCTGGTAGAGTGTATTTCCTGTAGTCGGGTCTGTCAAGGAAACGGTAAGGGTGTCCAGCAGGCTGGGGGCGTATCCGCTTTGGGGTTGGAGATTGGCTTTCCAGGAGTAATAGAGATCCCCGCCGCTATGGGTTTCTCGAGCAAAGTTATGGCGGAGCGTGCCTTGGGCGGCGGTCTGCCCATCTTCTGTCGAAATCGTTACCGTGAGATCTTTGGCAGGGGCGGGGCCGTCTGTGACAAACTCCACCGTGAACGCGTCTTGATACCGCAGGGCCCAAAGGCTGTTACCTTGTTCAAACAAGCCGGGAATGGAGGTAACGCTGTCCCAATCAGCCTGCCCCAGGGCGATCATATCCGGATCGTCAAAGGGCATCATCCAGCTCAAAGAGGGATAGGTTTCCAGGTAGTTCCCTGCAAAGGTCATTCCGGCGTCCTGGTAGGTAGTGCTGGGAGTAGATTTTCCCGTGCGCAGGTCAATGGTGATCTCCGCCAGCACCCGCACCTCTATGCCGTGAGCGAGCATATCTTCTGCTGTGTAGGGGTCAAGATCCTCTTCCAAAAACCGAAGAATCACCTGTTGGGTGCCGCTGGGAAGCCCATCGAAGCAGGCGCAACCAGAAATCTCTGTGGCGTCACGGGGAATATCATCGGGGCTGGGCACCTGACTTTGGCTGAGATTGTAGGGAACCGGCGTCCCGTCCGGCAAGAAGAGCCGCGGAAAATCCACAGTGTACGAGCGGAAGCCCCAAAAGGGAATGGTGTATTCAATCTTGGTGTAGGAAGGCGTCGCCTCTACAGTGTGAACCTCCACCCCGGCACTGTCCCCGGTAATCGCCACTTGCTGGTTGTATTCGGTAACTGCGGTGAGGGAAATACTACCCGTGAAAGAGCCAGGGACGGCTTCCCATGCGCTCCCACCATCATAGACACGGGTGAGATCGGTGAGTTGATAGGTCACCTCCACTGTATCCCCATTGCCAACGGCAGAGGGGAGGGGGAGGGAGAGCACTCCTATAAGATTCTCCTGCTCGGGGTACAGAGAGACACCCGCTTCTTCCAAGGGGATCCCGTTTGCGGCAGCCGTCACGCAAGCGTCTAGAGAAGTGAGCCCGTCCAGCAAAGTCTCATTGGTTTCTGTAATGGCAAAGGTCAGATGAACGTATTATCCATCGCAAAAGCCCTCCTCCACCGTGAGGGACAGATTTGTGTTGAAAGCCTGGGCTGTATAGTGGAGTTTCTCCACACCGTCATACGTCCCCATGTAACTGCCCAGGGATGTTTTTCCCGTGTTGTACAGGCGAAACGCCCGTCCAATCAGTGGGATACTCTCTGCGAAGGCGGGATTGACAGCATTTAACCCGCACAGAAGTCCGAAGACTGTCAACACAGCCCCAACGGCGGCAGTTACCCGCCGCCATACCGCCTTGACCGGTGGACGGGGATGGGATGGTAACTGGCGGCAAGTCTGTACGATCCTGCTGTGGATTTCCGGGGGCACGGCATCCTGGGAAAAGTAAGTGCGGAGACCTTTTTTCCAATTCCGGTTATTTGCCATGAATGAGCCCCTCCTTTTCAGAGAATATGACGCGAAACCGTTTCCGGCTGCGGCTGAGCCTTTGTTTGACGCAGCTTTCGCTGACATCCAAGGCTTTCGCAATCTCCCGAACGGAAAGCCTGTCCCGGTAAAACAGGCCCAATAGCATTTTGTCCTCCGGCTTCATGGTGTCCAACGCTGCCTGTACGTCCAAAGCTTCGTCCCAATCTGGTGTTTCCACAGCCGCTGTCAGAGTTTCCTCCAGCTGGAAGTGAACATGCCTGCCTTGGGAAGCACCCACCTGAGAGCAGCACCGAATGAGAATGCGCACCAACCAGGTGCGGAAATATCTTGGCTCCCGTAGGGAGGGAAGGGCCTGCCATGCTGCCAAGATCGCATCTTGCACGGCATCGGCGGCGTCCTCCATGTTGTGGAGCAGGGACAGGGCCACTCGGGAGAGCATTTCTTCGTTCCTCAGGATGAGCTGGGTAAATGCCTCCGTGTCCCCGTTTCGTGCGCGCCGAACCAGCCGTTCCGCTCTTTGCTCCATGCCGCGCTCCCCTCCTTTCTGTGCTTTCCACCTTATTGGTGGCCTCTCCCCGTCAAAAGGTAACAGGGGTGTCTAACTTTTTTTCGCGTGTAGCACCGTTAAGGGAACCTCCATCTCGACCATTTTGTGTACGGGATAAAGGCTTACGTTGAGGAACATGGTCAGGGACTCTTTCCCTGCTTGCTGCTCCAGATAGGTGACTTTGTCCGCCCGGGACACCGTGTCGTACACAAAGAAAAGGGAGGCCTCCGTGCCCGGCTGGATCTTGATCCCCTCCGTATAGGGATCGAAGTCCGGATTGGCAATGGCCATGTAGTTGACGCTGGGGTTGAAAGACTGGGACCGGGCGCTGTTTACAAGATTCAAATCCCGAATCAGCACCCCGCCCTGGGTGTTGTCTTGGTTTTTAAAATCCACCTTTAGGACGATCACATCATGGCGGCTTTCTTCTCCCAGGTAGTCCAGCGGCTTTTCAAAGCGCTCCAGGAATTCCTCGTAGGTCATGGCTTCAGCTGAGGAGACGCGGACAAAATATCCATCTGTATTTTCCAGGCTGGTGTAGAAAAAATCCCCCTCCAAAGGAACCCACTGTCCCGGGGAAAAGACCTTTTGGGGGAAAGCGGCGGCATGCAGGTTGACCCACAGAATCCTCCCCACGAGAACCACCAGCAACACCGCCGCTGTCCACAGGATCCTTCTCCTTTTTTTCCTCATAGGGGCGACACCCGCCCTTCTTTGACAGAGTATAGCACATCGGAGAGACCCTGCAAAATGGAGAAATCATGGCAGGCCAACACGATCAGCGCGCCCCGTTTTTTCTCCTCCAAAAGCAACTCCTGCACCATTTCCACACCGTCCGTGTCCAGGGCGTTGGTGGGCTCGTCAATGAGCAACAGTTGTGGGTGTTCCAGAACGGCCCCGGCAATCCCCAGCCGCTGTTTCATGCCCAAAGAGAATTGCCGGTATTTCCGCTTGTCCTCCCAGCCCAATCCCACTTGCTCTAATATCTCCCGGATGCGCTCTTCTCCCACTTTCTTTCGGATGCCTGCCAAGAGCCGCAAGTTTTGGGCAGCGGTATAGCCGTCTAAAAACGCGGGGTTTTCAATGAGCATCCCCATGTCCGAGGGAAAAGAAAGCTCTTTACCCAGCCGCCTCCCGTCCAACAGGACTTTCCCTTTGGTGGGACGGATTAGCCCCGCCATCAGGCGCATCAGCATGGTCTTGCCAGATCCGTTTATCCCCCGCAGGCCGTAGATCGTCCCGCTCTCCAGGGTAAGGTTTACATCGTTCAGCACCGTGATGCGCCGGATCACTTTGGTCACATGTTGAAGCTCCAACTTCACAGCTCGTTCCCTCCCAAGATATCTTTTCGCTCAAACACAATCCGTCCCCCAACCATGCTGCCTACAATGACCCACAGGCAGAGGAGGGCACCCCCTAGGGGGTCCAGCCCGGAAACCGCCAGCAAAGCGCTGCGGGCAGGCATGGCAAAATTCCCAAGAAGGGCGGGGCTTTGCAGGTAGGTGCCCGCCAGCAGATAGGATGTCAAAAGCAGGTAGCTGAAAAGGGGCTTTACCGCTGCGGACAAGGCCAGCTGTAAAAGGCTAAGGGCCACCAGCGCCAAGGCAGTGAGAAAAAACAGCGGCCAGATGTCCCAGGTGGATGGGGAGGTAAGGGTTCCAGCGTTCATTTCCAGCTCCTGGTACAGGTACACATGGGCTGTCATACTGGGCACGGCGCCAAAGCAGATCCCAGCCAGGGCGCTGGCAGCAAAGGCCAAAAGATAATTTGCCACTGTGTTGCAAACTGTCCACAGGCACTTGGATGCCCACCAAACGCCCCGTGTCCCAGAGAGGCACAAAAGCTGTTTCCCCATGCCCTGCAAATCCAGGAAAGGATAGTACAGAGAGGCGAACAGGATCCACAAAACGAATGTGATCCACAGAACCGGCATGGTGAAGGTGGTCCCGCCGCCGGGGACGGGCTCCACCTTTCCGCAGCCCCCGGTGAGGGCCAGAAAGTAGTCCCCGGTGGTGACGGGCGTTTCAAAAAATTCCGGGTTGGTCAGCTCATAGATGCGCAGGGTGAGAAAGTGGTAGGAGGATAGGCAAAAGAACAGGAGAAACCCCACCCCCAGGCGGCACGGATGGTCCCCAAGGCCGTGGCGCAGGTCGTGGGCGAAGAATTTACAAAACATCGGCCAAACTCCCCTTTCCCCAGGTGGCGGCAAGTGGCAGGATCAGCAGGGCCCCCATTTGCCCCAGGAGCATCCAGGGCGATTGGGTCAGGGATGTGCCCGTAAGCTGCAAATAATTGAAAATCGAGGTTTCCAGGAAAGACCGGTACACCAGTGCCCGCCCGGCGGAGGCCACCAAGAACAGAAGAACCAGGTAAGGGGCGAACAGGGCGATAAAGCGGTTTTTCACGAAGTAGGAGACTGCCAAAGGCACGGTGGCCCACAGCCCCGCAAAAAGAGTGATCTCCCCCACATTGCACAAGGTGGCGGCCAGGGGATGGGAAAAATACAGGTCGCGCAGCAAGCTTGCGGAGCCCACCTGGTAATAGAGCGCCATTTCCACACTTGGCCGGTACGCGGGAATAAGGCAGGCAACCAGCAGCAGGCTGACCAGCATGGGAAGCAGCGCGGAGAGAGCCCCGGCAAAAAACACCGCAAAATGCTTGCAAAAATAATAGGGGCGTTTCCCGACTTTGGCCACCAGGATTCTGGCGTAGCCGTTTTGCTCCTCAGACAGATACGTCCAGCTGTAAGCAAGAGAAGCGTACACCGGACAGGCGTAAATGAAGATCAAGCCCGCCACGCTGTTGGGATGCCCGCCGATCCAGGAGTTGTACAGGGTGGTCGTTTGGAGGAAGGGCAGCTCCTGAAAGGCTCCGTTTTCCCCCATGGGAATGGTTGTCAGGGCGTTTTCCAGGTTTTGCCGGTATTCCCTGTAGGCGAGAATCCCATCCACCAGCGCCAGGGCGGATAGGAGCAAGAGTACCAGCAAGAACGTGGGGGTATGGAAGACCCGGTAAAGTTCTCCCCGAAGGCAGCGGCAAAACCTCATGACATTGCCTCCTCTCCAATGGAATCCAGCAGCACGCCGGCTTTGATGTCCCAATTTTGAGACACCGCCAGGAAGGGTGACTGCTGCTCCAGATAGGCGCGGTCAATAAGAAATTCCAAAACAAAATCCATGGTTTCCCCAGGCCGGAGCTGGAAACTCCAGTAGTCCTTGGTGCCGGTGTTTTTGTCAAAGTACGACTCCATGGCC
Organism: Acutalibacter sp. LFL-21; assembly: GCF_025630755.1. Taxonomy (NCBI): domain Bacteria; kingdom Bacillati; phylum Bacillota; class Clostridia; order Eubacteriales; family Acutalibacteraceae; genus Acutalibacter; species Acutalibacter sp. LFL-21. The sequence goes on along the minus strand of NZ_JAOTNT010000010.1, from coordinate 11,494 downwards.
GTGAAACGCTGGGTGACGGTGGTGTAGGTTGGGTCCTGCCGGTTTTGGGGGATCAGATCCTCATAGGCGGACAGATAGAACATCGAGGCGTTAAATTGATACTGTACCCCGGTTCGGTTGTGGGCGTCCACATTTTCCAGGTGGAGCTCCAAATGTAAAACACAGGGATCTGAAAAGCCGTCCGCGTACATCCCCCACACAGAATGGGCGGCGTCCTCACCGTTAACATCCTCTTCGTAGGGAAGCAGGGTGGCGGATTGTACCACAAGGGTCATGTCGCCATCCCATCCCAGGGAAGCAGTCTCTTCCTCCCGCGCTTCCCCCTGTTGATACTGCCGGGCGTGCAGGGTGTATGCTTCCCCTATCGTGCCCAAAGCGGCGAGAGTGGCGTCGGCGTCTGGATCCGAGAGGACTTCCGGGGTGGGGCTCTGGCTGGAGGCTGGCGCAGAAGAATCTGCCTGTTCCGGGGGAGCGGAAGCACTCGCAACCAGTTGGCTGGGTGCTTCCGGCACTGAATCCGTTTCTTGGTCGGGCTGATGGTTTGTAGTGACGATAAAAAAGATGGTGACGGCGGCCAGCAGGACGATCACCGGCGCGAGAATTCCAATATTTCTGTTTTTCACGGCAAACCCTCCTTATGAGTTCCTGCCCATTAGAGAGCCATGGCAGAAAAAAGGTGACAATTCCCATCACCGGTTTCCCACAGCGCTGATGACTGCTCCCTTTCTTTGCGATGGCTGTTAACGGGTACGGTGCGCCCGGTGTAAGTTTGAAATGTTTGGGAACTGCTGTGAAGGACTTGAGCACCTCAAAATTTGCGGAGCAGTAAACAAAGAAAAGGCCTTCACAAAAAGGTGATTGAAAAGCCCTTGCAAGAACATACTGTGAACAAGTTGTAAAATCCGATCTCTCTATGGACGTAGCCTCGAACTTAGGGGTAGATTTTTTGAAAAACACTTGGGAGGTAACGCCACGGAAATCAAAAACACTTACACCAACCGAAGCCCATTGGGCCATTATTTTCTTCTGCCGAATGAGATTTTCACCCAGGGATTAATCCCTGGCAAACTGTCGGTTTATGCCTACTTGATTTTCTGCGAGGACAGGAAAACGCATCAATGTTGGCCCAGCATCGGGCGCATTAGCCAGTCCACTGGAATGAGCGCCAACACGGTTGCAAAGTATATTCGGCAGTTGGAGGACAAACGGCTCATTGATGTGGAACCAACCAAGGTGCGCACTAAATCTGGCGAGGTGAGGAACGGGACACTGCGATTTACTATTTGCCCCATCCAAGAGGCAGTTAATTGCAAGCTGGAGCAGGACTTGGCAGCTTTGCCCCAGCAAAAGCACACCAGAAAAAGGAAGTGAATCCCAAACCCGCCCCTGTGTGGCCCTGTGTGCGATTTTTGGGTCAGGGTGGGGGAACGACACGATCGAAACGGGTTCTCCACCCCGTTGGGGCCGTGTGAGCCAGTTGTGGGCACATCTAGGGGCAGCGCAAAACTGGATGGGAGAAAACACCCACCCTTCCCGCAGGGGGAGAGATAAAGCAGGCGGGCAAAAGGAAAGACAGAAAAAGCAGGCCCGGGCGGGCCTGCAAAGGCAATGCTTAGAGAGCCGAGATGCTCTCGATGGGAAACGGAATTATCCTCCACTCATAGAACGGGTTTGGAGTGAGCTGTATGCGGCACACATTGTCAAAACATTAAGCAGTGAAAAGAGGGTGTGAAAAAAGAGCAGGAGAAAGGGTAGGTGCCTAAGGACGGCACCTACCCGGGTTCACAGCGCCCGGCAGAGCCGGTCGCTACGGGCTTTTCGCGAGGGGTCAAAATATCAAAAAATAGGGGTCGGTTTGAGGGGCTTGGGGTCAAGCTGTGGGTCGTAGATGACGGATTATCCCAGTGTAGAGCCATTCCCTACGGTGTCAGGATAGGGGTTACAACAATTTCCTGCTATCAGCAGGGCAAGCAGAGCGCCCGGCTGTCCGCCGAGCACAATTGGCGGGGCTAAGCCCCGAACCCCCTTTTTGAAATCCCCTTCTTTTCCTCTGCATTAAGGAGGGGAGGGCTGCCCCCACCTCGAAAATTGCGTTACAATAAACAAAGAAAAGGCCTGTGAAAACGCCCCGCCCCAGGTAGGTGTAAAACCACCAAAAGGCGGGGGAATTTTTCTCCACATGGCGAACCACATAGGTCTGGACATTGCCGCACCCTCTAGGGTAGTGTTGGTGGTTGATAAAACAACCCGGAAGGAGGAACCACCAACTATGCCAAAGAAACGACTCACAACAAACGGCAATGTATTTAAGCGGACAGACGGTAGATGGCAAAGCGTGATCTGGTATTTTGACGAGCAGGGAATCAAACGCCGCAAGGTGTTCTCGAGCAAAACGAAAACAGAGGCCCAGCAGAAGATCACTGCCTACATCGCACAATTCAACGCAGAAGTGCGTAACTCAGACGAGTCGCAGAAAACCATAAAGGAAAGCTTAACCCACTGGCTTCAGGTTTTCAAGTTTCCATCGGTGGAGCGCACCACCTACGATCGGCTGGAATGTACCGCCCAGCACCAGGTGTTCCCGTTGATAGGAGACAAAATTGTTGGGGACATTACAGCAGCAGATCTGAAATCCGTCCTTAACCATTGGATGGAGCAGGGCTACGCCTACACCACGGTGAAGAAAGTACACATCCTCCTCAACGAATACTTCCGCTACCTAACCGAGGAAAGTTTCATTCGGAAGAATCCCATGCAATCCGTGCCGATGATGAAGAAAGCCAACTTTCTTGCCGCTCAAGATAAGGAGTGTGTCCCAGAGCAAGAAACTGTCACGGTGTTTACGCCAACGGAGATTGCCAAGTTCAAGCGAGAGGCGTTTGCTACTTTCACCAACGGCAAACGTAAATATCAGCAAGCAGCTGCCTACATCCTCATGCTTAACACAGGACTAAGAACGGGAGAATTGCTGGGCTTGCTCAACAGCGATATCGACCTAGAGCGGCGGGTTTTGCATCTCGAAAGAGGTGTGAAAGAAGTTTGGCGCAGAGATGGTCTACAAGCAGAGTCGGGCCGGGATGTGAAAGTTGGAAAGCTGAAATCGGCAACGAGTAAGCGAACTGTGCCGCTAAACGACACGGCCATTGCTATGATCCAAGACTTGCGAAAAGAAGCCTGCTTCGGGGAGGATACACCTCTGGTGCCGGATGAACATGGAAATTACACCAGGCCGGTAAATTTCCGCAAGCGTTATTACAGAATCCTGGCAGCGGCAGGTATCGAGAAAAAGGGTCTGCACTCGCTCAGACATACATTCGCATCCAACTTGGTTAATGGCATTAAGCAGGAGGATGGCTCCATAAAATCTCTCACACCCCGTCAGGTGGCAGACCTGCTAGGCCACTCCACCTCGCAAATCACCGAGCTGTACTATGTCAAAAAGGACACATCCCGGCTGAGTGGAATCACCAATGACTTCAATTTGTGAGGCCTATCGGCAGAGTGAACAAAAAAGATGCGGAAAATTTTGCGGGTCAAAAGAGGACAAAAACAGCTAAACGCACCCGATTCAGCCAGAAAAAGGCGAACCCGGGTGCGTTTTGGGTGCTGGAGGGGATGGGAACGGTTGAGAACGGGTCAAACCAGATGAGAAAACCCAGTGTCCGAACCAAAACGAACCCCATTCCCATGCAACACATGAAAAAAGAAAACCGGCGAAAACCCAGTGTTTTCGCCGGTTTTGTGGCAGGGGCAGAAGGACTTGGTCTCGGCTGCCGCCTCGGTCGGGCCTGGACGCAGCCCACCGGGCTGCAGGCCCCCACGACACGCACCGCAGGCAGGCCTGCGGGCGCACCTCGTTGCCAAATCCTACCGCACACTAACGAAAAAGTCAGGTACCGCACAAGCGATACCTGACTTTTTTGGCAGGGGCAGAAGGACTTGAACCCTCGGCACGCGGTTTTGGAGTGGATGTGGGAGAACGCAGCCAGGAGCGGGGGAGGGGCAGTGTTGCCCGGTTCTCCCAGACAAGTCCCGAAACAGCGGTGCTGATTTGGTGCTGTGAGGAAATTTTGAGGGACAAAGATGGAAAAAACAAATTTTTTCTCAGGACAGTAGTGCTTTCAAACCCGCAATAATCTCAAAAGGTATCCTTTTGGTGCCTATCCAATTGTTACCCACAGGTGCCTACGCCACAAAAAAGTGCGTACTTTACGGGTTGAAAAAGCAGGCTTATAATACAGACAAGAGCTGAGGGAACCGGCCGGTTCAAGGCTTAGACAACACAGAGTAAAAGTTTACAGGAGGAACATACCATGACCAACATCGAGAAAGCCTTGAACTTGATCAACACCTTCGCCACCGGTGACACGGAAACCGCCAAAGGTCTACTGGCAGAGGGCTATATCCAGCACAACCTGGCATACGGCACCGGGCGGGAAGCCTTTGTAGCCTCGGTGGAGTACCTGTCCTCTGCCCCTGTCAAAACCACAGTGGAGAACATCCGGGCCTTTGAGGACGGAGATAAGGTGTTCCTGCACACCATTTACAACTTCGCTGGCGCTGGCGAGCAGGTGGCTTTCGACATCTTCCGCTTTGATGAAAACGGTTTGATTGCCGAGCACTGGGACAACTTGACTGCCAAAGCCGGCCCCAATCCCTCCGGCCGCACCCAGATCGATGGCACCAAGGAAATCAAAGATTTGGACAGGACCGAGGAAAACCGCAAGCTGGTTGAAAACTTCCTCGTGGATGTGATGCAGAATCAGCATCCGGAAAAGACTGTCAGCTATTTTGATGGCGACACATACCTGCAACACAACACCGGCATCGCCGATGGCCTTTCCGGCCTGGGTACGGCCCTGGCGGCCCTGGCAGAGCAGGGAGTGCAGATGATTTACAACACCACCCACCAGGTGCTGGCCCGGGGTAACTTCGTCCTGGCTGTCAGTGAGGGTACCTTTGGCGGAGCACCTACCAGCTACTACGACCTGTGGCGTGTGGAAAACGGCAAAATCACCGAGCACTGGGATGTGATGGAGACCATCGCGGACCAGTCCACCTGGCAGAACCAAAACGGCAAGTTCTGAGAATGTTTGCGCAAGAACCGGGGCAGCGTTGTCTGCCCTTTTTTTGCGCAGAAAGGCAGGCTTGTTCCCAGAAAACTGATCGTTACTTCTAGGTAACTAAGGCACGTTTTTGTGCGTACTTTACAGGCAATGTTTCCTCCCTTATGATAGAGTCAACAGAAGAAACGAATAAAATACCAGGAGGAAAGTGTAATGAACCCTATGATTGAAAAAATGACCACTCGCCACGCTATCCGTCGTTTCCAGAACCGCCAGGTGGAGGAGGAAGCCCTGCAGGATATTTTGACTGCCGGGCTTTACGCGCCCTCTGCGGGGAACAACCAGTATTCCCGTATCGTGGTGTGCCAGGATCCGGATGTGAACCTGAAGCTGGGAAAACTCAGCCGTTATATGCAGTTTAAGGGGCAGAACCCGGCCAAGACCGCCCGCTCTATCTCGGCAGACCAGCCCAGTATCCAGGACGATTTCACCATTCTGGATGGCTTTTACGGTGCGCCCACAGTGTTGACCATTTTCACCCGCCCCGGCCAGTATGCCCACGATGATGCGGCCATGATCGCAGAGAACATCATGCTGGCTGCCCATTTTCTGGGGGTAGCCTCCTGCTACATTGGCCGGACAGGGGAAGTGTTCGCCACGGAGTACGGTATGGAAAAGCGCCGGGCGTGGGGCGTTCCAGAGGATATGGTGCCGGTGTGCAACGTGCTGTTGGGCTACCGGGAAGGCCCGGAACCCCACGCCAAACCCCGCAAAGAGGGGCGTATTCTTCGAGTAGGGAAGTGAGCAAAGTATGACCCAGTCCCAGCGGAGAAGCTATCTGATAGAGAAGCTGCTGCAAGAGCGGCGAGAGTACATGGGAGTTTCCCTCCCAACAGAGGAGGAGCAGCGCCGTCTGCTGCGCGGTTTGATGAATCTCCGCCCGCCGGCCCCCGTCAGTGGGGAATTTCTGCAGGTGCAGGACGCATATTTTCAGGAGCGGTTAAAAGAGCGGGGCGTCACCAAGTTGGAAGCGCTGACGCCGGTGCAGCCGGGGCTGTACCTCTGGCAGGGGGACATCACCACCCTGGAGGTGGACGCCATCGTCAACGCCGCCAACAGCGGCATGACCGGCTGCTATGTCCCCTGCCACGGCTGCATCGACAATGCCATCCACACCTATGCCGGGATGCAGCTTCGTTTGGAATGCGCCGAAATCATGCGCAAGCAGGGACACGAGGAAGAAACCGGCCATGCCAAAATCACCGGGGGCTACAACCTGCCCTGCCGGTACGTACTCCACACCGTGGGGCCTATCGTTTCAGGAACCTTGACAAAGGAGCACGAACAGCAGCTGGCGTCCTGCTACCGCTCCTGCCTGGACTTGGCGGCAGAAAACAACTGCGAAAGCCTGGCTTTCTGCTGCATCTCCACAGGTGAGTTCCACTTTCCCAATGAAAAGGCGGCGGAAATCGCCGTGGAGACAGTGAAACAGTGGCAGGCACGGCATCCTCAACAACTGGAGGTAATCTTCAATGTATTCAAAAACAGCGACCGGGAAATCTACGAACAACTCCTTGGATGAGTTGTGCAAGGCCCTGGACCAGGCGGAAGCTGTATGTATCGGGGCAGGGGCAGGGCTGTCCGCCTCGGCGGGATTTGTTTATGATGGGCCCTGGTTCCGCCGGTATTTCTCCGACTTCGAGGAAAAGTACGGCTTCCACGATATGTACACCGGGGGCTTCACCCAGTTTACTTCCCTTGAGGAACAGTGGGCCTACTGGAGCCGGATGATCTTCTTAAACCGCTACTGCGACCCGCCCAAGCCGGTGTACCAAAATCTATTAGAATTAGTAAAGGATAAAGACTATTTCGTACTGACGACCAATGTGGATCACTGTTTCCAAAAGGCAGGATTTAACAAGAGCCGCTTGTTCTACACCCAAGGGGACTATGGCCTGTGGCAGTGCTCCAGGCCCTGCCACCAAAAGACCTATGACAATGAGGCGAATGTCCGCCAAATGCTGGAGGCCCAGGGGTTTGCCATTCGGGAGGACAGAGCTTTGACACCGCCCCTGGGTACATCGCCAAAGATGGCTGTTCCCACGGAGTTGGTTCCTCGCTGCCCAAAGTGCGGCGCTCCTATGAGCATGAATCTCCGGGCGGACGCAACCTTTGTGGAGGACGATGGCTGGCATATAGCTGCTGCCCGGTATCAGAACTTCATGGAAGAGCATCGGGACAGCGTCATCCTGTATCTGGAGCTGGGGGTAGGGCTGAATACCCCTGGCATCATCAAGTACAACTTCTGGCAGCAGGCCTATGAGAACCCCAACGCCGTGTACGCCTGCGTGAACCGGGGCCAGGCTTTCGCCTCCCGGGAGCTGGTGGGCCGCTCCATCTGCTTAGACGGGGACATCGCCGCCGCAGTGGAGGGCCTGGGCAAGGGGTAAGTTTATCCGGCAATGTGGCCGGCCTTGAAATCCTCGCCCCAATGCTGCATGGCGTCTAAAATGGGCTTCAGGCTCTTCCCCAGGTCTGTCAAAGAGTACTCCACCCGGGGAGGAACCTCGGCGTAGACTTCCCGGTGAACCAAGCCGTCGGTTTCCATCTGGCGCAGCTGCGCGGTGAGCACTTTTTGAGAGACATTGCCAATGGATTTTTTCAATTCCCCAAAGCGCTTGGTTCCGGGAAGCAAGTCCCGGAGAATAAGGACTTTCCACTTGTCCCCAATGAGCATCAAAGTAGTTTCCACCGGGCAGGCCGGTAGTTCTTTGCTTGGCTTTTCAGAAGCCATACCGCACCATCCTTTCCTAATCAGGCGGTAAGAGAGTATTTCGGTGATTTCATTATAGAGAGAACAAGAAATGAAATCAAGGCTTACCCAAATGCAGTTGGGAGGAATCGGGTGTGCCGGAGAAAAGCCGGATTTCCAGAGAACAACCGCCTGTACTCATGCTGCCAGCTTCCTGATGCGGTTCGATTATAACCTGGCAGAAAATTGAATATCCATGCAGAGACTGGGAGCAATCCCGGCCATTTGTTTACCCTCAAGAGTAGCCTGGGCCACCTCAAAAATTACAGAGCAGTAAACAAAGAAAGGGGATCCCCCGAGTGAGTTTTGAGAAACGCTTGCAAGAATATACCGTGAACAAAGTGTAAACATCGATTTCTCTATGGACATAGGTGTAGAATTTTGGAAAAATCACTGGGGAGGTAAAACCACGGAAATCAAAAACACTTACACCAAGCACAGCCCTTTGGGTCACTATTTCCTTCTGCCGAATGAGATCTTCACCCTGGGGTTAAGCCCCGGCGAACTGTCGGTCTACACCTACCTGATTTTCTGCGAGGACAGAAAAACGCACCAGTGCTGGCCGAGCATTGGACGCATAAGTCAGAACACGGGGATGAGCGCTAACACCATCGCTAAATACATTCGGCAGCTTGAAGAAAAGTTACTCATCCAGGTGGAGCCAACCAAGGTGCACACGAAATCCGGCGAGGTGCGTAATGGCACCCTGCAGTTTACTATCCGTCCTATCCAGGAGGCAGTAGATTACAAGCTGGAGAAGGAGTTGGCAGCGCTGCCAGAGAAAAAGCGTGCCAGAAAAAGACGGTGAAACCGAAACTCGGCCCTGTGTGGGCTTGTGTGCGATTTTGGGGGCAGGGTAGAGAAAACGGACACCAGTGAAACGGGTTCCCACCCTGTTGAAGCCGTGTGGGGCCGTTGTGAGCGAATCCGGAAGACTGGGACGGCGCATTTTCGGGAACAAGCCGGCCTTTCCCCGTAGGGGAAAGTGAGGAATAACGTGTCCGGGACAGGAAAAAGCCCGTGTACGGCCCTGTTTGCAATTTTGGGGGATGAGTAGGGAAACGGATACCAGCAAAGCCCCAGACCGGCCCTGTTGGAGCTGTGAGAGCCAGTTGTGGGCGAATCCGAGGGCGGCGGAAGATCCAGGTGAGGGAAAAGCCAGCCCCGCAGGGGGAGGTAAGGCAGACGGGCAAAAGGAAAGGCAGAAAAAGAAAAAGCAGGCCCAGGCGGGCCTGCAAGGGAAATGCATTGGAGCACGAGGTAGGTCATAATGGAGAGCAGAATTTTCCTCCACTCAAAGGTCAGTTTGGAGAAGGCCAAAAGCAGCGGCCATAACCCAAACATTAAGCAGTGGAGAGAGGGTGTGAAAAAAGAGCAGGTTAAAGGGTGTGGGTCGGTGAACCGCCCCACACCCGGCTCACAGCGCCCGGCAGAGCCGGTCGCTACGGGCCTTTTGCAAGGGGTCAAAACCTCAAAAAATAGGGGTCAATTTTCGGGCCTTGGGGTCAAGCTGTGGGTCGTAGATGACGGATTATCCCAGTGTAGAGCCATTCCCTACGGTGTCAGGATAGGGGTTACAACAATTTCCTGCTATCAGCAGGGCAAGCAGAGCGCTCGGCTGGGCACATTTCGCGGGGCTGTCTCGCCTGCCGGCTCGGTCGGCTCAGAACGGTCCCCACTGGGGACCTTCGCCCCCGAACCCCCTTTTTGAAATCCTCTTCTTTTCCTCTGCATTAAGGAGGGTGCCCCACCTCAAAAACTGCGTTGCTAAACAAAGAATAGGCCTGTGAAGATTTCCCCGCCCCAGACGGGTGTAAATCCACCAAAAGGCGGGGCGATTTTTCTCCGCCCAGTTTGAAACATAGGGCTGGACATTGCCGCCCCCTCTAGGGTACTGTTGGTGGTTGATAAAACAACCCGAAAGGAGGGACCACCAACCATGCCAAAGAAACGACTTACCACCAACGGCAATGTTTTTCGGAGAACAGATGGTCGCTGGCAAAGTGTTATCTGGTACTTTGACGAGCAGGGAGTGAAACGCCGCAAAGTGTTCTCCAGCAAAACCAAGACAGAGGCCCAGCAGAAAATCACAACTTACATCGCCCAGTTCAACGAAGAGGTGCGTAACTCAGACGAATCCCAGAAAGCACTTCAAGAGAGCCTGACCCATTGGTTGCAAGTGTTCAAGTTCCCATCTGTAGAGCGGACAACTTACGACCGGTTGGAATGTACCGCCCAGCACCAGGTGTTCCCGCTGATCGGGAACAAAATCGTGGGAGACATTACCGCCGCCGACCTAAAATCCGTGCTGAACCATTGGATGGAGCAGGGCTACACCTATACGACTGTGAAGAAAGTGCATATCCTGCTGAACGAGTATTTCCGCTACCTCACGGAAGAGGACTTCATCCAGAAGAACCCCATGCAGAGCGTACCCATGATGAAGCGTGCCAACTTCCTCGCCGCCCAAGACAAAGAGTATGTGCCTGAACAGGAGCAGGTGACGGTATTCACGCCCACGGAGATTGCCAAGTTCAAACAAGAAGCATTCTCTACCTTTGCCAACGGCAAGCGCAAATACCAGCAAGCCGCTGCATACATTCTCATGTTGAATACGGGGCTAAGGACAGGAGAATTGCTGGGGCTGCTCAACAGCGATATCGACCTACAACGCCGAGTTCTCCACCTGGAACGTGGCGTGAAAGAAGTCTGGCGTAGGGATGGCCTGCAAGCTGAGCCGGGCCGGGACGTGAAAGTTGGCAAGCTGAAATCGGCAACGAGTAAGCGAACTGTGCCGCTAAACGACACGGCCATTGCTATGATCCAAGACTTGAGGAAAGAAGCATACTTCGGAGAGGACACACCTCTGGTGCCAGACGAGCATGGCAACTACACTAGGCCCGTGAATTTCCGCAAGCGATATTACAGAATCCTTGCAGCGGCTGGCATCGAGAAAAAGGGCCTGCACTCGCTCAGACACACCTTTGCCTCCAGCTTGGTGAACGGCATTAAGCAGGAGGATGGCACCATCAAATCTCTTACTCCCAGGCAGGTAGCTGACTTGCTGGGCCACTCCACCTCGCAAATCACCGAGCTGTACTATGTCAAAAAGAACACATCCCGGCTGAGTGGAATTACCAATGACTTCAATCTTTAAGAGCCAGATGGCAAAGTGAACAAAAAAGATACGGAAAATTTTGCAGGTCAAAAGAGGTCAAAAAGAGCGAAACGCACCCGATTCAGCCAGAAAAAGGCAAAACCGGGTGCGTTTTGGGTGCTGGAGGGGATGGGAACGGTTGAGAACAGGTGCGAACGGATGGGAAAACCTAGGAATAGGGCAGAAGGACTTGTCTCGGCTGCCGCCTCGGTCGGGCCTGGACGCAGCCCACCGGGCTGCAGGCCCCCACGACACGCACCGCAGGCGGGCCTGCGGCCGCACCTCGTTGCCAAATCCTGCCGCACACTAACGAAAAAAATCAGGTACCGCAGAAGCGATACCTCAGCCTGTCGAAAAAGGTCACCTTTTGGTGGCCTTTTTTCTCGTATTGAGAGAGAAAATGCGGTATAATGGTGTAGGGTGATAAAAATGCTGGTAAAGAACGCAGAAAATCGAGAG
>NZ_JAOTNT010000009.1:0-96067 GCF_025630755.1 Acutalibacter sp. LFL-21 | reverse complement strand
ATATCCCATGGCGTAAGCCAGTAAGGCCCCTTGTAGACTACAAGGTTGATAGGCTGCGTGTGTAAGCATGGTAACATGTTCAGCTTGGCAGTACTAATAGGCCGAGGGCTTGACCATAGGTCTCTTTCGAGATTTAGTCATTGCGTCTCTCGTTTCTTCTCCTTTACGCTTTGTTCAGTTTTCAGGGTACAGAGGCCATCCGATCGGGTGGCCTTTTTTGTTATCCTGCTTCATCTTCAACCCTAATTGCCGCAAGGCACTGGCCGCCGAAAGGCGGCTTTTTCTTTTTTCTTTACAAAGCCCCTTCCCGCGGCGTATAATGTGGGAAAGAAGGGGAGGGGAAAGGAATATGAAAAAGGGGAAACGGGCCTTTCTGGCGCTGCTGGCGGCCCTTCTGACGGCCCTTCCGGCCTGCGCGGAAAGCGGGGAGCCCACCATTCCATCCGCCCCTTCCTCCAGCGTTTTGGAGGGGGAAAGCCTTGTTTCGCCTGCGGAGAGTATTCCTGTCCCTGAGGTCACTCCAGCGCCTGAAGAGGAGAGCCTTCCCCCCGTCTCCAGCGCCTTGGAGAGCGCTTCTCCCGCCTCGGAGAGGGAAGAGAGCCGAGAGGAAGGGGGGCTTTCCCTGGAGGATCTTCAGAACCAGCAGGGCGACTTCCTCCTCCCGGGATTTTATTACGGCATCGACCCCAGCACCTTGTCCCTGTTTGTGGGTCTGCCTGAACAGGAGCCTGTGGACTGCCAGGAGGTTCCAGCCTTGATGAATATGTATCCGGCCTATGTGCTCACCACCTATGAGATGGGCACTGTGCGGCTGCTGGGAGAGACCTTCCAGGTGGAGGCAACCTTTGAAGACGACGCCCTGGTGCGCTGTGAACTGGTCCGCACCGCTCAGGAGGGGGAGGACTTGTCCGCCCTCTATGAAAGCCTCTGCCAGGAGCAGAAGGCCCTGTACGGCTTGACCAGCTCCGGGGAAATCCGGCAGGAGATCAAGGACAAGCGGGGCAGGAAGGTGGCGGACCGCACCCTGGTTTTTGAGACCTTTGAGGAAGAGGGGGATTTGTCCACCCGCCTGGAAGGGCAAGGCTTGATTTTAGGGGAAACCATGACCCAGGTGTCCCTTTCCATCTCTCTCTACGACCCCATCGTATTCCCCGGCCCTTAAAAGCAATGAGAAACCCCCAGCGGCTTAAAAACCGCTGGGGGCTGTTTTATCTCGATAGGAAGGGCTTAGAAGATGTTGCTGAACTGGCTTACCAGGCCCTCGTTGCGGGTCATGGAGATGTTGCTCAGCAGCAGTACGTCGTCCACGCCCTTTTCCTGGGCCAGCTGGGTCACGGTGCCCGCCTCATAGTGGCGGTAGTCCACTACATACACGTTCTTGTAGTGGTTCACCAGGAAGGGGATGAAGCAGTTGCCAAAGCTCTCCTTCACCACGATGCAGCTGGGGCCCTCTGCCATGTCGTTGTTAGTGATCTCCTCATAGGGCTGGTCCCCTGCCGCGAAGATCAGGTACTTCATGGTCTCGCCGTAGGTGTCCCCGTCCGCGATCAGGGGCCAGTTCTCCAACACAGTGCCGTCGTCCTGGGTGGCGTTCAGCGTGGTGTCCGCCTGAGGGAAGTAGGCCTCCACTGTGTCGGGGTTGGCCGCCAGGGCGCCGCTCTGGGTGTCCGTGTAGAAGCTGCCCAGATAGCCCGTGTACTCCTGCTTGTCAAACTGGTCCAGGGCCACGGGCTCAAAGCCGCGGACTTTGCAGAACTCCACATAGGCGTAATAGGCGCCCAGCTGGGTCCAGTGGTGGTCCGTGCGGAAGTACAGGTACTCGTTGGCATGGGACTTCAAAGCGTCGAAGACGCTCACCGTCTTCACAGAGGAGTTCATGGCGTTGATGGAGGGGTAGATATAGTCCTCGATGGCCTGGCGCTGATCGGAGGTGTTCAGCTGGTTCCGGTCGATATAGCTTTCCGGCAGGTCGATGTCGATGCTGGTGGGGATGACCATGTCGTACACCGTGGCAATGCCGTTGAGCTTTTCGCCCGCGTCCGCCACAGCGGTGATATACTGGTTGGCGTATTCCTCTTTAAAATTGTAGTACTCATAGGCTGTGTCCCCCACAATCAGCAGGCCGCCCACGGTCTCAGGGGCCGCGTCCGGGTCCTCTTGAGGAGCGGGCGTGGGCTCCTCCGAGGGAGCCGGAGTGGGGGTGGCCGCGGCGCCGCTGGCGTTGCTTTCCGGCGTACCGGAGGCCGCGCCAGAGGTCTCCCCGCTGACGGCGGAACTCTGGGAGCTGTTGGGGGTGCCGCCGCCCTGGGCGGGCTGGGAGGAGCAGCCCCGCACCACGAAGAAGATAACCACCGCCAGCACCACAATCACCAGCAGGAGCAGGATGGGCAGGATGGGGGGCTGTTTCTTCCGGCGGCGCCTGCTGGGAACCGACCGGTGCACATAGGTGCTGGTCTCACGCCCCGTTTCCCGCATGGGCCTGGTTTCCCGAGAGGTGCGCGGGGCCGTGTTCCGGGGGGGCCGGGGCGTCAGATCCTCGGCGGTGTAGCCCGGGGTGCGGGTGTAGCCTTCGCTGGAGGAACGTGACTGCCGCGTCTGAGAGGTGTATCCCGTCTCCCGGGAAGCCCGCCTCTCCTGGCTGTAGCGGGTCTCCCGGGGGGCAGGGGAACTGGAACGGCGGCGCTCCGGCTCCCGGTCCGGGGCGGCCCGCCGGGGGGTGTAGTTGTTTGGCATGTTTCAATCATCCTTTCTTCAAGCGGCCCAAGGCCTTATTCACCGGTGTAAGGGGCATCGGGGATCTCATCGCCCTGCTCCAAATTGCCCACGATCTCCACGGTCTTGATGCCGTAGAAGGACTGCACCCAGCTGTTGAGCTGGAAGAAGATATCCCGCAAGGGGAAGGTGTCGGCAAACCAAGTGTCAATGCCCTTGGTGTATTCGCCGTTTCCCAAAGATTCGACAGAAAAAATGGGAAATTCCGTCAGCTTCCGCTTCTCCATCACAGATTCCGTGGGCCGCAGGGGCAGCAGCATGGAGAACACGGCAAAGGCATACAGCGCGAGGAAGAACAGAGCGGCCTTTCCCCGAGAGCCTCGTTTATGCTGTTTGGCGTGGCGCATGTTCAACTCTCCTTTCCGTTAGAACTGCAGGTACAGGAAGGGGTTGTAAGAATCCCCCACAAGGTAGCTGATGGAAAACAGCAGGCCGGCCACCGGCAGCAGGTACTCCAGCACGGTGCCCAAGGCAATGGCGGCCCCATTGGTGGAGGAGCACACCCGATGGTATAGAATCCGGGGCAGGGGCGTGCAGGCGATGACCGCCACAATCAGGAAGAACAGGTAGTTGAGGAACAGGTTCTGGCCCTCAAAGTTCACCAGGGGGTTGCCGTTGAGGCAGAACAGGCCCTTCAGGACCACCCATCCCTGGGTAAAGTCGGTAAAGTAGAACAGCACCCAGCCAAAGAACACCACTACCAGGGTGTACAGGTGGGCAAAGAAGGCGGGCAGGCGCTGCAGCCCGGGAATGAGGAACTTCTCCAGGGCCAGGAACACGAAGTAGTACAGCCCCCAAAGGATGAAGTTCCACCCGGCGCCGTGCCACATGCCGGTTAAAAACCACACGATCAGCAGGTTTAGGGCCTGGCGGGCCTTGCCCTTCCGGTTGCCCCCCAGGGGGATGTAGACATAATCCCGGAAGAAGGAGGAAAGGCTCATGTGCCAGCGCCGCCAGAAATCGGTAATGGAGTTGGCCAAATAGGGGTAGTTGAAGTTCTCCTTATAGCGGAAGCCCACCATCAGGCCCATGCCGATGGCCATGTCCGAGTAGGCCGAGAAGTCCAGGTAGATCTGCAGGGCATAGGCAAAGCAGCCCAGCCACAGGGCCAGGGCAGAGGCGCTTTCCAAAGTGGCCATGTTGCTGGCCCTGTCCGCCAGGGCGCCGCTTAAAATGGTGCGGGAGGCGATTTGCCCGCAGACGTTTGCCAGCAGCACCTTTTTGGCCAGGCCAGAGACAAACCGGTTGATGCCGTTGCGCATGTCCTCGCTGTCCACATGGCGGCAGAGGATCTGTTCGGCCACGTCCTGATAGCGGACAATGGGCCCGGCGATGCACTGGTGGAACAGGGAAACGTACAGCAGAAGCCGCCGGAATTTGGGCTGGGCGGGCACCTCCTGGCGGTACACGTCCACCATGTAAGAGAGCAGCTGGAAGGTGTAGAAGCTGATGCCGATGGGCAGGGCAATCTGGGGCACCACGCTGGGGAAACCGAACCAGTCGTGGGTCTCGTTGAGGAGGAACATGGTGTACTTGAAGAACGCCAGCAGCCCCAGGTCAATCACACAGCCCAGCACCAGGAAGGCCTTGCTCTTCCCCGTGCCCCGGTATCTGTAGATCAGCTGGGAGATGGCCCAGTCCGCAAAGGCCATGAAGAGAAGAAGAACAATGTAAAAGGGCTCGCCCCAGGCATAAAACACCAGGGAGAACAAAATAAGCACCGTGTTTTTGGCCTCAATGCCCCTTGCAAAGGTGTAAAGAAGCATTTGCAAGGGGAAGAACACACACAGAAATACCAGGGATGAAAAGACCACGCCCAAACCCTCCTACGGAAAAATTAATAAAAGGGGAAAAAATACCCTTCGACCCGGTTCCGAGCCGAAGGGCTCATACATGGCAAGACGGTTACTGTTGAGGACCGCTGGGCTGCTGAGGCCCGTTCTGAGGCGGTACAGGCGGCTGGGGCGGTTGATAGGGCCCCGGCTGGGGAGGGTAAGGGGGCTGCTGGTAGGGCGGCGCATAGGGAGGCTGCGCCCCATAGGGCGGGGGGTACTGGCCGGGCATGGGTTGGGGCTTGCGTTTGCCATAGGCCTTATAGGCCAGGCCAGACAGCAGGGGCAGGCCGGCCTCCTGGTCCTTCATCACCCGCAGAATGGCTAGGATGCTCAGGATGATGGCAACCAGGTAAACCAGCGCGGAAAGGGCGCCCAGCGCCACGGAAACCATCTGGAAAAAGCCGGAATAAGGGGGGAAGAGGCTGGCCCCATAGACCAGGAGTTCCCGCACCAAGGCGGTGACGGCGGACAGGATCAACGCCTGCAGCGTTTGCCGGCCGGTCCACTCATCCCGCTCTGCCAGAAGCACAAAGGCAAAAATCAGCGCGCAGAGCAGCGGTTGGCTTACAATGACACAGGCAAATGCCAAGATGGGATACAGGCACAGAACAAGGCCAAGCTTCCCCTTTCGCATGGGAAAAACCCCCTTTTGGTTTACAAAATATCTAAGTCCTAGTTTACGTCATACAGGGTGGCAAGTCAAGGGAAAAGCCGCAAAAAAACTGACGAAAAACAGGAAATACGCCTGCGGAAAACCGGGGAAAATTGGAATAACTGGTAACGGGGAAAAACAAAAAACCACCTGCATCTGCAGGTGGTTCTCAGTGTTGGCGAAAACCTATTTTTCCGGGCCGTCACCAGCCAAGTATCTTCGGCGCCGGCGAGCTTAACTTCCGTGTTCGGGATGGAAACGGGTGGACCCTCGCGGCAATCAACACCAACTGTTTTGTTTTGCCGTCTCTCTCGACGGCTTAGTTATCATACCACACCTCTCCGGAAAATGCAACCCCTTTTTTGAAATTTTTCCAAAAAAGTTTTTGAAAGGGGAAAGTGGGGGAGAAAACCTCCTGCTTCCCTCGGGCCTAAGCGCGGGCTTCCCAGCCAATCTTGCTATCCAAACTCCGCGCCCAAACAGGCGCGTGCGCGTCTTGCCCGCCGCAGGGGAGAAAACCCCCGCTTCCGTCCCCGGCCCAGACGCGGGCCTCCCAGCCAGTCTTGCTATCCAAACTCCGCGCCCAAACAGGCGCGTGCGCGTCTTGCCCGCCGCAGGCGAAAAAAAACAGCCGCCCTATTGGGCGACTGCTTTCAGTGTTGGCGAAAACCTATTTTTCCGGGCCGTCACCAGCCAAGTATCTTCGGCGCCGGCGAGCTTAACTTCCGTGTTCGGGATGGGAACGGGTGGACCCTCGCGGCAATCAACACCAACTATTTTGTTTTGCCGTCTCTCTCGACGGCTCAATAATAATACCACAGCCTTCTTCAAATTGCAAGCACTTTTTTCAAAAAAATTCAAAAATCTTTTGAAACACAAGATATAGGCATAATTTCCGCAGATATTCCTATATTTTGATTCACCATCCATCCAGCCCGGCCCGCTGCATGGCCCCCAGCACCTTTTGGCGCAGGTGGGGGAAGTCTTTTTCCAGCTTTTTCACCAGCTCTTCCGTGTCCTTCCGGGCGGTGACGCCGTCGGCGGGACAGGCGCTTTTCACCACGGGCAGGTCCAGCCGGCGGGCCGCGCCCTTGATCTCCCGCTCCTCGCAGAAAACCAGGGGGCGGATGACAGTGATCTGTTTGCGGGAAAGGAAGGTCTTGGGGGAAAAGCAGCCGATCTTCCCCCCATAGAACAGGTTCATAAAAAAGGTCTGCACCGCGTCATCAAAGTGATGGCCCAGGGCCAGCTTGTTCAGGCCCAGTTCCAAGCACAGGTTGTGAAGGATGCCCCGGCGCATGCGAGCGCAGAGGGAACAGGGGTTCTCCTCTTTGCGCTCCTCAAAGATGAGGGGGCCCAGATCTGTCTTTCTAATAATATAAGGAACGGAAAGGCTGTCGCACAGGCGCTGGATCTGGGAGTAATCCCCCGGCACCCCGCCGAAACAGGGGTCGGCGGTGACAGCTGTCACGGTGTAATGCTTGGGATAGTAGTGGGAGAGCTCCGCCAAGGCGCACAGCAGGAACAGGCTGTCCTTGCCGCCGCTGACCCCCACGGCGATCTTGTCCCCTTCGTCGATGAGATCGTATTTTTGCACGGCGGCTCGCACCCGCCCCGTCAGCTTGTCCATTGCCATTCCCCCTTATATAGTAAAGAAGCTTTTCTAGTATAATCCACACCGCCCCGGTTTACAAGCCCTTGGGAAGCGAATCGCGACCAGGTGCCGGCGGGGGCTGCCGGAAAGTGAAAATCACAAGTGAGAAAACAAGAGATAAATGGGTAAAAACAGGAGATATTAAGAGGATGTGAAAAGCCAATTAAAAAATCCGGGAAAACCTGTTGACAGGGGCAGAAACCTGTGCTATCATCTATAAGCGCCCAAAACCGGGCGCTTACGCTTGTTTGGACACATTTTCAAATACATGCTACAAACTTTGGAGGTCTAAAGCTATGTCTACCACAATGCCGAAAGCCGGTCAGATCGACCGCAAATGGTATGTCATCGACGCCGCGGGCAAGCCTCTGGGCCGTGTAGCCGCTCAGGCTGCCGTGCTCCTGCGGGGCAAGCACAAGGTCACCTTCGCTCCCCATGTGGACTGCGGCGACCATGTCATTATCATCAACTGCAAGGACGCCGTCCTCACCGGCGGCAAGGCGGAGAAGAAGTACTACTACCGCCACACCGGGTACATCGGCCACCTGAAGGCCACCCGCTATGACACCCTGATGAAGACCAAGCCGGAGCTTGCCATGGAGCTTGCCGTGAAGGGCATGATCCCCTCCAACTCCATCGGCCGCAACGCCATGACCCGCCTGCGCGCCTACGCCGGCAGCGAGCACAAGCACGCCGCCCAGAAGCCCGTGGAATGGAACCTGTAAGGAGGAGTTAAACGATGTACGAATCTGCACCTTATTTCTATGGCACCGGCCGCCGCAAGAGCAGCGTGGCCCGGGTGCGCCTGTATCAGGGCACCGGCAAAATCACCATCAACGACCGTGATATCGACGATTATTTCGGCCTGGACACCTTGAAGTATATTGTCCGCCAGCCCCTGGCTCTCACCGGCACCGACGAGAAGTTCGACATCGTCTGCCGTGTTTCCGGCGGCGGCGTCACCGGCCAGGCCGGCGCCATCCGCCATGGCGTGGCCCGCGCCCTGCTCCAGTATGACAGCGAGAACCTGCGCTCCATGCTGAAGAAGGCTGGCTTCCTCACCCGCGACCCTCGTATGAAGGAGCGGAAGAAATACGGTCTCAAAGCCGCTCGTCGCGCGCCTCAGTTCAGCAAGCGCTAAACATTTCCTGTTTGCGCTGTGGGGAAAGCGGTCCGCGGTTTCTTCGCAATGGAAAGCCCCCGGTATGGGGGCTTTTTTGCTGCCCTTTTTTGACAAAATCCCCCCTATTATACCCCTATTATATTAGTATACGAAAAAATTGGCGAAAAGCGGCTTCTACCACCTGTGGTAGGGGCTGTTCCACTTTTCCACAAAAAGGGATGCTTTCTGCGAAAAACTACCCGAACGGTGGGTTTTCCGGCACCTCTCCCCCACCAGGCAGGGATTTTCCTGAGAAAATAGGGAGGACGCTGCCTTTTTGAAAAAATTTTTTGGCCTTTTGCGGGAGCCTTCTGCATTAACATGCAAAAAACAGAAAGGATGTTCGATGTAAAAAGGGAAACTGGACCTTTCCCAGGGCAACCCAAGGGACGAAAGGGCGGAAGGCCCGGAATTTGGGCGTTTTTCCGCCCGGTTTTCCTGTATGGGAACTTAGAGTTTTATACACGTAGTTTACAAAAAATCCCCGGTATTCCTGAGTTTTCCCCGAGAGAATATTTATAAATATTCATAAATTTTTCATTTTATGAGGCTCTTGGCGGAATTGGAGAACGGGTTTTGATGTATTTTGCACAGCCCCTGTGCGGCGGTTTTTGCCGGAAAACGGGAAATGAGAGGGGAAAAGCTCCCTGGAAGGGGATTATGTCAAGGAATGTTTCATTCAGATTTGGATAAAATAACTAAAAAACTGCGGGTGGAATTTTTGACAGGGTGTGGATTTTCTACTATACTAGCCCACGGATACCGCCTAAAAGGCGGTGAAAGGAGCATTCGTATGCACGGAAGACACATGAAAAAAGCGCCCAAGCTCTTCGCCATCCGGGGGGCAGCCGCGCTCATCCTGGTCCTCGCGCTCAGTGTATCCTCAATTGCGACTGTAACGGCAACCACGGTCTCCGCCAATGTGATCGACGGGGGCCAGTCCTATACGTTCAGCATGGTCAGCACGGACCTGGATGAAATCCTGTCCCAGGCGCAGGCCCAGGGCATGGAGCCCTTGGGCCCGCTGGATGTGGCCGAGCGGGTGGAGGGCACTACCACGGTGGTGGTGCGCCGGGGCGTGGAACTGACGGTGGCCGAGGCCGGCCGGAAGACCCACCTCACCGCCTATGAGGGCGACACGGTGGAGCAGGCCCTGCTGGAGAACAGCATCGTCCTGAAGGACGAGGACCAGGTCTTTCCCAGCCGGGACGCGGTGCTGGAGGGGGACACCCAGGTGGAGATCCGCCGCTCCTGCCAGGTGGTCATTTACGCCGACGGGAAGACCCAGACGGTGACCCGCACCGGCGGTACGGTGGAGGATGCCCTGCAAGAGGCGGGCGTCACCGTGGGGCAGGACGATACCCTGAACTATGAGAAGGACGAGCCCTTGTTCGATAAAATGCACATCCGGGTGACCCGGATGATGAAGGTGAACATCACCGCCGACGGTCAGACCCAGGAGTATGAAACCTCTGCCCAGACCGTGGAGGCCGCCCTGAAGAAGTGCGGCGTCCAGCTGGGAGAGAAAGACCGGGTGCAGCCAGAGCTCACCGAGAAGGTGAAGGACGGCATGGCGATCACGGTCCAGCGGGTGGAAGTGAAAGAGGAGAAGAAGACCGAGGAGGTCGCCTTTGAGACCGAGTACCAAGATACCTCTTCCCTCTATGTGGGCGAAACCCAGGTGAAGACCGCGGGTGTGAAGGGCGAGAAAGAGGTCACCTACCAAGTCACCTATGTGGACGGCCAAGAGGAGAGCCGGGAGGCTGTCTCGGAAGAGGTGACGAAGGAGCCGGTCCCTGAAGTGGTTCTGCGGGGCACTCTGGAAAAAGAGGAAGAGCCCTCTACAGGCACCTCTGCCCCCGATGTGAGCGGCGGCAACGGCACTGGCAATGTGGCCGGCACCTTTGTGGATATGTACGGCAACACGGTCTCTTACAGCTCCATGCTTTCCGGCACCTGCACGGCCTACTCCGTGCCCGGCGGCACCACCTCCCTGGGATGGGACGCGGTGTACGGCGTGGTGGCAGTGGACCCCAACATCATCCCCTATGGGACGAAAATGTACATCACCTCCCCGGACGGCAGCGTGGTCTACGGCTACGGCGTGGCCGGTGACACCGGCGGGGCCTGCATGGCGGGGGATATCATCGCGGACTTGTGCTATAACACCATCGAGGAGTGCAGCCAGATCGGCCGCAGGACGATGAATATTTACATCCTCTCTTAACCGGGGGGAATGCGGGGAAAGCGCCCTTTTGCGGGGCGCTTTCCCTTTTTACTTGTTTTTTCCCCAGGCTTCCTATATAATAAGAAGGACAACGCCCCCCGCGGGGAGAAAGGAGGAAGGGCTTTGCATTACATATACGCGGTGATGATGCTGGCGGCTGGGCTGATCCTGATTTTCTCCCTTTCCAAAGAGAACAAGGTGTTCTATGTGGCGGGGGGATATTTCCTTTTTTTGGGCGGCTGGTGGCTGGCGGACTGTCTGCTGCCAGAGGCAGACCTGTTCGCGGGCGGCTGGGGCATTGTCTTTAAGGTCATCACGGCCTTGGTGCTGGTGGTGCTGGTGGCGGTTTTTGTCAAGGAGTACCGCAAAAAGGGGCGGGACCCCGGGGAAAAGGAGCGGCCCCAGGGCCCCAAAAAGGACTGAGCCCCTGGTTGGAAGGGGAATGTTGGAAAAAACGGCCAGGCCGGAGGGAAAGAGGAACACGCTGTGGAAGCCATGCTGACCATTGTCTCTAAGGTAGCGGTCATGCTCATCATGATCGTTGTGGGGTATTATATCGCGAAAAAGGGGATCTTTACAGAGTGGGGCACGTCAGAGATCAACACCCTGCTGCTGCAGATCGTCACCCCCTGCCTCATCATCAACTCCTTCATCACCTCGGAGGACGACTTGCAGCCCATGGAACTGCTGATGGCGGTGGGCACCTCGGCCCTGGCCATCTTTTTGAGCCTTGGCCTGAGCTATGGCTTTTTCCGCAAGGAGCCGCCCCAGCGGCAGAAGGTGCTGCGCTTTGCCACCATCTTCAGCAACGCGGGCTTTATGGGCCTGCCCCTGGTAGAGGGCATTGTGGGGGACAAGGGCGTTATCTACGGCTCCTTCTTCATTGTGGTGTTCAATCTCATCTGCTGGACCTACGGGTTCCGAATGATGAGCGGCGGCCAGAAGATGAGCTGGAAGGTGCTGCTGCTGAACCCGGGCATCATCGGCCTGATCTTCGGCCTGCCCATCTACTTTTTAAAGATCCCCATTCCCGCCGTGCTGGCGGAGCCGGTGGGATTTTTCGCAAACCTGAACACACCCCTGGCCATGCTGGTCATTGGCAGCTATGTGGCCAAGGTGGACCTGCACTCGTTTATCTCCGACCTGGCGGTGTATAAAATGGCGGCCCTGCGGCTGGTGGCGGCGCCGGCGGTGTTCCTGCTGTGCCTGGTCTTCATTCGGCCGGAGGAACAGCTGCTGGTCACCAGCGTCATTCAGGCGGCCTGCCCGGTGGCGGCCAACACCGTGCTGTTCGCCGTGCAGTACAAGCAGGACTCGGCCCTGGCCTCCAAGACGGTGGCGGTGAGCACTGTTCTTTCCATCATCACGATCCCCACCTTCACCATTCTGGCCCAGGCCGTATGCGAGTTCTTATATTGATAAGAAGAAAGCGGCGTTTTAAAGGGGGCGGCCTCAGGGCCGGCCCCTTTCCCCATTCAGGGGGGATTTTTGGAAAATAGAAAAAAGCCCCTGTAAAGCGGCATTCCTTGTCAAAAAGGGAGAAAAGGGCGCTTTTCATTGAAAAAGGCAGCGGCCCCGTGTACAATAAAGGCAGCAAGAGGAAAGGATGGGATGGCTATGACGATGATTGCGCCCTCGCTGCTGGCGGCGGATTTTTCCGCCATGGGGGAACAACTGCGGCGGGTCCAGCAGGCGGAAGCGGTCCATATCGACATCATGGATGGGAACTTTGTCCCCAACCTGAGCATGGGCCCCCAGATGGTAGAGGCCCTGCGGCCCCAGAGCAGCCAAATTTTTGACGTGCACCTGATGCTGCTGCACCCCCTGCCCTATGTGCCGGTCTTTCGGAAGGCCGGGGCGGACTGGCTTACCTTCCATGTGGAGTGCGCCGACGACCCAGAGCGGGTGCTTCGGGCCATTGAGGAAAGCGGCGCAAAGCCCGGCATGGCGCTGAAACCCGCCACTCCGGCAGAGGCGCTGTACCCCTATGGGGAGAGGCTGCACTGCGTCACGGTGATGACGGTGGAGCCGGGCTTTGGCGGGCAGAAGCTGATGGAGGCCCCCCTGGAGAAGATCCGCCAGCTGAAGGAACGCTTCCCGCACCTGGTGGTGGAAGTGGACGGCGGGGTCAACGAGGAGACGGCCCCCCTGGTGCGCCAGGCCGGTGCGGACCTGCTGGTGGCGGGCACCGCGGTATTCCGGGCAGAGCGCCCGGCGGAAGCCATGGCCCGGCTGCGGGGAGAGTGAGAAGAAACAAGGGCAAGCCCTCGCCATAGTATGGTAAAAAAACTGCGAGGTGCTGGCCTTGAGACTGAGATCACCTGTGCAGCCCCTTGTGTTCTGCTTTTTGGGAGCCACGCCGCTGTGCGCCGCCGTGGCGGCTCTCTATGGGAGCGTTCCAGGCGTGGGGGCGTCCCTGTGCCTGTATGGAGGGCGGTACTATTTGGCTGTGAGGGCCTCTCTGGGGCAGCGGCCCCAGGTGAGAAGGGCGGCGGCCCCCTTTGCCCGGGAGCTGGGCCCCTGTCCCGTGTTGTACGCGTATTTTGAGGAGCACGGGCTGCGGCTCTCCGGCGACGCGGTGGGAGAGCTGGGCGGGGCGCTGCATCACAGGCGAAAGTGACGCTTTTCTAATTTAATAGGAAGGCAGGGCGCCCCCTCTTCCATTTTCAGGGCCGTATATGGTGAAAAAAACACGGCCCTCTTCGGGAAAATGGACAAGTTTTACAATCCAATTGAAAGAAAATCACTGGAATTGAACGGATTTGCCAAAGTTTTAGCGCGCTAAAACCAGATGCGGGCAAAGTGCTGAAAATAGTTGGCTTTGTTTAAAACAAAAGTGGATATTTCTCCGATTTCTAAAACGGAAGCTCTGGCAAAAATTCCTCAAAAATGGCTTAAAACCGCCATTTTCCGGGGTTTTCGTAATTTTCCACCAAAAACGCAAAAATCCGGAAAAACTTGAAAAAAAGACTTGCATTTTTCAGGGACAAAGATTATTATATAGATAACTTCAACTCGCGGGGAAAAAGCCCTGCGAGAATCTAAAATTTAAGAGGGTTGAAATTATGAAGAAAAGCAAGTTTCTGAAGAAATCACTTGCGATGCTTCTGGCTGTCATGCTGGTCGTCGCAATGATTCCGCTCAGCGCTGCGGCTGCGGAGACTCCTGTCATTTCACAGATCAAAGTGAATGACGTAGTCGCCACCGGCAGCGGCGATGCCTATACCGCGGAGATCGCTGATCCCGGTACAGGTGCTGTTAAAGTTGCTGTTACGCTGCAGAATGGCGTAGGCAGCATCAATCGAGAGGATGAAACTCAGAATGATGGTGTGTACGTTTTCACTCTGAGCGACGAAGAAAAAGAGGCGAAGTCCGTTTCCTTCGACGTGTATGACACCGATGGTGTGAAGACTGCCACTGTCACCGTTACCTACACCGTGACTGCCAAGAACACCGACACCTCCATCAAGTCTCTGACTGTGGACGGCATGTACGATGTGTCCTATGTGGGCAATGCCTACACCGTGGTTGTTCCCTATGGCACTGCTTCCGCTTATGTTAACATCACTCCCAATAGTGACAAAATCCAGGGTATCAGCGGTGCAACTAAGCAGACGGATGGTTCTTACAAATCCAATAGCGCAGTTCCTGTTGACGCTTCCACTGGCACTTCCTTTACTGTAACTGCCGAGAGCGGCAACAAGGCTGTGTACACTGTGAAGCTGGTCTCTGCCAAGGCTTTCACCGAGTTCTCTGTGGCTGGCGAGCGCAAGGCTGCTGATATCAGCCGTGTGACCGAGAACTACGCTGGGGACAAGACCGTTGAGATCCATATGCCCTATGGCACTAAGGCCGATGATAAGGGCAGCTATAAGTTCACTCCCACTTTCACCAAGGCGTACGCTTCTGCTCAAATCATTGCTAACTATGATGGCAATGCCAATACCGAAATTGTCAGCGGCACCGAATATGATTTGAATAAGTTTGACGGTGTCTCTTTGAGCGCTAATGGTGAAATCACCTCTGCGGAGGTTGCCCTGACTGTGAAGTACAGCGAGGACAGCGAGGAAACATGGAAACTGAAGTTTGAAGTTCCCTCTCAGGATCCCGTGGCTGCTATCAAGGGCCTGTCTGTGGGCAACTATGCCGCTACTATTGACGGCACCAACATCACCTTGGAGCTGCCCAAGTCCCTGCGTGTTAAGAACGGTGCGATTGTTCTGAGCAGCGATACCACCAGTACTGTTACCGTGCTTGGCACTGACGAAAATGATGATCCTATTTTACTAAGTGCCATTGATCTGACCAAGGATTCCTATATCCTGCGGGCTACTGCTGCCGGCCAGGAAGGTAACAATCCCAAGCAGGTGGTTGACTACAAGCTGACCATCAAGACTGCCGCTGCCACCCCCGCTGCCATCACCGACATGACTCTGGAAGACAAGGATGGCAAGCAGTACGAAGGCAAGATCGACAATGGTGCTGGCACCATCACCTTTGAGGTTCCCTATTCCACGAAGGAGCGTGCCGACGTTGAGGATTGGAAGCTGTTCTGGACTCCCAGCAGTGGTTCCACTGTGGATGCTCTTCCCATCTCTGGTTCTAAGCTGAGCGATATTACCAACCAGAATATCATTCCTGCTGGCGGCGCGGAAGGCTTTAAAGACGCCGCTGCTACTGGCGCTGGTTTCATTGTTGAAACTCCCGAGCTGGACAGCAAGACTTACAAGATCGTCTTCAAGAACGCTGCTGCCAAGACCAACAGCACCCTGGGTGCCGTCAGCCTGACCAGCGCGGATGAGTATGACGAAATCAATGACACGAACACTGTCGACGCTTCCATCTCTGGCAAGAAGATCACTGCGAAGGTTGCTTTCAATCAGTGGGATGACCTGAAGACTGCTTATGTAGCTACTACTCTTCCCGAGGGAGCTACCCTGTACTATGTTGATTCTCAGGACAGCAATAAGCTGGTCAAGCTGGATGTTCTGAATGAGGACACTGAGGGCGCTGTCACTGTCAAGCTGCCCGATGCTGACACTTATAAATACGAAAAGAACGCTTCTGGCTATAAGGCTCTGCAGCTGGTC
Organism: Acutalibacter sp. LFL-21; assembly: GCF_025630755.1. Taxonomy (NCBI): domain Bacteria; kingdom Bacillati; phylum Bacillota; class Clostridia; order Eubacteriales; family Acutalibacteraceae; genus Acutalibacter; species Acutalibacter sp. LFL-21. The sequence goes on along the minus strand of NZ_JAOTNT010000009.1, from coordinate 80,675 downwards.
GTTGTGAGTGAAGCTGTTACTGTTCCCGCTGACGCTGACATTGATGACATCACTGTGAACACCAATCTGGGCAAGCGCTCTATCTATGAGCTGACCCTGGAGAAGCAGGCTGCCCGTACTACCGCTGAAATCACTAGCTTCGGTGTGTACGACGCTGAGAACAAGACCACTGTTAAGGGTTCTGTCTCCGGAACTGATATCACCATCACTCTGCCCGCCTACTACGCTGATACCATGCGTAATGCTGCTTCTAAGCTGTACATTGACTACAGTGTGCGTGGCGGCGAGTCTCTGACTGTGGGTTCCGACCGCTTGACCGATCTGCTTCTGAAGGCTGACGGCTCTGTTGATTCTTCCTCCACCAAAGTGACCGCTCATAACGGCACTGCCAACACGGACAAGAAGATCACATTTAAGCCCTCTCCCTCTAGCCCTGATGTTGACATCACCACCATTACTGTCACTCCTGAAGATCCTAATCTGGCCTCCAGTGCTGTGGACTATACTCTCACCGTAAAATTTGCTGACGCTGGCACCACTGCTAAGCTGAACAGCGTGACTATTAATGGTGTTACCGGCACTCCCGACGCCAATAACAAGGTTGTCATCAATCTGCCCTTTGGCGCCGAAGTAACTTCTCTGGTTCCCACCTTCAACGTGGCTGCTAATGGTTATGTAGCTCTCACTAAGGAAGGTCATGAGGTTGCTGCTGATGCTTCCTATAACTTCGTTTCTGACAAAAAGTTTGTTGTTGTCTCTGAGAACGGCGTGAACAGCGCTACTTACACCATCAGCGTCACCACCGCCGACCAGTTCTCTGACGTTGACACGAACGACTGGTACTACAGCAACGTGATGCGCGCCGTGGAGCTGGGCATCCTGTCCGGTTACTCTGACGGCACCTTCAAGCCGATGAACAACATCACCCGCCGCGACTTCGCCATCATGCTGGCACAGTCCCTGGGCCACGACAACGACGAGGAAGCCACTTCTCCCTTCAAGGATGTGGCCGACACCGACTACGGCGTGAGCTCCATCGCTTACCTGTATGAGAACGAGATCACCGTGGGCGACAGCAACGGCAACTTCAATCCCGACGCCAACATCACCCGTCAGGAAGCTGCTATCATGCTGGTGAAGGCCTTCGAGGCCACCGGCACCTCCAGCGACCTGTACGCGGATGACGCGCAGATTGCTTCTTGGGCGAAGAGCTTTGTGTACACCGCCAAGGCCGCTGGCCTGATGAAGGGCGATGACCACAACGAGTTCAACCCCACTGACAGGCTTACAAGAGCTGAAGCCGCGTCCGCAATGGTCAACGCGGTTGATAACTGAGGTTTCAACTCTACTTAATTTTATGATTACCCCATAGGCAGGAGGGACAGCGCAAGCTGTCCCTTTTGTCTTGCCTGGGGGCCTGTGAGCGGGCAGGACAATCTGCCCTTATGCCTGCGGCAGGGGCGGCAGAGGCCGCTATTTTCAAAAAAGCACGGCCTGAAAAGCAAGGCGGTGAAAAGGAAAATCCAAAGCGTTTGCAGGCGGATCTTTTGCTGAACAGCGCAAAAAGCCAGACAGAAGGGGTGTTCCTTCTGCCTGGCTTTCTCTTTTGTCCTTCTGTGTAACCTTCTCCCGGGAAAAGGGCAAGGGCGCCGCCTTCCGGCAGCGCCCTTGCCCTATGGGGTAATCATAAAATTAAGTAGAGTTGAAACCTCAGTTATCAACCGCGTTGACCATAGCGGACGCGGCTTCAGCTCTTGTAAGCCTGTCAGTGGGGTTGAACTCGTTGTGGTCATCGCCCTTCATCAGGCCAGCGGCCTTGGCGGTGTACACAAAGCTCTTCGCCCAAGAAGCAATCTGCGCGTCATCCGCGTACAGGTCGCTGGAGGTGCCGGTGGCCTCGAAGGCCTTCACCAGCATGATAGCAGCTTCCTGACGGGTGATGTTGGCGTCGGGATTGAAGTTGCCGTTGCTGTCGCCCACGGTGATCTCGTTCTCATACAGGTAAGCGATGGAGCTCACGCCGTAGTCGGTGTCGGCCACATCCTTGAAGGGAGAAGTGGCTTTCTCGTCGTTGTCGTGGCCCAGGGACTGTGCCAGCATGATGGCGAAGTCGCGGCGGGTGATGTTGTTCATCGGCTTGAAGGTGCCGTCGGTGTAACCGGACAGGATGCCCAGCTCCACCGCGCGCATCACGTTGCTGTAGTACCAGTCGTTCGTGTCAACGTCAGAGAACTGGTCAGCGGTGGTGACCTTCAGGCTATAAACCTTCTGAGTCTTGGTGTCTTCAGCGGTAACGATAATCTTGAAGTCGCCGGAGATGTCGTAGATCTTATCAGGATCGTAGATGTTAGCAGTAGTGTTGATAGCGATGGTAGCCATTTTAGAAGCTTCCAAGGTCAGGTTTGCCATGGTCAGCTTAGTGCCAAAGGGCAGGTTCACAGTGACGGTCTCAGCAGTGTTGTCGATGGAAGCAGTGGTATTGTTCACCTTAGCAGAAGTCAGCAGAGCACCGGTCTCAGCCTTGGCAACTTCCAGCTCCAGGGTGTACTTGGTGGTATCATCACCGCGCTCGTTGGTAACATCAATAGAAGTAATCTCCTGCCAGTTGGAACCATCGAAAACTTTCAACTTGCCATCATAATAGGCAATAGCGCCCTTATCGGTCTTGCCAGCAGTATAATCCTTGGGCAGTTCGACACTGCCGCCAGAATAAACAGCCTCCACCGTGGCCTGAGAAGAAGCGGAGAAATCGAAGTAGAAAACAGTCGCAGCAGTTCCATCCTTGGGCATGGTAGCGGGAACTGTAACCTTCACCTTACCGCTAGAAACAGCACCGGTAATCTCATAGGTCTTGTTGTTATACTCCAGAGAACCGGACAGAGTATTCAGAGTGCTTCCCGTCATGGCAGGAGCTCTGTCAATGTATACCCAATACTGAGTCGCGTTATTGGTAAGGTAAGATGCATCAATAGTAGCGCCCACCCACTTGGACTCGCTGAGGACATACACAGGAACGGCCTTGCTGGTGTCGAGCTTGCCAGTAGTAGTGTCGATACCCTCGTCAGCATTCAAAGTCAGGCCAGTAGCAGCAGCCTGCTCACCATAGCCATCCATATCCAGAGCTTTGATCTCAGTGCCGTCCTGCTTGTAAATCTTTGCGCCCTCGCTGAGAGTCAGATCAGAGAAGTAAACAGGCTTGGAAGCATCAAAGGAGAAGGGCACATTGACCTTCAGAGTCTTGACAGTCTTATCGTCAGCCTTGTTGGTGGCAGTGCCCACAGACACGCTGTAGGTATTGTCGCTATCCATAGCGCTGACCTTGTTGGTGGAAGTAACCTCGGCGCTGGTCACGTCGCGGTTGTACTTGGGAGTCTCGTAGTCCAGCTTGATAGTATAAGTGCTCTTCACATCGCCATTTGTCACAGTGACAGTGATGGACTCATTTGTGCCAAACACAGAAGCCAGAGTCTGCCCAGCCAGAGCGGGAGTTACATTAGCACCAGTGCTGTGGTTGGGGTTCAGCAGAGTGTAGTCAGCCAGTTTAGCATCATCCTTAGCGGAATAGGGCAGCTTCAGTGTGCCTTCGTTGCCAGACCAAGTAGCAGTATAGACAACCTCTTCGCCATTGACCTTGGTCTTAGCGGACACGTCGCCCAGCAGGGCCTGATCCTTGGGAGCCTTGGTCAGGGTAATACGGTAATCAGTGTAAGCGTCGCCCTGGTCAGCCTTCACACGAATAATGAAGTACTCGCCGCTGACATCAACGGAAGGGATAGAGTATTTGCCGCCGGTAGCAGTGCTAGTCTTACCGGACTGAGCAGGAATGGAAACACCCGCATTCTCAGAAGCGGTGCCGGAAACTGTCACGCTATCCGCAGCAACAGAGGTAAAATCAAAGTCAGCAGGCATTTCCACAGTAGCAGTGGTAGCGCCTTCGGCAATTTCCACCTCGTTGCTGTCGCCGACCTTGATGGTCTTCAGAACGGCCTCGGTGTTGTCCTTTGCAGTCAGAGTGACATTCACAGGCACACCAGTCTTATCATTCTCGCCCACGTACAGCTTAAAGGTAACAGTGCTGTTGGTTTTGAAGTTGACTTCGGTTTCGCCGCTCTTTACTTCCACGTCTTCGCCGTTCTTCTGAACAGTTACCTTAGTGATGGTGTCACCCAGAGTGAAGGTGGGAACGATCTTCTCCAAATCGGTGCCAAAAGCAACATTGGCAGTAACGGTGTTTGTGACGTTGCCGTTAGCAGTGATAACGCTGTCGCCAACCTGACCGTTCACAGTGAAGGTCTCAAAGCCGGGATTGCTCTTCAGTTCCACATTGTAGGTCTTGGAGGAACCGTCCTTAGCGTTAACCTTCACAGTGCCCTTGTTGCCAGAAATAGAGGGGCTTTGAACAGTGGCATCACCAGGAGTGGTAGCGGTGGTAACAAAGTTGGCAGCAGTGGGAGCAACGATCTCCTTGCCAAAGTCATACCAAATAGTGATGGTATTGTCTGCAATTTCGTAGCTGCTCATGTTATCGATGTCTTTCACGGCTTTGATCGTGGCATCACCGTTCAGAGCCGCCTCTTTAACAGTAATCTTCAGAGTGCAAAGCTCAGCGGGAGCATCACTGTCAGAAGTAGTGGGATTGACCCGGAAGGTGAGAGAGTAAACATCGTTGCCCTCATCCTTAGCCTGGGTCTTCAGATTCACGCTTCCAGTAGCGGCGATGGTTGCGTTATCTTTGTCATAAAGGACAAAAGAAGAACCATCAGGTACAGTAGCAGAGATTGCAACCGTATAACCGGAAGCCTCTGCGGTGTACTCAGTGCCGTTGCTGGTAGCGGGTTTACCGTTAACATTTACGGTAACGCCCTCGGCAGCCGCAGCGCTGAGCGGAATCATTGCGACGACCAGCATGACAGCCAGAAGCATCGCAAGTGATTTCTTCAGAAACTTGCTTTTCTTCATAATTTCAACCCTCTTAAATTTTAGATTCTCGCAGGGCTTTTTCCCCGCGAGTTGAAGTTATCTATAAACTGTCATTTGTAAAAAGCGGCCCGGAAAGGCCCGGAAAAGGCTGAAAAAGAGGGGAAAAAGGGGGAGAAGAGGAAAAGAAATGGGGTTGAACTGCTGCCCCGGCAGGGCGCTTGTAGGGGAAGGGAGGGCGGAGGAATCTGCAGAGGGCTGGGGGAGAGCTCTTTCCTCTTGCAATCACCGGGAGGGTTGGTATAATAAAAGAAGGGCCGGCGGGAACCGGCAGAGAGGGGAACTGAACATGGAATCGTACAAGTTTTTGTTGGACGTGGCGCTCATCCTTTTGAGCACCAAGGTGCTGGGACTGATCACCCAAAAGCTGCAGCTGCCCCAGGTGGTGGGCGCCCTGCTGGCGGGGCTGATCTTCGGCCCGGCGGTGCTGAACATCATCCAGCCCACGGAGTTTTTAAACAGCCTGTCGGAGATCGGCGTTATCGTCATCATGTTTGGGGCAGGCATGTCCACGGATATCAAGGAGCTGAAGCAGGCGGGCAAGTCCGGCTTTCTGGTGGCTTTGGTGGGCGTGCTGGTGCCCCTGGGCATGGGCACCCTGCTGGGGTTCCTCTTCGCCCCCGGAGAGAGCGACCCCAGCCTGATCCTGCAGCATGTGTTCATTGGCACCATCTTGACGGCCACCTCGGTTTCCATCACAGTGGAAACCCTGAAAGAGATCGGCAAGCTGAACACCAAGGTGGGCAACAACATCCTGGCCGCCGCCCTCATCGACGACGTGCTGGGTCTCATCGTGCTGACCATTGTCACCAGCCTGGCCGGGGACACGGTGAACGTGGGCCTGGTGCTGGTGAAGATCCTGCTGTTCTTTGTGTTCGTAGCGGCGATGGCTTTTGTGGGGGTCAAGCTCTTTACCTGGTATGAGAACCGGTTCCAGAAAAACCTGCACCGGTTTCCCCTGCTGGCCTTTGTGCTGTGCCTTGTCATGGCCTTTGTGGCCGAGGAGGTCTTCGGCGTGGCGGACATCATCGGCGCCTTTGCTGCCGGCGTTATTGTGGCCAACACCCCCCGGGGCGCGTATATCGAGTCCAAGTTCCAGCCCCTCTCCTATTTGCTGCTGGCCCCCGTCTTCTTTGCCAGCATTGGCCTGAAGGTGGAGCTGCCGGAAATGAGCTGGCAGATCCTTGTGTTTGCGGTGCTGCTGGTGCTGGTGGCCATTTTCTCCAAGCTTATCGGCTGCGGCCTGGGGGCCAAGGCCTGCGGCTTCACCTGGCGGGAGAGCGTCCAGGTGGGCCTGGGCATGGCCTGCCGGGGCGAGGTAGCCCTGATTGTGGCCAACCGGGGCGCCTCCATGGGGCTGATGCCCGAGTCCTACTTTGGGCCGGTGATCATCATGGTGGTGTGCTGCGCAGTGTTCACCCCCATCGCCCTGAAGCTGGCCTTTAAGGGCAAGCGGGGCACGCCGGAGGCCGGGCGCTCCACCCCCTTGGTGGAGCGCTACAGCATGGCGGACAAGCTGGGCGGGATGAGCGACGAGCAGGCCGAGCAGGTGCTGGCGGCGCAGAAAAGGAAAAAATAAGCGTTGAGCATGGCTTCTGCTGCTTGGGGAGCCTATAGAAAACACACGGGAAAGGAGAGAACATCATGGAAGAAATGATCTGCACCGGCCCAGCCGGAACACTGGCTTGCCTTTGGGAAAAAGCCGCTGAGGAGGGGCCCTGCCCCCTGGTGGTCTGCCTGGCTGGCGGGCAGGAGGAAGGGAAGCGGGCCTTGGCCCAGCTGGCGGCCCGGGCAAAAGGGGCGGCGGTGGCCGCTGTGCCCGTGGAGGGCGCCCAGGAGGGGGACTTGGCGGACCTGTTCTGGTCCCTGCGCCAGAGGGAGGACGTGGACGAGTGCCGTGTGGCCTTGCTGGGGACCCCCGCGGCGGCGGACTGGGTGTGGCGGCTGGGGAGCCGCTTCCCCCAGTGGTTCGCCGGGGTGTGCGCCATCGGAGGGCACGGTGACCCCTATGAGGCCCGCGCCCTGAAAGATGTGCCCCTGCGGGCCTATCCGGTGAAGGGCGAGCCCCTGGTGCTGCGGGACGGCCGGGCCACGGCGGACGTGGAGCGGCTGGCCATGGGCCTGCGGGCCGCGGGAGGCTCCCAGGTGGAGGAGCGCAGCCCGGCCCAGGGGGACCCCTGGCAAGGGGCCCTGGAGGACGGGGCTGTGGAGTGGCTGCTGTCCCAGGACCGGAGGACTCAGTTCCAGGTGATGTGGCTGAAGCCCGGGGTGTGGCGCATTGACGACTGGTTCACCGCCAGCTGCTACCTGGTGGAGGGCCGGGAGAAGGCGCTGCTCATCGACACGGGCATGGGAGAAGGGGACCTGGCGGGGCTGGTGTCCCAGCTGACAGACCTGCCGGTGGAGGTGGCGGTGACCCATCCCCACTTGGACCACATGCACTGGATCGACAAGTTCCCCCGGGTGTACCTGCACAAGGAGGACATCGCGCCCCTGAAGGAACATCCGGAGAACTATCCCAGTGCCCTGAGCCACCCGGGAGCCTCCCTGCCGGAGCTGATGCCCATAGAGGAAGGCACGGTTATCGACCTAGGGGGCGGCGTCCAGGTGGAGGTGTGGGAGCTGCCCGGGCACACGCCCCACTCGGTGGTGTTTGCGGACCCCTTCCACAAGTGCCTGTTCACCGGGGACGCCATCGGCTCCGGATACATCGTGCTGCTGATCACGCCGGAACAGCAGGCCCTGGAGCTGGTGGCCCAGTACCGCCAGGCCTTAGAGCGCTTCGCGCCCCACCTGCCCCAGGCCCGGGACTACGCCTGGCTGGGAGGCCACGGCATTCAGGAAAACGGCGGCGATGGCCGCCACCAGCAGGACTACCTGGCGGGGACTTCCCAGTACTTTAACCCCATCCGGGAACGGGTCATCACAGACATGATGGCCCTGTGCGACGGCCTGCTGGCGGGGGAAATCCCCTGCACGCCGGAGAAGAACTATCCCGAAGCCCACTGCGAGCTGGGCTGTGCGGGCATCAATTTCCGGTACATCTAAATAAGCAAGGGAAAAGGGCGGCCTTCGGGCCGCTTTTTTCTTGTGAAAGAAGTTGAAAAACCGGAAAATAGTCCTGGTTTTTTAGTAAAATATCCTTTCCTTTCCCAAAGGATATGGTATAATCACTGCGATGACAGAAGCCGGTCCACAGCTGCCCTGGGTGCGTGGGCGGGCTTCTGCTGCTAGATGGGAGGAGAGACCGATATGAAGGAGTATGAACTGTACACGGGGGCCTACACGGGCTCCAAAGAGGAGGCGGGCGTCCGCTCCTGGCGGTTTGACGGCAGGGCCCTGCGGGAGGCGGGCCGTTTCTGCGGCCTGGAAAACCCCTCCTATGTGCTGCCCTGGGAGGACCGGCTGTATGTGGTGGAGGAGCTGCCCGGCCGGGCTGGGGCTGCCTGCCTTTCCCGGGAGGAGGGCGGCGGGCTGCGTGCCCTTTGGCACCGGGAAGTCCCCGGGGCGGGGCTGTGCCACATCACTGCCAGCGGCGGGCGGCTGTACGCCTCGGGATACGCGGGGGGCACGCTGACGGGGCTGGATGCCGCCAGCGGCGAGCCCTGCTTTTACCAGGAGTTCCACGGGCACGGTCCCAATGCCCGGCGCCAGGAGCGGGCCCACATCCACTCGGCCCAGCCTGCGCCGGAAGGCGCCCGCCTGCTGGTGGCGGACCTGGGCACGGACCGGCTCTACCAGTTTGTCCAGGAGGAGGGGGGAACGCTGCGCCCTGAGGAAGGGCAGCCCTGGCTGGAGACGGGGCCCGGGCAGGGCCCCCGGCACTTTGCCTTCCACCCCAGCGGGAAGTGGCTCTACCTGGTGACAGAGCTGGACAGCTCCCTGCTGGTGCTCCGCCGGGAGGGGGACCGGCTGGAAAAGGCGGGGGAGTACCCCCTGCGCCAGGCCTCGGACCCGGCGGAGACCTGGGCGGCGGACATCCACCTGTCCCCGGACGGCCGGTTTTTGTACGCCTCGGTCCGGGGGCCGGGGTGCCTGTGCGGCTTCCAGGTGCTGGGGGAGGGCGAGGCCCTGCTGCCCCTGGGGCGGTTCCCCACCGGGGGCAGCTGCCCCCGCAGCTTTGCCCTCAGCCCGGACGGGCGCTATGTGGCCGCCGCCAACCAGGAGCCGGGGAACCTGGTGCTGTTCCCCCGGGAGGAAAAGACCGGCCTGCTGGGAGAGGCCCTGTGCAGCGTGGAGATCCCCCAGGCGGCCTGCGTGAAGTGGAGAGAGTAAGTTCTGTATATGCGCAGAAAGGGAGGCATGTGATTTGGAACGGAAAAAAGCGGTGGTCACGGGGGCCAGCCGGGGCATTGGCAAGGGTATTGCCCGGTGTTTGGCCCGCACCACCGACGGCACCGCCGTGCGGCCCTGAGGGATGGGGGATGGAAAATTTTGCGCCATTCTAAAACATTCTAATAAAAAACGCCTGGAAGCTGGCCTTCCGGGCGTTTTTCCGCTGCCGAAAAGGGTGGATAATGGGGCCAGAGCTGGCAAATACTAACTCACGAAACCAAGCGGGACGGAGGCCGCGGCCCCTTGCCCCGGCAGAATTTTGGGAGGAATGGTATGAAAGCAACAGGAATCGTGCGGAGGATTGACGACCTTGGGCGGGTGGTCATCCCCAAGGAGATCCGCCGCACGCTGAAAATCCGGGAGGGCATGCCCATGGAGATCTTCACCGATGTCTCCGGGGAGGTCATCTTGAAAAAGTATTCCCCCGTGGGGGAGATGGCGGCCCTGGCCCAAGCCTATGCCGGGGCCCTGGTGTCCCTTTCCGGGCTGGGGGCCGCCATCTGCGACGTGGAACAGGTCATTGCCGTGGCGGGCCCCGCCAAGAAGGAGCTGCTCCACAAACCCCTGTCTCCCCAGCTGGAGGAGCTGGTCCAGGGCAAGCGGCACTTTGCCGCCGCGGGGGAGAACACCGTGCTGGCGGCCCAGGGGCTGGCGGCCGCCGCAGTGGCGGTGTACCCGGTGGTTTCCAACGGGGACCCCATGGGCGCCGTGATGTTGCTGAAGGGGGAGAAGTCCCCCGCCCGGGTCAGCACAGAGGTCCTGGAAAGCGCCCGGGCCGCCGCCATGTTCCTCTCCCGGCAGCTGGAGGTGTGAATCCCGGGGGCCGCGCGAGGAGAAAACGCAGAAAAAGCCTTGATTTTCCTGGCATGGGGTGGTATAATCACTAAGGTATAGGTAGGATGATGAAAGAGTGGGGCGACCCGCTCTTTTGTTTGCTTATAAAGCAAAAGCAGAAAAAGCGGCCCCAGGGCCGGGAAAGGACGGGAGAAGCATGCGTTCCGCGCCCAAGAAAAAAGGAAATGTGTCCCAGCGCGTCTGGGAGATGTGCGGGCCCCTGGCCCAAGAGCTGGGGCTGTCCCTGTGGGACGTGCAGTTCGTCAAGGAGGGGGCCGACTGGTTCCTGCGGGTATTTATCGACAAGGAGGGCGGCGTTTCCATCGACGACTGCGTGGACATGACCCACGCCCTGAGCCCCGTGCTGGACCGGGAGGACCCCATCCCCCAGGAGTACCTGCTGGAGGTCTCTTCCCCCGGGCTGGAGCGCAGGCTCACCCGGCCAGAGCATTTTGCGGCCTATGTGGGCCGTCCGGTGCGGGCCCGGCTCATCCGCCCCCTGGAAAACGGCCAGCGTGAGCTGTGCGGCATTCTGCTGCGGGCAGAGGAGGGCGGCCAGCTGGAAATCCAGCTGGATGAGGAGACCAGCGTGACCGTGGAGAAGAAAGAGTGCTCCTCCATCCATTCGGTGGATGAAGGGCTTGACGAATAAGGTAGCAAAGGAGCGAGGCTAGACCATGGCAAAGAAGAAGGAACCGGAGAAGCAGGGCAACGAGGAGCTGTTCCTGGCTCTGGATTTGTTGGAGAAGGAGAAGGGCATCCCGGCGGAGTATATGCTGGATAAAATCAAGAAGGCCATCTCCACCGCCTGCAAGAACAACTATGGCAACGAGGACGTGGACATCGACGTGGACCGGGAAAAGGGCGTCTTCAACGTGTACCTGCGCAAAGAGATTGTGGAAGAGGTGGAGGACCCCAACCGCCAGTACCTGCTGGACAAGGCCAAGCAGGTGGACCCCACCGCCTGCGTGGGCCGGTTTGTGCGCATTAAGCTGGACACCAAGCAGTTCGGCCGGGTGGCCGCCCAGACTGCCCGCAACATCATCCGCCAGGGCATTCGGGACAGTGAGCGGGGCCAGATGATGGAGGAGTTCCAGTCTAAGCACCAAGAGCTGGTCAGCGGCCTGGTGGAGCGCATTGACCCCCGCACCGGGGCCATCTCCCTGCGGCTGGGCAAGGCCGAGGCCGTGCTGCCGAAAAACGAGCAGATCGGCGGGGAGAATGTGAAGGAGGGCGACTACATAAAGGTATATGTGGTCGATGTGCGCGAAACCGAGAAGGGCCCCAAGGCCATTATCTCCCGCACCCACCCCGACCTGGTGAAGCGCATGTTTGAAACCGAGGTGCCGGAGATCTATGACGGCACGGTGGAGATCAAGGCCGTTTCCCGGGAGGCGGGCTCCCGCACCAAGTTGGCCGTGATGAGCAACGACCCGGCGGTGGACGCCGTGGGCGCCTGTATCGGCGCTCGGGGCAGCCGTGTCTCAGAGATTGTGGACGAGCTGGGCGGCGAGAAGATCGACATTGTGGAGTACAGCGAGGAGCCCAAGCAGTTCATCGCGGCGGCGCTCTCTCCGGCCAACGTGCTCTCGGTAGAGCTGGCGGAGGACGGCTCCCGCTCCTGCAGGGTGACTGTGCCGGACAACCAGCTTTCCCTGGCCATCGGCAACAAGGGGCAGAACGCCCGCCTGGCCGCCAAGCTCACCGGCTGGAAAATCGACATCAAGCCGGAAAGCGGCTTCTACGGCGAGGAACAATAAGGCGGCGTCCCCGCCCAATGGAACGGAGGAGAAGACCATGCGGCCAAAGAAAACGCCCATGCGCATGTGCCTGGGCTGCAATGAGATGAAGCCCAAAAAGGAACTGGTGCGGGTGGTAAAGGCCCCTCAGAAGGAGGAGGCCGCCCCCCCAGAGATCTCTTTGGACCTGACCGGCAAAAAGCCGGGCCGGGGGGCCTACCTCTGCCGGGACGCCCAGTGCCTGCGGCTGGCCCGCAAGTCCCGGCGGCTGGAGCGAGCCTTCTCCTGCAAGATCCCCGAGGAGGTCTACGACCGCATGGAGGAAGAGATCCAGCGGGCCCAGCAGGCCCAGGAGGAGGCGGCCCAGGCGGCCAGCGTCCCCCGGGACGAGAAGGGGCGGCCCATCATCGTCATCGAAGAGCCGGAAGAGGCCCTTCCCCAGAGGAGAGGGGGCGGCAGCGGTGGATAAGCTGCTCTCTTTGCTGGGCCTGGCCAGAAGGGCCGGGAAGATAGAGCCCGGGTTCGACGCGGCGGCCACCGCCGCCAAAAGCGGGAAAGCGGCCCTGCTGCTGGCTGCCCGGGACATTTCAGAGAAAACGGTAAAGAACCTGCGCTATGAGGGGGACCGGGCCGGCATCCCCACCCTGCGGGTGAGCGCCGGCATGGAAGAGCTGGGCCGGGCCTGCGGCGTGCGGGCCGGGGTGCTGGCCTTGACAGATCCAGGCTTCGCCAGGGCTGTGCAAAAGCTGGCGGGGGCCCCATCGGAAGAGAAGGAGGAACATGCCCATGATGATTAAATACAGAGTGCGGGAAGTGGCCAAGGATTTGAACATCCCCAACAAGGACGTGCTGGACACCCTGGCAAAGTATTTCCCCGAACCCAAAAAGTATATGACCGCCCTGACCGAGGAAGAGCTGGACGTGGTCTTTGAGGCCTTTACCCAGCAGCGGAATATGGAGAGCCTGGACGCCTATTTTGCCCAGCGGGAAGCAGCTGCCCCCGCCCAAGAGGCCGCCCCGGCCCCCAAGGCGCCTCAGAAAGCCCCGGCTTCCAAGGGGGAGGCCTCTCAGAAGGCCCCCGAGGGCCGCAGGCAGGAAAAGGGCCAGGCCCCTGCCCCGCAGGCCGCGCCCCAGGTGCAAAAGCCTGCCGCCCCTGCGCCAGAGGCCCACAAGCAGCCGGTTCGCCGCGTGGTGGACACCCGTTCCTCCAACGTGAATATCGACAAGTACAACGAGAAATATGACCAGCTGGCCGACCAGAAGGTGAAAACCCGCACCGACAACGTGGTGACCAAGCAGAAGTTCCCCAACCGGAACAGCCAGCGCCGTGGCCAGCGCCGCGGCAAGCGGGAGACCGAGGCCGAGCGCTTGAACCGCATCGCCCGGGAGCGGGCCGCCAAGCACATCACCATCGAGGTGCCGGACGAGATCACCGTGGGCGAGTTTGCCCTGCGGCTGAAGGTCTCCGCCCCGGAGGTCATCAAAAAGCTGATGAGCCTGGGCGTGTTCGCCGCCATCAACGACACCATCGACTTTGACACCGCCGTGCTGGTGGCTGACGAGTTCCACGCCAAGGTGGAGAAGGAAGTGGTGGTCACCATCGAGGAGCGCATCATCGACGACAGCGAGGACGATGAGGCCAACCTGGTGCCCCGCGCCCCCGTGGTGGTGGTGATGGGCCACGTGGACCACGGCAAGACCTCCATTCTGGACGTGATCCGCCACTCCCACGTCACCGAGGGCGAGGCCGGCGGCATCACCCAGCACATCGGCGCCTACCGGGTGCAGGTGGACGGCCGGGACATCACCTTCCTGGACACCCCCGGCCACGCGGCCTTTACCACCATGCGCGCCCGCGGCGCCCAGGTGACGGACATTGCCGTGCTGGTGGTGGCCGCGGACGACGGCATCATGCCCCAGACCGTGGAGGCCATCAACCACGCCAAGGCCGCCGGGGTGTCCATCATTGTGGCCATCAACAAGATGGACAAGGAGGGCGCCAACCCCGAGCGGGTGAAGGAACAGCTCACCGAGTATGAGCTGGTGCCCGAGGAGTGGGGCGGCGACACCCCCTGCATCCCCGTTTCCGCCCATACCAAGCAGGGCATTGACGATTTGCTGGAGATGATCCTGCTGACCGCCGACATGATGGAGCTGAAGGCCAACCCGGACCGTGCCGCCAAGGGCACCGTCATCGAAGCCCGCCTGGACAAGGGCATGGGCCCTGTGGCCACTGTGCTGGTGCAGAACGGCACCCTGCGCGCCGGGGATACCATTGTGGCCGGCACCACTGTGGGCCGTGTGCGCTCTATGATGGACGACCGGGGCCGCCGGGTGAAGGAAGCCGGGCCCTCTGTGCCTGTGGAGATCACCGGCCTGAACGATGTGCCCGTGGGCGGCGATATCTTCAACGCGGTCTCTGATGAGCGCCTGGCCCGGGAACTGGTGGAACAGCGCCTGACAGAGCAGAAGGAGGCCCAGTTCAACTCCCAGACCAAGGTCACCCTGGACAATCTGTTCGAGCAGATGAAAGAGGGCGACATGAAGGAGCTGAAGATCATTGTCAAGGCCGACGTGCAGGGCTCTGTGGAGGCCGTGCGCCAGTCCTTGGAGAAGCTTTCCAACGACGAAGTGCGGGTGCACATCATCCACGGGGCGGTGGGCGCCATCAGCGAAAGCGACGTTATGCTGGCCAACGCCTCCAACGCCATTATTGTGGGCTTTAACGTGCGGCCCGACCCCGTGGCCGAGGAGAACGCCAAGCGGGACGGCGTGGACATGCGGCTGTACCGCATTATCTACGACTGCATCGAGGAGATTGAGTCCGCCATGAAGGGCATGCTGGCCCCCAAGTACCGGGAAGTGGCTTTGGGCCGTGCCGAGTGCCGGGAGACCTACAAGATCTCCAACGTGGGCATGGTCATTGGCGGCCACGTCACCAGCGGCAAGATCACCCGCAACGCCCAGGTGCGCGTGGTGCGGGACGGCATCATTGTGGCCGACGACAAGGTGGCCTCCCTGCGGCGCTTTAAGGACGACGTGCGGGAAGTGGCAGAGGGCTACGACTGCGGCATCACCCTGGAGAAGTTCTCCGACATCAAGCAGGGCGACGTGCTGGAGGCCTACGAGATGGAGGAGTACCGGGAATAAACCGCGAAGCGGCGTAAAAGTTTTCGGTGCAGCCTTTTTCAAAAGGCTGCGACCTTAAAAAGCAAAGCGCAGCTTTGCGAAGAGAAAGGTAGGAGAACTGTCATACCAGGGCGAAGCCCTGTGAACAGTTCTCCGGACTTTTTTCACCTTGCTAGTATTTTTTCAAAAATCCCAGCGGAAGGCCATCCGAGCTTTGGCCTATGCGCTGCGCGCCGTGCGGCCGGAAGCTCTACATTCTTTCCCGGCTGCGCCCCAAGGGCAAGACCGTAAGGCTCCGCCTTACCAACCGCAAACTTTTGAAAAAGTTTGACCAAAACTTTGACGCGCCTTCGGCGTTTACATGTTTTCCACTTTTTTGCAAAGGAGGCATCGCTATGCCTAGCTTTAAAATCGACCGCACCACTGAGGACATCCATCGGGAGCTCACCGCCATCCTGCGGGAGGTGAAGGACCCCCGGGTGAAGGACTGCCTCCTCAGCCTGGTGCGGGTGGAGGTCACCAACGACCTCTCCTACTGCACGGTCTACGTCAGCACCATGGAGGGCTTAGAGCGCTCCAAAACCGCCGTGCAGGGCCTGAAGTCCGCCGCCGGGTTCATCCGCCGGGAGCTGGGAAAGCGCCTCTCCCTGCGCCATGTGCCCCAGCTGATCTTCAAGGCCACCGATTCCATTGAGTACGGCACCCACATCTCCCAGCTGCTTCACGAGCTGGAGCCGGAACAGGCCGGGGACGAAGCTGCCCCCAGCCAGGAGGAGTAAGCCATGCTGGATTGCGCCCAAGCCGCAGCCCTGCTGCAGGGCTGGGACAAGATTTTGGTGATGAGCCATGCCTCCCCCGACGGGGACACCCTGGGCTCTGCCAGCGCCCTGCTGCGGGGCCTGGCAAGCCTGGGTAAGGAGGTGGCCTTCTTCTGCGCCGACCCGGTGCCGGAGAAGTTCGCTTTCCTGTTTGAGGGCTTGGCCCTGGGAACCTTTGAGCCGGAGCATGTGATGGCAGTGGATGTGGCGGACAAGAAGCTGCTGGGGAAAAACGCTCCCCCGGAGTACCTTGCCCGGGCGGAGCTGGCCATTGACCACCACGGCACCCATGTGCCCTTCGCCCGGGAGCGCTGGGTGGAGCCGGAGGCTGCCGCCACCACGGAGATGATCTGGGCCCTGCTGGGACAGCTGGGGGTGGAGCTGGCCCCCGCCGTGGCGGACTGCCTGTACACGGGCCTGGCCACGGATACCGGCTGCTTCCGCTACCAGAACGTGACCCCCCGCACCCTCCGCATTGCCGCGGACCTGCTGGAGCGGGGCGCCCGGGCGGCGGAGATCAACCGGGCCATGTTTGAGAGCAAGTCCAAGGCCCAAGTGGAGGCGGAGCGCCGGGCCATGGACTCCATGCGGTTTTCCAGCGGCGGCAAATGCGCCCTGGTGACTCTGCCCTACAGCATCTTCGCCGAGACCGGCGCCCAGGAAAGCGAGCTGGAGGGCATTGCCGCCATGCCCCGGGAGATCCAGGGGGTGGTGCTGGGCGTCACCCTGAAGGAAAAGGAGGACGGCGCCGTGAAGGTGTCGGTGCGGGCTAACCCCCCGGCGGACGCCTCAGCGCTGTGCGGGCGCTTTGGGGGCGGCGGCCACCAGGGGGCGGCTGGCTGCTCGTTGGGAAAGGTCTCCCTGGAGGAGGCCCAACAGAAAATGGAGGAGGCCTGCGGCTCTTATTTGGCAGAGCTGGGGCTTTTGTGAGAGATCTGCGCAGGGGCGGCCCGGGGGCCGGCCCTGCGCTGGCATAGGGAACCTGTGAAAGGAGAGAGCTCAATGGAGGAAAGGCTTGTTCGGGAAATGATGCAGAGGGGCCGGGATTTCTTAAAATCCCGGGACACGGCGGAACTGGAGAAAAACGGCAGCGATTACAAAAGCGACCAGGAGCTGAAAAAGCCCCAGCCGCCCCTGGTGAAGCCCCCCATGACGGAAAACCGAATTGACCTGCCCCGGGACTTTGAGAACCTGGAGCTGGAGGACAACCTGTATCAGCTGCTGGTAAAGCGGAAGAGCAGCCGCGTCTACACCCAGGAGGGCATGAGCCTGCTGCAGCTCTCCTTCCTGCTGTGGGCCACCCAGGGCATCAAGTCCATCCGCGGCAAGAGCTACGCCACCATCCGCACGGCCCCCTGCGGCGGGGCCCGGCACCCCTTTGAAACCTACCTGCTGGTGCGCCAGGTGGAGGGCCTGCTGCCCGGCGCCTACCACTACCTGCCCATGACCCACCAGCTGGAGCTGCTCTCTCCTATGGAGGACCGGGAGGCCCTGGCGGACCTGATGGACCTTTCCCTGTGCGGCCAGCGGTGGGCTGCCAAGGGCAACGTGGTGTTCTACTGGAGCTTTGTCCCCTACCGCAGCGAGTGGCGGTATGGCATTTATGCTCACCGGATGATTATGGCGGACATGGGCCATGTGGGCGAAAACCTGTACCTGGCCTGCGCGGCCTTGGGCCTGGGCACCTGCGGCATCGGCGCCTATGACCAGAAGCTGTGCGACAAGACCTTCGGCCTGGACGGGGAGGAGGAGTTCACCCTCTACACCCAGAGCGTGGGCACCGTGAAGGCCGAGGATGAAAGCAAGGAAAAAGCCTTCTACAGCTTTGTGGAGGAGCAGGGATTGTGAGAAGCCGTGCCGAAGGAAGATAAACGTTTCGTCCACCATCACGGAGAAAGGAGGCAACCCATGAACGGCATCATCATATTGGACAAGCCCCAGGGGTTCACCTCGTTCGACGGGGTGGCGGTGCTGCGGGGCCTGGCCCATGAAAAAAAGATCGGCCACACCGGCACCCTGGACCCCATGGCCACCGGGGTGCTGCCCATCCTGCTGGGGCGGGCGGCCAAGGCCCTGAACTTCCTGCCGGACACGGACAAGGAGTATGTGGCCTCTTTCCGCCTGGGAGAGCGCCGGGACACCGGGGACATCACCGGGCAGGTGGTGGAGGAAAGCCCTGCCCTTGTCTCCCAGCAGGCCCTGGAGGCCGCCCTGCCCGCCTTCCGTGGGGAGATCTTGCAGGTGCCGCCCATGTACTCCGCCGTGTCCGTAAACGGCAAGCGCCTGTATGAGCTGGCCCGTAAGGGCCTGGAGGTGGAGCGGCAGGCCCGGCCGGTGACAGTCTCCCGGCTGGAGCTGCTCTCCTACGACCCCCAGAGCCGGGAGGGCCGCCTGCGGGCCGCCTGCTCCAAGGGGACGTACATCCGGGTGCTGATCGAGGACATCGCCAAAGCGGCGGGGTCTTGCGGCACCATGACCGCCCTGCGCCGGGTGCGGGCCTGCGGCTTTGAAGAGGGGGACGCCCGCTCCTTAGAGGAGCTGAGGGCCCTGGCGGAGGAGGGCCGCCTGGAGGAGGCCCTGCGCCCGGTGGAGAGCCTGTTCGCCGCCTACCCGGCGGTGTGGGTCAGCCCGGCCCAGGCCACCCGGTTTCAAAATGGTGGCGGCTTGGATCTGGCCCGGCTGCGGAAGCGCCCGCCAGAGGGCCTGTGCCGGGTACGGTCCCCCCAGGGCACATTCTTGGGGCTGGGCCGGGCAGACTGGGAAACCGGGGAGCTGCGCTTTGTCAAAGCCTTTTGGGAAGGGGAAAACACACCATGAAAATTATCCGCACCTTGGAGGAGATGGGGGAAGCCGCCCCCTGCTCCTTGGCATTGGGGGCTTTCGACGGCCTGCACCGGGGCCACATGGCAGTGATCCACGCCGCCTGCGCCCCAGGGGAAGAGGGCGCTTCCCTAGAGCCTGCGGTGCTCACCTTTGCCCGCAGCCCCTCGGGCAACAGCGCGGTGCTCACCGGCCGGGATAAGGAGCGCCTGCTGGAAGCCGCGGGCGTGGAACGGCTGTACTCCCTGGACTTTGCCGCCGTAAAGGACTGGGAGGCGGAAGCCTTTGTCCAGCAGGTGCTGTTCGCAAAATGCGGCGCCCGCCGCCTGTGCTGCGGGGAGGATTTCCGCTTTGGGAAAGGGGCCCGGGGAGACGTGGCCCTGCTGCGCCGCCTGTGCCAACAGGCCGGGGCAGAGCTGTATGTGGCGCCCCCTGTGCGGGAAGGGGAGCAAAAGGTCAGCTCCACCCGCATTCGGGCGGCGGTGGAGGCCGGGGACATCCCCCTGGCCAACCGGCTGCTGGGGCGGCCCTTCGGCTTCTCCTTAGAGGTCATCCACGGCAACCACATCGGCACGGGGCTGGGCACCCCCACCATCAACCAGGCCATCCCAGAGGGGTTTGTGCTGCCCAAGTTTGGGGTGTACGCCAGCTGGTGCCGGGTGGGGGGCGAGTATTTCTACGGGGTGACCAACGTGGGGGTCAAGCCCACGGTGGGCTCGGACCGGGTGCTGGCAGAGACCTGGATGCCCGATTTTCAGGGGGATTTGTACGGCAAGCGGGTGCGGGTGTTCCTGTTGGAATTCCTTCGGCCAGAGCGGAAGTTTCATTCTTTAGACGAATTAAAAGCCGCCATCCGGGAGAATGGAGAGCAGGCCAAGGCTGTCACTTCCCGGATTTCCCCTCCATATTTCCCGCAAACCACTTTACAAGAGGCAAAGTCCGTGATAAAATAATCAAGCTACCCGCCCCTCGGATAAGGGAGTCACCAACCCCTACCTGTGGACCGGGTGAATTTTAAGCGGCAGAGGCCGCGGAAAAGGTGGAATTTCCATGACAAAGACTGAAAAGACCGAGATTATCCAGAAGTATGCCCGCCATGAGGGCGACACCGGTTCTCCTGAGGTGCAGATTGCCGTGCTGACCAAGCGCATCAACGACTTGACCGAGCACCTGCGCCAGAACAAGAAGGACCATCATTCCCGCCGCGGCCTGCTGAAGATGGTTGGCCAGCGGAGAAACCTTCTCAACTACCTGACCAAGATCGACATTGAGCGCTACCGCGCCATCATTGCCGAGCTGGGCATCCGTAAGTAAGAGAAAAGCAGCGGGCTGTGGCTGCGGGCCTTTTGGGCCGGCGGGCACAGCCTTTCGCTCTTTTTGGGGCGGAACCTGTTTTACAAGCAAACCAGCCGGAGAGACGTCCGGCCGGCTTGTTTCCTTGTCAAACAGGCCCGCCCTTTGAAAAACCGCCCTGGCGGGAGCGGCCAGGGAGAAAGGAACCTGTTATGTTCGAGAATTTTAAAGTGTTCGAGACAGAGCTGGCGGGCAGGCCCCTGGTGATTGAAACCGGCAAAATGGCCCAGCTGGCCAATGGGGAGTGCCTGGTGCGCTATGGGGACACCGTGGTCCATGTGGCGGCCACCGCCTCTGCCAAGCCCCGGGACGGCATCGACTTTTTCCCCCTCTCGGTGGATTTTGAGGAAAAGCTGTACTCTGTGGGCAAGATCCCCGGCTCCTTTTTAAAGAGGGAGGGCCGCCCCAGCGAAAAGGCCACCCTCACCTGCCGGATGATTGACCGGCCCATCCGTCCCCTGTTCCCCAAGGACATGCGCAACGACGTGTCCATTGTCTGCACGGTTATGTCTGTGGACCAGGACAACTCCCCGGAGATCGCCGCCCTCATCGGCACCTCCATTGCCCTGTCCATCTCCGATATCCCCTGGAAGGGCCCCATTTCCGGCGTTTCCGTGGGCCTGGTGGACGGTGAGTTTGTCATCAACCCCAACGCCGCCCAGCGCAAGGTCAGCCAGATGGCCGTCACCGTGGCCTCCACCGACGAGCGCATTGCCATGATCGAGGCCGGCGCCAACGAGGTCTCTGACGAGGATATGTATAACGGCATCATGGCCGGCCACGAGGCAAACCAGAAGATCATCGAGTTTATCAAGGGCATCCAGGCCGAAATCGGCAAGGAGAAGTTCCAGTACCCCTCCAACAAGCCGGAGCCCGGCATGTTTGAGGCCATCCGGGACTACGCCGAGGACGCGGTCCGGGCCGCCCTGGACACCGACGACAAGAACGTGCGGGACGAGCGCCTGAAGCCCGTTTATGAGGACGTGCACGAGCACTTTGCCGCGGAGTACCCCGAGCAGGAGGCCAAGATCGACGAGTGCCTGTACCTGACCCAGAAGTATGTGGTGCGCCGCTGGCTTTTGGACGAGCAGAAGCGTGTGGACGGCCGCGGCATGGACGACATGCGCCCCCTGGCCGCTGAGGTGGGCCTGCTGCCCCGCGTCCACGGCTCCGGCATGTTCACCCGTGGCCAGACCCAGGTGCTCACCGTGGCTACCCTGGGCTCCATCCGGGACAACCAGCTGCTGGACGGCATTGACGAGGAGGAGAGCAAGCGGTACATCCACCACTACAACTTCCCCTCTTACTCTGTGGGCGAGACCAAGCCCAGCCGGGGCCCCGGCCGCCGGGAGATTGGCCACGGCGCTTTGGCCGAGCGTGCCTTGGTGCCCGTCATCCCCAGCGTGGACGAGTTCCCCTACACCATCCGCCTGGTCAGCGAGGTGCTGTCCTCCAACGGCTCCACCAGCCAGGCTTCCATCTGCGGCTCTACCCTGGCCCTGATGGATGCGGGCGTGCCCATCAAGGCCCCTGTGGCCGGCATCTCCTGCGGCCTGATCACCGAGGGAGACCGCTGGATGACCATGGTGGACATCCAGGGCATCGAGGATTTCTTCGGCGACATGGACTTTAAGGTGGGCGGCACCAAGAAGGGCATCACCGCCATCCAGATGGATTTGAAGATCCAGGGCCTGACCCCCGCCATGGTGAAGGAAGCCCTGGAAAAGACCCACAAGGCCCGCAACTATATCATTGACGAAATCATCTTGAAGGCCATTCCCGAGGTGCGCCCCGAGCTCTCCCCCTACGCCCCCAAGATGCTCTCCACCCAGATTCCCGTGGACAAGATCCGGGAGGTCATCGGCAGCGGCGGCAAGGTCATCCAGAAGATCTGCGCCGAGTGCGAAGTGAAGATGGACGTGGAAGAGGACGGCCATGTGTTCATCTCCGGCCTGGATCTCCAGAAGTGCCAGCGGGCTTTGGACATTGTGGACACCATTGTCAACGACCCCGAGCCCGGCTCCTACTACAACGGCCGCGTCACCCGGCTGATGGACTTCGGCGCCTTTGTGGAGATTGCCCCGGGCAAAGAGGGCCTGGTGCACATCTCCCGCCTGGACGTGAAGCGCACCGAGAAGGTCACCGACGTGGTGAACGTGGGCGACATCGTCAAGGTGAAGGTGCTGGAGATCGACGACAAGGGCCGCCTGAATCTCAGCCGCCGGGACGCCCTCATCGACCTGGACGGCGCTGTGCCGGAGAACGATATCTCCGAGAAGCCCCGCCGGGAGCACCGCGATAGGGACCGCCGGCCCCGGAGAGAGCACCGGGAGTAAACCCATAGCCGGGCGGAGCACTTGAACGCCCGTTTCCACATCCTGCAATCAAACAGGCCAGCGCCGCACCCAGGCAAGGTGTTGGCGCTGGTTTTTGTTTGCGAAAGGCGGAAACGGCGCTTCCTGGTTCCCGGGTCCATTTGCAAGCAAAGCTCCCTTTTGCGTGGAAGGCCCTGGGACGCTGCCCGTGCTCTGCTGCCTTTTTGAAGAAGGTGGATGAAAAACTCCCTTGCAATGCGTTCTATTTTAGTAAAGCAATACATTGTTTTCCCCGCTTCCCTGTGGTAACATGAAACTATCAATTTCCATGGAAAGGAGTCCTCCCCATGACATTTCAAGAGTATTTCCAGCAGGTGAAAGCCCGCTTTCTGGGCGCTGACATCTCCGCGGTCTCCGACCCCACCCGCATCCAGATCAACCTCACCGGCCAGGCCGCCGGCACCTTCTACGTGGAGATCAAGGGCGGGAACTTAGCCATCGAGCCCTATGAGTATCACGACCGGGATGTGGAGATCACTATTTCCAGCGAGAATTTCCAGAAGCTCATCGACGGCAAGCTGGACCCCGTGGCCGCCTTTACCTTTGGCAAGCTGAAGGCCCAGGGGGATTTGGGCAAGGCCCTGGAGCTGAAAAAGCTGCTGAAGTAAAAAGATTCAACAGAAAGGAGGGCGCCTGTGGAGAAAAAAGCCCTGATCGCCATGAGCGGCGGCGTGGATTCCAGCGTAGCGGCCCTGTTGTGCCAGCAGGCGGGCTTCGACTGCATGGGTGTCACGCTCAAGCTCTATGACAACGAGGACGCGGGCCTTCCCCGGGAGAAGACCTGCTGCTCGGTGGACGACGTGGCCGACGCCCGCAGCGTGGCCTTCCGCCTGGGGATGCCCTTTTATGTGTTCAACTTTAAAGAGGCCTTCCGGCGGGAGGTGATGGACCGGTTCGTCCAGGCCTATGAGCGGGGCGAGACCCCCAACCCCTGCGTGGACTGCAACCGGTACATCAAGTTTGAGAAGCTGATGCGCCGGGGGGAGGAGGTCGGCTTCCCCTACATTGCCACGGGGCACTACGCCCGGGTGGAGTTCGACGGGGCCACAGGCCGGTGGCTGCTGAAAAAGGGCCTGGATGAAAACAAGGACCAAAGCTACATGCTCTGGTCCCTGACCCAGTGGGAGCTCTCACGGCTGCTGCTGCCCCTGGGGGGCCTGACGAAGGAGCGTGTCCGCCAGCTGGCGGAGGAGCACGGCTTCCTCAACGCCCGCAAGCGGGACAGCCAGGACATCTGCTTTGTGCCCGACGGGGACTACGCCGCCTTCATCCGCCGCTACGCCGGGAAGGAGTTCCCCCCGGGGGCGTTTGTGGGCACCCAGGGGCAGGTCTACGGCCAGCACAAGGGGATCATCCACTACACCGTGGGCCAGCGCAAGGGCCTGGGGCTTTCTTTCCCCCAGCCCATGTTCGTCAAGGAGCTGGACGTGGAAAAGAACCGGGTGGTGCTCGCTAAGGCCGAGGAGCTGTTCTCGCAAGAAGTGATCGCCCGGGACATCAATCTCATCTCTGTGGAGAGCATCCCAGCGCCCCTGCGGGTGAAGGCCCGGGTGCGCTACCGGCAAAAGGAACAGCCCGCCACCGTGCTGCAAACCGGCCCCGATGAGCTGCGGGTGGTGTTCGACCAGCCCCAGCGGGCCGTGACCCCGGGGCAGTCCCTGGTGCTGTACGATGGGGACACCGTGGTGGGCGGCGGGAAAATTGCCCGCAAGTAAATGGAAAGGATGGGCTGTGGCCTCAAACATATGGAACTGAAAGAAGCGGAAATTTTAGTGGTGAAGGTGGGCACCTCTACCCTCACCTATGAAAACGGGAAAGTGAACCTGCGGCGCATGGAGGAGCTGTGCCGCACCCTCTCGGATTTGCAGAACGCCGGGCGAAAGCTGGTGCTGGTTTCCTCTGGGGCCATTGGCGTGGGCATGGGTAAGCTGGGCCTGCCCCAGCGGCCGGAGGAGACGGAGAAAAAGCAGGCCCTGGCGGCTGTTGGCCAGTGCGAGCTGATGTTCCTCTACGACAAGTTCTTCGGGGAGTACGGCCACACCGTGGCCCAGGTGCTGCTCACCGCCGACGTGGTGGACTTCCCCCGGGGCCGGGAGAACGTGCAGAACACTTTCCGGGAGCTGCTCTCCATGGGGGCGATCCCCGTGGTGAACGAGAACGACACCGTGGAGACCCAGGAGCTGGAGGGCAAGAACTTCGGCGACAACGACACCCTCTCCGCGGTGGTGGCGGGGCTGTGCGGGGCCCAGGGGCTCATCATCCTGACGGATATCGACGGCCTGTACGACGGGGACCCCCGGAAAAACCCGGCGGCCCGGCGCATCCCCCGGGTGGAGGAAGTCACCCCCCAGCTGGAGGCTTTGGCGGGAGGCGCGGGTTCCAGCCGGGGCACCGGCGGCATGGCCACCAAGCTGAAGGCCGCCAAGCTGGCCAAAAGCCAGGGCATCCCCACGGCCATCGTCAGTGGAAGCGACCTGAAAAGCATGTACCGCCTGCTGGAGGGGGAGGACGTGGGCACCCTGTTCCCTGTGCCTTAGGGCGTTCTTGTATGACAAAAGCAAAGGAGGCTGTACCATGACCATGAACGAAATGGGCGCCCGGGCCAAAACTGCGGCCCGGGCCCTTGCCAACGCGGGCCCTTTGAAGGAGACCGCCCTGCTTCGCGCCGCCCAGGCCCTTTGGGAGCGGCGGGAGGAGCTTTTGGCCGCCAACGCCCAAGACATGGAGGCTGGGAAAGAACGGGGCATGTCCCGGGCCCTGCTGGACCGGCTGGCCCTGACGGAGGCCCGGGTCCAGTCCATGGCACGGGCGGTGGAAGAGGTGGCCCAGGCCGCCGACCCGGTGGGACGGGTGCTCTCGGGGGAGACAAGGCCCAACGGCCTTCGGATTGAAAAGGTCACCGTGCCCCTGGGGGTCATCGGCATCATCTACGAGGCCCGGCCCAACGTCACCAGCGACGCGGCCGCCCTGTGCCTGAAGGCGGGCAACGCGGTCATCCTCCGGGGCGGGAAAGAGGCTTTCCGCTCCAACCAGGCAGTGGCAAACGTCCTGCGGGATGCCCTGGAAGAGGCGGGCCTGCCCGCGGACTGCGTTCAGCTGGTGGAGGACACCTCCCGCCAGTCCGCCCAGGAGCTGATGGCCCTGACGGACTATTTGGATGTACTCATCCCCCGGGGCGGGGCAGGGCTGATCCGCTCGGTGAAGGAGAACGCCCGGGTGCCGGTCATCGAGACGGGCGTGGGAAACTGCCACGTCTATGTGGACCGGGCCGCCGATTTGGACATGGCGGCAGAGATCATCTACAACGCCAAAACCTCCCGGCCCTCGGTGTGCAACGCCATCGAGACCATCCTGGTCCATGAGGAGGCGGCACGGGAGGCCCTGCCCAAGATCAAGGCCCGCTTGGACGAGAAGCGGGTGGAGCTGCGGGGCTGTGAAAAAGCCCGGGCCATCCTGCCGGGGATCGCCCCCGCCGCGGAGGAGGACTGGGAGACCGAGTACCTGGACTACATCCTGGCGGTGAAGGTGGTCTCCTCCCTGGAGGAGGCCCTGGAGCACATCCACCGGTACTCCACCCGCCACAGCGAGTGCATCGTCACCCAGGACTACACCGCGGCCCAGCGGTTTTTAAACGAGGTGGACAGCGCCGCGGTGTATGTAAACGCCTCCACCCGGTTTACAGATGGAGGCGAGTTCGGCCTGGGGGCGGAAATCGGCATTTCCACCCAAAAGCTCCATGCCCGGGGCCCCATGGGCCTGGAGCAGCTGGTCAGCTATAAGTTTTTGATCCGGGGCAGCGGCCAGGTGCGCTGAGTTACAGCAGCAAAAACAGCAGGGCAAAGAGCAGCTCCTGGTTCTTCTCCTCCCCGCTGAGAAGCAGCAGCAGGGCCAGGATGACGGTGCGCTCCTTGTCCTTGAAAAACGCCGCCAGGGCCCCCTCATCGGCGGGAGGCGCCGGCGGGGGCTGGGGGGCGGGCTCCTCCTCTGGGGGAGGGGGCTGCTGCGGGGGCCCCTCTTGGGAAGGCCGGCGCGGCGGCGGGATGCGTGCCCGGGCCTGCATCTCCCGGGCACGTCGGGCGGCCTCCTCCCGCATTTTTCCCATGTCCCATTCTCCCGGCATGCACCTGCCTCCTTTCTATAACAGACCGGACAGCAGCCCGGAAAATGCGCCGCTCTCTTTCAGCAGGGGCAACAGCCGCAGCATTTGCAGGATGCGGATGGCTTCATCCACCTTCTTCTGGCGGGCGTGGCCCAACAGGGGCCGCAGGGCCCGCAGCAGCCGGGTGGCGTCGTCCTCCTGGCCGGCCTGGGAGAGCAGCGGCCCCAGCCGGCTTACCAGGGAGAGGGTTTGGGGGGTAAGGCCCGCCAGCGCCGTGGTGGAGGGGTTCCCCGCGGGCTGGCTTCCGGCCAGGGCCCCCAGCAGGGAAGAAAGGTCCGGCCCAGCGGGGGCTGCCGTGGATGGCTCTGGGGCGGCGG
Source organism: Acutalibacter sp. LFL-21 (assembly GCF_025630755.1). NCBI lineage: Bacteria > Bacillati > Bacillota > Clostridia > Eubacteriales > Acutalibacteraceae > Acutalibacter > Acutalibacter sp. LFL-21. The sequence goes on along the minus strand of NZ_JAOTNT010000009.1, from coordinate 53,819 downwards.
CCTCGCTGGAGCCGCTGCCGCTGTTCAGGGAACGCAGCAGCCCCTGGATCTGCCCCATGGCCTGGGGGTCCGAGAGGATATTCTGGATCTGCTGGCTCAGGTCCTCCATGGGAAGGGCCCCCTTTCTCCCGGGACGGGCGTGGTATCAGGGCTTTGCTCCGCCCTGGCCGCCCAAAAGCTGCAACAGTTTTTGGGCCTGGGGTGTGGAGAGCAGCTTTTTGGCCGCCTCCGGGTCCGAGAGGACCTTTTGCAGGGCGGCGGCCTGTTGGCTGCCAGAGCGCCCCATCAGCTGGGAGAGGTCTCCCCGCTGGGCGGCTTCTTTTAAGGCTTGGGGCGTGGTGCCCATGCGCTGGGCGGTCAGCTTCAGCATGGCCTCCAGCTGTTTTTCATTGGGATGGGAAGTGTTGTCCATTCCCTATTTCCCCCTTTCCGGTGGGATGGGCCCCTGGGGGGCACGTTTCCATTGTATGCGCCGCGGGGGAAAAGGATGACTGGGAAGATCTTGGATGTGGAAAGGAAGAGGCAAGAAATGCGTATCCTAGTGGTGTCTGACAGCCACGGCAACGACGGGAACCTGCGCCGGGCCATTCTGGCCCAGCCAAAGGCAGAGGTGGTCATCCACCTGGGCGACGGGGAGGAGGAGCTGCTGCGGGCCAAGCGCTCGTTTCCGGAGAAGATGTTTTTGGCGGTGCGCGGCAACTGCGACTGGGGCTCTGCCCTGCCCCCCGTGGGGGAATACACGGCAGCGGGCGTGAAAATCTTTTACACCCACGGCCATTTGTACGGGGTAAAGTCCGGGCAGTACACCATTGTCTGCGCCGCCCGGGAGCGGAAGGCCCGGGTGCTGCTGTACGGCCACACCCACAACGCCTTTACGGACTATGAGGAGGGCCTGTACATGATGAACCCCGGCTCCCTCAACGGCTGGCAGGCCACCTACGGCACGCTGGATATCACCCCCCAGGGCATTGTGACAAACATTGTAAAACTCCCGTAAAGACGCCCTGTTTCGAGTTGACACGGAACACAAAAAATGGTAATCTTAATCATAGAAAACTAAGCATAATACCTGGGGGCTTTTGGGCCCCGGGCAAGGAAGGGAAGGTCTGCTATGACAGAATACGAAAGATGGCTGCAGCAGCCGCTGGATGACCAGGACTTGACCGAAGAGCTCCAGTCCATCCAGGGCCAGGAGGACGAGATTAACGACCGCTTTTACCGGGAGCTGGAGTTTGGCACCGCGGGCCTGCGGGGCGTGATCGGCGCGGGCACCAACCGGATGAACGTCTACACCGTGCGCAAGGCCACCCAGGGCCTTTCTAACTACCTGCTTAAGCACGCGGAGGGCAAGCCCCAGTCCGTGGCCATTGCCTATGACAGCCGCATCAAGGGCGTGCTGTTCTCCAAGGAGTCTGCGGCGGTGCTGGCCGCCAACGGCATCAAGGCCTATATCTATCCCCAGCTGATGCCCACCCCGGCCCTGTCCTACGCGGTGCGCCACCTGAAGTGCGACGCGGGCATCTGCGTCACCGCCAGCCACAACCCCGCCAAGTACAATGGCTACAAGGCCTATGGCAGCGACGGCTGCCAGATCACCGCCGACATGGCCGACGGCATCACCCAGGAGATCGGCGCCCTGGATATCTTCGCGGACGTGAAGAAGATGGACTTTGAAGAGGGCCGCAAGCAGGGCTTGATCGAATATATCGGCGACGAGACCATGGGTGCGTTCCTGGACGACGTGTACAAGGAGAGCCTGACCGGCGACGCCAGCAACCTGAAGCTGGTGTACACCCCCTTAAACGGCGCGGGCCGGGTGTGCGTGCTGCGCATTTTAGAGCGCATCGGCATTAAGGATGTGACCGTGGTGCCGGAGCAGGAGTATCCGGACGGCAACTTCCCCACCTGCCCCTACCCCAACCCCGAGTTCCGGGAGGCTTTGCAGAAGGGTCTGGAGCTGTGCGAGAAGGTCCAGCCCGACCTGCTGCTGGCCACCGACCCGGACAGCGACCGGGTGGGCATCGCCGTGAACCAGGGCGGCGAGTTCAAGCTGATGACCGGCAACGAGGTGGGCATCCTGCTGCTGGACTTTATCGCCCGGGTCAAGCAGGAACAGGGCAAGCTGCCCGCCCATCCCGTGGCGGTGACCACCATCGTCTCCACGGACATGGTGGACCCCATCGCCCAGCACTATGGCATTGAGATGCGCCGCTGCCTGACGGGCTTTAAGTACATCGGCGACATCATCGCCGACGTGGAGCAGAAAGAGGGCAGCTATGAGAGCTTCCTGCTGGGCTTTGAGGAGAGCTATGGCTACCTTTCCGGCGGCTATGTCCGGGACAAGGACGCCGTGGACGGCAGCATGCTCATCTGCGAGATGGCCTCTTACTACAAGCGCCAGGGCAAGACCCTGGTGGACGCCATGAACGACCTGTACGAGACCTATGGCTATTACCAGAACGCCACCCTGAACTTCGGCTTTGAGGGCGAGGACGGCATGAAGACCATGCAGAAGATTATGGACACCCTGCGCAGCGACCCGCCCGCAGAGATCGCCGGCACCAAGGTCATCGGCCGCAGCGACTATGAGGCCTCCCAGTCCTATGGGGACAAGGAGGGCGTCATCGACCTGCCCAAATCCAACGTGCTGGAGTACCGCCTGGAGAACGGCTGCAAGCTGATTGTGCGCCCCTCCGGCACGGAGCCCAAGATCAAGATTTACCTCTCCGGCAAGGGCGCCACCATGGAGGAGTCCCTGGCGGAGATCGAGAAGATGAAGGCCGCTGCTCCTGGGTTGCTGGGACAGTGAGAAACAGCGCGCGCTTTCTGTGAAGAAGGGCCGCCCCGGTTTTGGGGCGGCCCTTTTTGCGGGTCTGCCAGGGCGGGAAAGCGGCCCTTACCTCTGGCGCATCCCCATGCCGGGCTCCCCGCTGATCGGCGGCAGCAGGTTGTAGTTGTACCGGGGCCGGTCACCGGGCATGTAGAAGTAGACAAACTTCACCGAGAAGATGTCGCACACGATAAAGTTGTTCACATCCTCGTCGTACAGGGTGACGAAGCTGCGGCCCACAAAGTAGAGCATGCCCTGCTTGCGGATCATCTGCTCGGTGCCGATGAGGAACTCGATGACCACATATTCCCCGATGTTCTGAGCTAAAATGGCCTGCATCGAGCCCCGCATCTCCTCGCTGTCAAAGCTGGGCTGGGGCGGGGTGTTGAAATTGTCCATGCTGCGGCTGCCATCGGAAAGTTCCCGAAAATCGCTGCGGCCCCGCAGCCGGTCCATCTGGCTGTTGGGGCCATCGGGGCGGTTCCCTCTTCGTTCTGCCATAAACCATTTCCTCCTTCGCTTCAGGTCAGGGCATAGGCCTCTGTGGGGTTGTAAAAGCAGTGGTCCCCAATGCGGATGGCCAGCCGCCCCACACGGGAGGGGAAATTCTCCCGGCAGATGACAGAGAAGGGGTTGTAAAACCACAGGGCAAAGCCCAGGTTGGTCAGCCGGTTCCCCGCCATGGCCCAGTTGGCGATGTCGTAGTGCACCTGGGTGGGCCGCATGTTGTAGATGTTCTGCATGTTGTACTGGCCGCCCACGGTCTCCATGGCGCAGGTGAACTGCCCCTTTTGAAAGACCACCTCCCGAATGGTGTACAGCCGGCCATATTCGCCATAGTCCACCTCTACCCGGTTCATCACCACGCTGGCCACCGCCTTCATGCCGGACTCCCCCTCGCCGCCTGCTTCGCACTGGATAATGCGGGCCAAAAGCTCTTGGTCGGAATACGCCATTGCCATCTCCCCTCTCTCCACTTTCATTCCTATGGTCCCCCGCCCTGCGCCAGACCTGGGGGCGGGATTGGGCAAAGTAGAAATGTGGGGAGGGAAACTGCCTGCTTTTTGGAATATTTGCCGAAAGCGTGTTTTTCGTTTTTGGGGATTTCCATGGAGTCGAGTGGACTCTAATTCGGAAAAATATACACGTTTTTCCCAATTTTTTGCAATGATGAGAGCTTCCGCCTAGGTTGTGGCAGGGTTTTCCTGAAAAATCCCGTCGTTGTGTTCTGCATTTTTATGGTATACTATACAGAAGAGGAAGTTGGGAAAAACGAAAGGTGGTCACCCATGCGCTCCATCGAAGAGATCTCTAAAACAAACCCGGAAAAACCCCTGCTTGTGCAGGTGGATGGGCGGGAGTATTACCGCTGCCCCATCCACACCCATCAGATCAAAGTTGGGGAAAACCTCTCGGACTTGATGACCCAGTATGTCAAGCCCTATTTTGAAGAGGGGGACGTGGTGTATATCAGCGAAAAGATTGTCTCTCTGTGCCAGAGGGACATCATCCCCAAAGAGAGCGTAAAGCTCTCCCGCATGGCCAAATTCCTGGCCCGGTTCGCCAGCACCAACGACTCCGCCGGGATCGGTGTGCACAACGTGTACAAGATGCAGGTGGCCATTATGCTGTGCGGCAAGCCCAAGGTGCTCTACGCCGCCCTGGCCGCCGGCGTGGGCCGGATTTTCGGCAAGCGGGGCGTGTTTTATGAGATCACCGGCCCCCAGGTGGCGGGCCTGGACGGCTTTTACAGCACCTATTTTGAAAATTACAAAAACTTTGGCATCCTCTCCCCTAAAGAGCCGGACAAGGCTGCCGCCAAGGTGGAGGAGGAGACCGGCGTTCACTGCTGCATCGCCGATATCAACGACTTTGGCGGCGAGGTGCTGGCGGTGTCCCCCAAAGCCCCCATGGACAAGCCCCTGCTGCAAAAGCTGTTGAAGGACAACCGTGCCGGCAACGGCCACGAGATGACCCCCTTTGTCCTTATGCGGGAGAAGAAGGGATAACGCGCCCTATAGAAAAAAGGACCGCCCGGGAAGGCGGTCCTTTTTTGTTTCCAGGGGGAAGGCGCGTTTTGCGCTCACCCCTTGATGACGTCCCGGTTGTCCTTGATGTAGATGACGCCGGAGACCACCGTGAAGAAGGTGGCGATGACAATGAGCACCTGGCCGGCCAAAGTCATGCCGGGCAGGGCCGCGGGCACAAAGGTGCCGATGTACTGCATGAGCAAAATGGCGATGATGGCCACCATCTGGGAGACGGTCTTCAGCTTGCCCCAGTTGTTGGCGGCAATCACCCGCCCCTGCTCCACCGCCAGCAGGCGGATGGAGGTGATGGCGAACTCCCGCACCATAATCAGCAGTACGCACACCGTGGAGGCCAGGTCCAGCCTGACCATGCAGATCAGGGCGGAGACCACCAGGATCTTGTCCGCCAGGGGGTCCATCAGCTTGCCAAAGTTGGTGATCAGGTTGTCCCGCCGGGCGATCTTGCCGTCCAGGTGGTCGGTGTAAGAGGCGGCGCAGAACAGGATGAGGGCAAAGAGGTACCGGTGGGGCACAAATTCCGCTAGCATGAAGAACACGAAGAAGGGCACCATGATGATGCGCAGGATCGTCAGTTTGTTGGGAAGGTTCATGCTTCTTCCCCCTCCCACTCGCCGGCCAGGTCAGCGTCCATGCACTCGTGAATCTTCACTTTGACAAAGCTGCCCAGGCGGGGGCGCCGGCCCTCGGGCACGGTGAAGAACACCTTTCCGTCAATATCCGGGGCGTCCCGCCAGGAGCGGCCGAACCAGCACTCCGCGTACCGGTCGAAACCCTCCACCAGCACCTCCAGGGTCTGGCCCAGCAGCTCTTCCCCCTGGGCCTCCATAATGGCCATCTGGTCGTCCATCAGGATCTCCGCCCGGCGCTCCTTCACGTCCTCGTCGATCTGGTCCGGCAGCAGGGCGGCGGGGGTGTCCTCCTCCTGGGAGTAGGCAAAGCAGCCCATGCGCTCAAAGCGAACGTCCTTCACAAACTCCGCCAGCTGGGTGAAGTCCTCCTCGGTCTCTCCGGGGAAGCCGGTGATGAAGGTGGTGCGCAGCACCACGCCGGGCACCTTCTCCCGGATGCGCTCCATCAGGGCGGTCAGGCTGCGCCGGTCGCCCCGGCGGTTCATGGCCCGCAGAATCTTCCCAGAGGCGTGCTGCAGGGGCAGGTCGATGTAGGGCAGGATCTTCTCCTCCCGGGCCATCACCTCCAGCAGCTCGTCGGTGATGGAATCGGGATAGCAGTAGAGCACCCGCAGCCAGCACAGGCCGTCAATCCGGCACAGGCGCTCCATCAGCTTGGCCAAAGAGTACTCCCCGTACAGGTCGATGCCGTAGCGGGAGGTGTCCTGGGCGATGAGGATGAGCTCTTTGGCGCCGTTTGCCACCAGGGCGCGGCACTCCTCCTCAATGCTCTCCATGGTGCGGCTGCGGTAGCCCCCCCGGATGAGGGGGATGGCGCAGTAGGAACACCGGTTGTCGCAGCCCTCGGCGATCTTCACATAGGCAAAGTAGCTGGGGGTGGTCAGCACACGCTCCCCGCACAGGGGCATTTTGGATTTGTCTGGGAAGGACTCTACATACTGGTTCTTCTCCATCATCCGGGTGAGCAGCGGGGCAATGTCCCCGTTGGCGCCAATGCCGAGCACCGCGTCCACCTCGGGCAGTTCCTTGTGCATTTCGGCTTGATAGCGCTCGGAAAGGCAGCCGGTGACCACCAGCTTTTGGATGCGGCCCTCTTTCTTCAGCTGGGCCAGCTCCAGGATCTCCTCGATGGATTCCCGTTTGGTGCTCTCGATGAAGCCGCAGGTGTTGACGATGGCGATGTCCGCCAGGGCGGCGTCGTCCACGGTCTCGAAGCCGGCGTTTTTCAGCGAGGCCATCAGCACCTCGCCGTCCACCTGGTTTTTGGCGCAGCCCAGGCTGACCATCCCTACTTTATATGCCATGTGACTCTTCCTTTCTGTTATGAAAACTCCCGCTGGCCCTGCAGGTACAGGGCGATGCGGCGGTACAGCTCCTGCTTGTACTCCTCTTTCCGGGCGGGGCAGAGGGTGCCCTCGGTGCCCGCCACGGCCTCCCACTCCGCCAGGGGCATCCACTGGGCGGCGTCCGTCTCCCCAGCTTGGAAGCGGATGTCCTCCGGCTCCCCCTCCCAGGTGAGGGCGTAGATGTCAAAGTGGGCGTCGGTGCGGCGGTCCTCCCGCAGAAGGAGGGTCAGCTCCTGGGGGTCGGGGGCAAGGCCCGTCTCCTCCCGCAGCTCCCGCAGGATGGCCTGAAGGGAGGTCTCCCCCGCCAGGGCCGCCCCGCCGGTGTTCTCCCACCAGCCGGGGCACACGGCCTTCTCCTTGGCCCGCCGGGTGAGGAGCACCTCCCCCCGGGGGTTCAGGATGACCACGATCACCGCCAGGTGATAGGTCCCCTCCGGCACAGGCTCCCCCCGGGGATGGGTGCGCCCCAGGGGGACGCGGTTTTCGTCATATAGGTCCCAAAGTTCCATGGGCAAGCTCCTTGTAAATGAAACTGCGTACCGCGAAGCGGCGTGAAAGTTTTGCGGTATTAGCGCCCGGTGGGCACCTTCAAACACCGGGCTCCGCTCCGGCAGGCTGTCATTGGCAGACACCCCGGAGCGGGGCGCTTTCCTTTATCTTATCATTAAACCATAAAACGCAAAAAACCGCAAGCCTTCCGCCTGCGGTTTCCCCTTTTCCATACCTATTAGACGGCCGGAACAGGAAAATGTTACAGCCTTTTGAAAAAATTTTATTTCTCTTCCAGCTGCTCCTTGGCGGCCTCTACCGCCAGTTTTACATAGTCCCCCAGGGGGAGCTGTTCCACGCCCACCACGGTGACGGAGCACCGGTTCACGGGGATGAGCACTTTCTGGGCCCGGCTTTCGCTGACCGCCGCCGCCATGGCCGGGGTGATTTCCCCCCACAGGGCGTTGGCGGTGAGGATGCCCATGGGCCCGCAGATCACGTCGGCGTCCCGGGCGTTGACCACCACGGGGTTCTCCCCGGTGGCGGCGGCGTCGGCCCCAGCCTTCAGCATGGCGGCGGTGGCGGCGGAGTTGGCCCCCACGGCGATGATCTCCGCGGCGAGCCCCGCGGTCTTGCACTGGCTCACCAGGGCGGCGCCCATGCGCCCTCCCTGGCCGTCGATGACAAGAAGTTTTTTCTGTTTCATAAGTAACCTTCCTTATCGCGTTCCCATTATTCCCGGTAGTCCGTCTCCGCGGTGCGGGTGATGGTCAGCTGGCCGCCTAGGAAATCCTGGGCGGTTTTTCCGTTTACCGTCAGCTCTTCCCCCTGGCAGCGGATGGAGAGCTGGTCCAGGCCCTGGGTGTAGGCGGCGAAGGTGGCGGCCATGGCCTGGAGCATCCGCTCCCCCTCCTCCCCGGACAGGGAGGCCGCTTCCTGGGAAAATTCCAGAGTCAGGGAAAGGGTGTCCCCCAGGGTGTATGTAACGGTGCTGCCATCGCTGGATTCCGTGCCGCCGCTGTCCAGATTGGCGGAGAGCAGGGTGGTGCCCTCCGGCGCGCCGCCCAGCAGCACCATCTGCCGGAGAATGTCCTCCGGGCTGTAAGGGGTGTTGTGGACGATGTACTCCGCAAAGCCCCCCTCCTCCGGCACGAACACAGACACGTCCCCGGTCTCAATGGGAAGGGACACGGCGGAGTCTCCGTCGTAGCCCTCTTGGGTGATAACGCCCTCAATGGGCTGGGTGGGGGTGTAGGGCGCGCCGAACCAGCCGTACTCTACCCCCAAATAGGCTGCCGCGCACACGGCCACCACGCCCAGGGCCAGGTAGGGCATGGCGGCGTCCAGAAAGCGGCGGGCCCGGCGGCAGCGCTGCCGGGCGGCAAAGCCTCCCCGGCCCTGCTGGTCCAGGAACTCCTCCCACACCCGCTCCAGGTTGTCTTCCCCTGGGGCCAGGGCCTCCAGGTTGGCCCGGGCCTGCCCTTGGGTGATGCCCGCCTTTTTCAGGGCGCTTTCCGCCAGGCGCTGGGCCCGCAGGGGAGAGGTGCCCAGTACCCGGGCGCTCTCCTCCCCGGAAAGGCCCAGTCTCTCCCGGCAGAACAGGGCGGCCTTGTGGGCCAGGCGCAGCTTCATCACCTGGCGCAGGGGGTCCGTCAAGGTAAAGGGCAGGGCCCGGGGGACTTCCTCCAAGGGGGAGTCCTTTTTCTTTTTCCGGCGCTTGGGCCGCCGCAGAGAGTTGTCCAGGCAGTTGAGGTAGGCCGCCCGGAAGAACCCCTCCCGGGGGGAGGCGGCTTGGGCCCACAGCCTGGGGTTGGCGGCCATGTCGCACAGGGCGGCGGCCATCAGGTCCAGGGCCTGGGCAGGCCGCCCTGCCTGTAAGTAGCAAAGGGCGAACAGGTCCGCCCCGTATTGGTCGAACAGCTCTTTGAGCTGCTGGGTGGACAGGTCTGGCAAAGGGCTTCACTCCTTTTTGGATTTCATGGCCTTTTCCCGCTTTTTGCGCTGGCGGCGCTTCCTGCGCTTTTGGCGCCAGTTTTTTATATCGGCGCCAATGCCGCTCTGCTCCAGCCACACGCTGACCTCTGCCCCCAAAAACACGATATACATGCAGAAGAACAGCCAGAACATCAGGATGACCAGGGTGGCCAGGCCGCCGTAAATGGAAAAGTTGGAGAACTCCTCTACAAACAGGGAGAAAAAGTAGGAGAACAGCACCCACCCCGCGGCGGAAAAGGCCGCCCCTGCCAGGTTGCACAGGAAGGGGGCGCGGCGCTTGGGCACCCCGGCGTACAGCAGGGTGAAAAAGCACAGCAGCAGCACAAACCCCGCCAGGGATTTGAACCGCAGCAGGATGGCCGCGAACAGGGGCGGGGACTTTTCCAGCAGGAAGCGGTACAGGGTGCTGCCCAGCACCACCAGGGCCGCCGCCACAATCAGCGCCGCCGCAAAGACAACGACGCACAGCACCGCCATGGCCCGCAGGCGCACATAGCCCCGGGGCTCTTTGGCGCCGTAGATCTGGTCCAGGCCCTTGATGACCGCCACCATGCCCATGGAAGAGGACCACACCGCGGTGATCACCGCCACGGGCAGCACCCCGGTGGACTCCAGCGCGCTGGGGAGAAGGGACTCCAGATAGGCGGCCACGCTGTCGGGCAGGGCCCCCAGGGCCGCCTCGATGAGGGAGACGCCGTCGGAAAAGTGGATGCGCTGCATCAGCGTCAGCAGAAAGGCCACAAAGGGAAGAAAAGAGATCAGCAGGAAAAAGGCGCCGTGGGCCGCGGTGGAGTCCAGGCGGTCCCGGTCCATCCGGTCTAAAAACCAGAAGAGATGCTTTTTCAGCAGTTTCACCGGTCTTCCCCCTTCCGCCCCGCGGCGATTATCCTATAGTATACCACAAACGGGGAAGGATTACCACTGGCTCCCGCGGAAAGGGGTTGCTTTGGAGAGGGCCTGTCCCCCGGGGATGGAACCGGCCCCAGCAGCCGTCCACAAGCTGGGGACAGAAAGCGTTTCGCAAAATAAAAGGCAAAAAATTGCAAAAACAAGGGGGAAGGACGAGTGTCCGCGTGGCGGGGATTTGTGAAAAACGCTCGGAAAAAGCGGGAAAAAGAGGGCTGCGGCCCTCGGAAAAAGGTTACAGAGCTGCAATATTTTTGGAAAAAAGGGGCTGATTTGGGCGCAAAGCATACATTTTTCACAAAAAGGGATGTTTAGCAAATTTGAATTTTTCTTTATTGGCAGTTGCAAAATGTGCGCGAGTGGCGTATAATTACCACATTGTGAGTCGATGGTGACCCAGCATGGCGCTGCCGGCTCACAAAATTTTATACTCTGAAAACCAGGGGGAATTTGAATGAAGCTCAAGAAGATCCTGGCTGTTGTTCTGGCTATGGCTCTGCTGTGCATGACCTTCGCCGCCTGCGGCGATTCCAGCGGCAGCAGCTCCAGCAGCGCGGCCAGCACGGGCAGCGAATCCAGCGCCACCAGCGAGGCCGGCGAGTCCAGCACCGCTGACGAGGGCGGCAGCGCCGCCGCCGGCGAAGTGACCCTGTTCACTCCCAAGACGGTGGACGCCTCTAAAAACCTGAACATCCGCATTGGCATGGAGCCCACCGGCCTGAACAGCCTGCTCTCCACCTACGCCAATGAGTTCACGATCCTGCGCCACATTTACGAGAACCTGTATGTGCTGGATGAGAACAACGTTCCCCAGCTGGGCGCCGCGGAGAGCGTGGACATCTCCGATGACGAGACTGTCTACACCTTCCACCTGCGGGAGGACGGCGTTTGGACCAACGGCGACCCTGTCACCGCCAACGACTTCGCCTTTGCCTGGCAGCAGGCCCTGAGCCTGGACGTGGCCTCTGACTACGCCTACATGCTGTACTTCATCAAGAACGCGGAAGCCTACATGAACTACCAGGCTTACGACGCCGATCCCGATTCTTGGGAAGGCGAGGTCCCCGAGGAGACCACTTGGGAAGACGTGGGCGTCAAGGTCATCGACGACTACACTCTGGAAGTCACCCTGGAGCGGGCCATCGCTTACGCCCCCCACATGTTCACCTTCGGCACCCTGGCCCCCATCAACCAGTCCTTCTATGAGACGGTGGGCGCTGACAACTACAACACCGAGGCCGAGTACTTCTGCACCAATGGTCCCTTCGCCCTGACGGAGTGGAGCCACAACAGCCAGATCGTGCTGCAGAAGAACGACGCGTTCCATGGTGCCGGCGACATCCAGGTGGAGCAGCTGACCATGAAGATCATCACCGACGGCCAGGCCGCCCTGACCTCTCTGATGTCCGGCGAGCTGGACTACACCGACCTGACCACCGGCGAGCTGGTCACCCAGGCGGAAGCCAATGGCTACGAGGTCACCTCCTACTCCGACGGCGCCTCCTTCTACATGATGGTCAACTGTGAGAACCAGTTCCTCTCCAACGTGAACCTGCGCCGTGCTCTGGCCCTTGGCTTTGACAAGCAGGCCCTGATCGACACCGTGTTCCAGAATGAGAACATGCCCATGACCAGCTTTACCGCTCCCGCTGTCAACGGCTATGACGGCACCTCCTTCCAGGCGGCCCTCAACGCCAAGGACGGTGACCTGTACCCCGCCAACGGCGATGTGACCCAGGCGCAGGAGTACCTGAACACCGCCCTGGAAGAGCTGGGCATCACTTTGGATGAGCTCAACGGCCAGCTCTCCATCGACTGCGGCGACAGCTCCTCCTCTCAGGCAGAGGCCGCCTTCTACCAGGAGCAGTGGCGGCAGAACCTGGGCCTGGAGGTCACCATCAACCCCATGATCACCAAGCAGGGCGCTGACAACCGGCAGAACGGCAACTACTGCCTGTCCATCACCGGCTGGTCCCCCGACTACAACGACCCCATGACCTTCCTGGATATGTGGGTCTCTGACGGCGGCAACAACGACACCCGTTGGGCCAGCGAGGAGTATGACGCTCTGATCGACGCTGCCACCAACGAGACAGCTGACATGGCTGCCCGCCAGGAGTACTTCTACCAGGCTGAGGAGATCCTGGCCGACCAGTACATCATCCTGCCCAGCTACTGGAGAAGCGCTTCCTACACCTATAACACCAATAAGATCCTGGGCGGTCTGCGTAACACCACCTTCCAGACCAACTTTGCCTATGTGGAGCTTGCCGCCTAAGCGGGCTTGCGTACCGAACACCGCAGTATAACTTGCTATACGCAGGCGAGGGCGCTTTTGCAGAAAAAGCGCCCTCGCCCCGCGGTGTTTTTACCCGGAAATGTCGGGGGAATGGGGAAGGCGCCGTCCTTTCCCGCGGGCGTGGGGGGAAGCGCCCCCCAGCGGCCCGGCCTTGCAACAGCGCTCAATCAATTTGGATAATCATGGAAAGGAGGAAATTGCCGTATGGTCAAATATGTGCTCAAGCGGATTGGGTATTCCATTGTCACCCTGTTTGTGCTGGTCACCCTGACGTTCTTTATGCAGCGGCTGCTTCCCGGCGACCCCTTCACTGGCGATAAACAGCTTCCTCAGGCCACCATGGACGCCCTGTACGCCAAGTATGGCCTGGACAAGCCCGTGTGGATGCAGTACTTGATGTACCTCGGCAATTGCCTGCACGGCGACTTGGGAATTTCCCTGAACGAAAACCGCCCTGTCACCCGCATCATCGGAGAGTCTTTCACGGTCTCCTTTGACGTGGGCATGCGGGCCATCATCTTCGCGTTTGTTTTGGGCGTGCTGCTGGGCACGGTGGCCGCCATCAAGCGGGGCTCTGCCACCGACACCATCTGCATGTTCGTCGCCCTGGTGGGCGTTTCGGTGCCCAGCTTCATTGTGGGTTCTGTTCTGCAGTACTTCCTGGGCCTCAAGCTCTATCAGGCCACCCAGGTGACGGTGTTCGCCACCACGGGATGGGATGGCTTGAACTCCAAGATCCTGCCGGTGCTGGCCCTGGGCTTTGGCTCTCTGGCGCAGATCTCCCGCCTGACCCGCACCTCTATGCTGGACGTGCTGGGCCAGGATTACATCAAGACCGCCCGGGCCAAGGGCCTCTCCCAGCCGGCCATCATCTGGAAGCACGCCCTGCGCAACGCCATCATGCCCGTTGTCACGGTGCTGGGCCCCATTGCCGCCGGCGTTCTGACCGGCGCCTTTGTGGTGGAGAACATCTTCGCCATTCCCGGCCTGGGCCGCTATTTCGTGCAGAGCATCCAAGCCTACGACTACACCATGATCTCGGGCACCACCATCTTCTATGGCGCCTTCCTGATCCTGGCCAACCTGGTGGTTGACCTGGTTTACGGCATCATCGACCCGAGAGTGAAGCTGGAGGAGGGATAACGCCATGGAAAAAATCGACAAGAGCAGGTTTGCCTGGGTGGGCTCCGACCCGGAAAAACGGGAGGGCATCTCCCGCCCCAGCGTGACCTATTGGAAGGACGCCATGGGGCGTTTGATGAAGAACAAGGTGGCCATGGTGTGCCTGGTGATCATCGTGCTGATCATCCTCTCCTGTGTCATTGTGCCCTTTGTCACCCCCTTTGAGAGCCGCGAGCAGCACTTGGGCGAGGCCAACAAGGGCATGTTCACCGTATGTACAGACTCCCGCTATGAGGGCCAGAACGCGGTGCACATCTTTGGCACCGACAACCTGGGCCGCGACCTGTTCGTCCGCGCCTTTGAGGGCGGCCGGGTCTCCCTGATGATTGCCTTCTCCGCCGTGTTTGTCAACCTGATCATCGGCATGATCTACGGCGGCATCTCCGGCTACTTCGGCGGCATGGTGGACAACATTATGATGCGTATTGTGGAAGTGGTCAACGGCATCCCCTACCTGATTGTGGTGGTGCTGCTGATGATGGTGCTGCCCAAGGGCATCTTCACCATGGTGGTGGCCTACGCCACCGTGGGCTGGACAGGCATGACCCGGCTGGTGCGAGGGCAGTGCCTCTCCTTAAAGAACCAAGAGTTTGTGGTGGCCGCCGAGGCCATGGGCGCCAAGGCCGGCCGCATCATCCGCAAGCACCTGCTGCCCAACACCCTGTCGGTCATCATCATCAACGTGACCCTGGCGGTGCCCAGCGCCATCTTTACCGAGGCGTTCCTCTCCTACATTGGCATGGGCGTGCCGGTGCCCCAGCCCTCTTGGGGCATGCTGGCCCAAGAGGGGGCCAGCGTGTTCCAGCTGTACCCCTGGCGGCTGTGGATTCCGGCCATCGCCATCAGCCTGACCATGCTTTCATTCAACCTGCTGGGCGACGGCCTGCGGGACGCCTTTGACCCGCGCTTGAGGAGGTGAGCACCGTGGCGAAAGATTTGAAGAATGTGGTTTTGGACGTGAACAACCTGCACGTCTCCTTCGACACCTACGCCGGCGAGGTAAAAGCCGTGCGGGGCGTCACCTTTACCCTGCATGAGGGAGAGGTGCTGGCCATTGTGGGCGAGTCTGGCTGCGGGAAAAGCGTCACCGCCCAGACTGTTATGAAGCTCAACCCCATGCCCCCCGCCCGCATCCCCCAGGGCGAGGTGCATCTGGACGGGCATGACATCGTAAAGGCCAATGAGAAAGAGATGCAGAAGCTGCGGGGCAAGGAGGTCTCCATGATCTTCCAGGACCCCATGACCTGCTTAAACCCCACCAAGCCGGTGGGCAAGCAGATTGTGGAGGCCATCCGCCACCACCGCAAGCTCTCTGCCCAAGAGGCCAAGGAAGAGGCCATCAAATACTTGAAGCTGGTCAACATCCCCAACGCGGAGGAGCGCGCCAAACAGTATCCCCACGAGTTTTCCGGCGGCATGCGCCAGCGCGCCATGATCGCCATGGCCCTTTCCTGCAACCCCAAGGTGCTCATCGCCGATGAGCCCACCACGGCCCTGGATGTGACCATCCAGGCCCAGATTATGGACCTGCTGGCCGAGATTAAGCACGACACCAACACCGCCATTATCCTCATCACCCACGACTTGGGCGTGGTGGCCGGCATGGCCGACCGGGTGGCTGTGATGTATGCCGGCAAAATTGTGGAGACCGGCACGGTGGAGGACATCTTCTACCGCAACTCCCACCCCTACACCCAGGCGCTGCTGAAGAGCCTGCCCACCGTGGACGCGGACAAGAAGGAGCGGCTGGTCTCCATTGCGGGCACGCCCCCGGACCTGCTGAACCCGCCCAAGGGCTGCGGCTTTGGCGCCCGGTGCAAGCACTGCATGAAGATCTGCCAGGAGGAGCAGCCCCCGGAGTTCACCGTCAGCGAGGGACACACCGCCTCCTGCTGGCTGCTCCATCCCGACTGCCCCAGCGCGGAAGAAAGGGGAGAGAAAATTGTCGACTAAATCAAGCGAGGTGCTCCTCTCCCTGGAGGACATCTGCAAATACTTCAAAGTGTCCGGCGGCACCCTGAAGGCCGTGGACCACGTCTCCTTTGACATCCACAAGGGCGAGACCATGGGCCTGGTGGGAGAGTCCGGCTGCGGCAAGTCCACCCTGGGCCGGGTGGCCATGGGCATCTATCCCCCCACCCACGGCAAGCTCTCTTACAAGGGCAAGCCGGTGAACCTGAAGCACGCCAATGACCGCTTCAACTATTCCAAGGTGGCCCAGATCATCTTCCAGGACCCCTACGCCTCTTTGGACCCCCGTATGACAGTCTCCTCCATCATCGAGGAGGGCATGGTTATCCACAATATGTACGATGACAAGCGCCGCAAAGAGCGGGTGTTCGAGCTGCTGGAAATGGTGGGCCTGAACCGGGAGCACGCCAACCGCTTCCCCCACGAGTTTTCCGGCGGCCAGCGCCAACGCATCGGCATTGCCCGGGCCCTGGCCATCGAGCCGGAGTTTATCGTCTGCGACGAGCCCATCTCCGCCCTGGACGTGTCCATCCAGTCCCAGGTTATCAACCTGCTGTCGGACCTGCAGGAGCGCCTGGGCCTGACCTACCTGTTCATCGCCCACGACCTGAACATCGTCAAGTACATCTCCGACCGCATTGCGGTGATGTACCTGGGCAACGTGGTGGAACTGGCCAGCTCGGACGAGCTGTACAAGAACACCCTGCACCCCTACTCCCAGGCGCTGCTCTCCGCGGTGCCCATCCCGGACCCGGCGGAGGAGGCCCAGAAGAAGCGCATCATCATCTCCGGCGACGTGCCCAGCCCCATCAACACCCCCAAGGGCTGCAACTTTGCCGGCCGCTGCCCCCGGGCCTGCGACCAGTGCAAGGAGTCCAAGCCCACGCTGCAGGAGATCACCCCCGGCCACTTTGTGGCCTGCCATCTGGTGCAGCCCCAGAAATGAGAGAGAAACGGCAGGAAAAGGCCGCCCCAAAACGGGGCGGCCTTTTCCATGGGGTTACAGCAGAATTCCCAGGGCGCCCACCACCAGCATAAAGAGGCTTAGACCGGCCAGCGCGCCGTAGGTGACGTCTTTCTCCCCTCCCCGGACCACCTCCCGGACGGTGTGGGCCAGGAAGAACACAAAAGTAAACGGGGTCAGCCAGATCAGCCAGCTGCAAAGTGTGAGGAAGAGTTCGGTGAGATTCAAAACCATCGGAGGACCTCCCACAAGTTAGTTTTAACTAATTTCATAATAGCACACGCTTCCCCCCATTGCAAGGAAATGTGTGGTTTTTAAAAGAGAAAAAGCGAATTTTTCCCCTTTTCAAAGGGGGGCCAGCAGAGTACAATAGACCCGAACACCCGGTGGGAAGCCGGGCCTTTCAGAAGGGAGAAGCTGCTATGAAATCATTGACCCCCAAATACCCCCACATGCTCCACGGCGGGGACTACAACCCGGACCAGTGGCTGGACCGCCCCGACATCCTGGAGGAGGATATCCGCCTGATGAAAGAGGCCCACATCAACTGTGTGTCCGTGGGCATTTTCGCCTGGGCCAAGTTGGAGCCCCAGGAGGGCGTTTACGACTTTGACTGGCTGGAAAAGATCATTGACAATCTGTATAAAAACGGCATCTACACCGTGCTGGCCACGCCCTCTGGCGCCAAGCCCGTGTGGATGAGCGAACAGCACCCGGAGATCCGCCGGGTGCAGGCCAACCTGGTGCGGGATGAGACCGGCGGCCGCCACAACCACTGCTACACCTCTCCCTATTACCGGGAAAAGGTGAAGGCCATGGACACCGCCCTGGCCCAGCGGTTCGCCAGCCACCCCGGCGTAATTTTGTGGCACCTGTCCAACGAGTATGGCGGCGAGTGCTACTGCCCCCAGTGCCAGGCGGCCTTCCGCCGGTGGCTGCGGGAGAAGTACGGCACCCTGGACAACCTGAACCACCAGTGGTGGACCACCTTCTGGAGCCACACCTACACCGACTGGGAACAGATCCACGCCCCAGTGCCCCACGGGGAGACCAGCGTCCACGGCCTGACCCTGGATTGGAAGCGGTTCGTCACCCACCAGGTCATCGACTTTATGAAGGTGGAGCGGGACGCGGTGAAGGCGGCGGACCCCGCCATCCCGGTGACCACCAACTTTATGTACGACTTCTACCACTACAACTACTTCAAGTTCAAGGAACAGCTGGACGTGATCTCCTGGGACGCCTATCCCCAGTGGCGCAATGAGGGAAACGTGGAGACCGCCGCGGACTTTGCCCTGTGGCACGATGTGATGCGCTCCATCAAGGGCCAGCCCTTCCTGCTGATGGAGTCTACCCCCAGCAACACCAACTGGACCCCGGTCTCCAAGCTGAAGAAGCCGGGGATGCACATGGCCTCCTCCATGCAGGCGGTGGCCCACGGCGCCAACTCGGTGCAGTACTTCCAGTTCCGCAAGAGCCGGGGCTCCACGGAGAAGTTCCACGGCGCGGTGGTGGACCACTACGGCGGCAGCGACACCCGGGTCTTCCGGGACGTGGCGGCGGTGGGCCAGCGGCTGGAGGCCATCGACGCCGTGACCCAAAGCGATGTGAAGGCAGAGGTGGCCCTGGTGTTCGATATGGAGAACCGCTGGGCCATCGAAGGGGCGGCGGGCCCCCGCAACTGCGGCATCCACTACGCGGAGCAGGTGCGGGCCCACTACCGGGCCCTGTGGAGCATGGGCATCCCTGTGGATATTGTGGACGAGGAGTGCGACATCAGCGGGTACAAGCTGGTCATCGCCCCCATGCTCTACCTGCTGCGGGCCGGGTTTGAGGAAAAGCTGAAGGCTTTTGTGGAAAACGGCGGCACCCTCATCGGCACCTACCACACCGGCCTGGTCAACGAGAACGACCTGTGTTACCTGGGCGGCTGGCCCGGCGCGGGGCTGGGAGAGGTCTTTGGCGTGTGGCACGAGGACACAGACTCCCTGTGGGACGATGAACACAACACCCTGCGCCTGGCGGACGGCCGGGAGTACGGCCTGAAGGAAATCTGCGCCCTCATCCATCCCCGGGGCGCCCAGGTGCTGGGCACCTATGGGGAGGACTTCTACCAGGGGGAGGCAGCCCTGACGGTGAACCAGTACGGCAAGGGCCGGGCCTACTACATCGCTTCCTTCGGGGAGGACGCCCTCTACCGCGACCTCTACCAGAAGCTGGCAGGGGAGCTTTCCCTGAAGAGGGCCCTGGAGGACCTTCCCCCCGAGGGCGTGGAGGCTTGCCTGCGGGAGAACGGGGAGGCCCAGTACTTGTTTTTGCAGAACTTTTCCGGCCGGCAGCAGCAGGTTTCCCTGCCCCAGGGGTACGTCGATTTCCAGGGGCAGCCCGTGGAGCAGGCCTGCCTGGCCCCCTATGACGGCCAGGTGTTTTGCCGGGAAAAGCAGTAACCGCCCAGAGCATTCCCGGGGGGAAGCACAAAACTGAATGAAAAACAAGGGGGAAAATTAGCCGGAACGGCAAAAATAAAAAAACAGCTTTTTTTTCGTAGAAATGCGACAGAAACTATGTTAAGATTTTATTAAGAAACAGGCGGGGGCACTGGGCCCCGCCATTACGAACCTGTATTTTTCCAGATTGGAAAAGAAAGGAAAGGCTGTTGATGATGGAACAATCGGCTCAGAATTATTTCAGCCCCGAAAACCGGGTGGCCCCCCTGGGCATTGTGGCGATGAACGGCGCAGAGGAGCTTTCGGACAAGATTGAGGCCCATCTGGTGCGGTGGGCCCGCCGGGCGGGCATGGAGGTGGACTCCTTCCGCATTGGCTGCAGTTGCCCCCGGTTCTCCTCCGGCGACGGCAAGGGCATTCTGGAGAGCTCGGTGCGGGGCTATGACCTGTACTTTGTTGTGGATGTGGGCAACTACAGCTGCACATACAAGTATTTTGGCCAGGAAAACCACATGTCTCCCGATGACCATTTTCAGGACCTGAAGCGGCTGATCCAGGCGGCCATGGGCAAGGCCCACCGCCTGACCGTGGTGATGCCCCTGCTCTATGGCGGGCGGCAGCACCGCAGAAGCTACCGGGAGTCTTTGGACTGCGCCTTTGCCTTGCAAGAGCTGCAGAACATGGGTGTGGACAACGTGGTCACCTTTGACGCCCACGACCCCCGGGTGCAGAACGCCGTGCCCCTGATGAGCTTTGACAACCTGATGCCCTCTTACCAGGTGCTTAAGACCATGTTCCGGGCCTTCCCCGACATTTCCACCGGCCGGGAGGACTTTATGATTGTCTCTCCCGATGAGGGCGCTTTGAACCGGAACATGTACTACGCCTCTGTGCTGGGGGTGGAGCTGGGCATGTTCTACAAGCGCCGGGATTACTCCCGGGTGGTGGACGGCCGCAACCCCATTGTGGCCCACGAGTACCTGGGCTCTGACGTGGCGGGCAAGGACGTGTTCGTCTCCGACGACATCATCTCCTCCGGCGAGTCCATGCTGGACATTGCCTACAACCTGAAGGAGCGGAAAGCCCGGCGCATCTTCACCTACGCCACCTATGCCATCTTCACCAACGGCCTGGAGGCCTTCGACAAGGCCTATCAGGAGGGCGTCATCGACGGGGTGTTCGGCTCCAACCTGACCTACCGCAGGGAAGAGCTGAAGAACCGCCCCTGGTTCTACGAGGTGGATGTCTCCAAGTACATCGCCTACTTCATCTCCGCCCTGAACCACGATATGTCCGTTTCCGCCATGATCGACCCCCACGAGAAGATCAAGGCGCTGTTGGAGCGGCGCCGCCTGGAGCTCTCGAAAGAGGCCGGCGCCCAGCTGTCCTTTTAAGGGAAAATGAACGCTGCAGAGAGGGAAGGCCCCGGGGCTTTCCCTCTTTTTCTTTGGGAAAACGGTTTACAAATCCGCGCAAATCGCATATAATAGGGGCAAATGCTGTGATGGGAAGAAGTACCCGCCCGCCTGGGCGCAAGAGAGAAGGGGCCGCCGGCTGAAAGCCCCTTCCGCCTGGGAGCGGGGAAATGCGTCCCGGAGCAGGCGGGGGGAAATCCCCGCCCGGGGAGAGCCGTTATCCTCTGCAAGAGCCTAAATGCGAAGTGGGACCGCGAGACCATCGACTTCGCAGACGCCGGGTGCGTCTGCGGGGGCTTTTTTTATTCCGGCCCCGTGTTATCTTGGATGGAGAGGGGATGCTGCCATGTTCCGTACCCTGAAAGAAGACCTGGACGCGGTGATGGAGAGAGACCCGGCTGCCCGCTCCCGGGCGGAGGTGTTCTTCCTCTACTCCGGGTTCAAGGCGGTGCGCTCCCACCGGAAGGCGAACTGGTGCTACCGGCACAACCTGAAATTTTTGGCCCGGTGGATCTCCCAGCGCAGCCGGAAAAAGACCGGCATCGAGATCCACCCCGGGGCGCAGATTGGCCGGGGGTTGTTCATCGACCACGGCATGGGGGTGGTCATCGGCGAGACCACCCAGATCGGCGACAACTGCACCCTGTACCAGGGGGTCACCCTGGGGGGCACCGGCAAGGATACGGGCAAGCGCCACCCCACCCTGGGGGACAACGTGCTCATCGGCGCGGGGGCCAAGGTGCTGGGGCCCTTCACCGTGGGGGACAACGCCCGGGTGGCCGCCGGGGCCGTGGTGCTGGACGCCGTCCCGGAAGGGGCCACCGCTGTGGGCGTGCCCGCCCGGGTGGTGCGCATCAACGGGGAGAAGGTGCCCGCAAATCCGCCCCGCCACCCCTGCGACGATATGGACCAGATCCATGTGGCGGACCCCGTCTCTATGGAACTGTGCCGCCTGCGGGGGGAGATGGAGCGCCTGGAAAAGCGCCTGCAAGAGTTGGAAGAAGCCGGGCCCGGCGGGGCCCGTTCGTGAAAAGGCCGGGTTTTCCCCGGGAAAGGATGAGAAAGATGGAACTGTACAACACGCTGACCCAGAAAAAAGAGGAATTTGTGCCCCACACCCCCGGCCAGGTGAAGATGTACACCTGCGGCCCCACGGTGTACCACTACGCCCACATCGGCAACCTGCGGTCCTACATCATGGAGGACGTGCTGGAGAAGTACTTGCGCTGGGCGGGCTACCGGGTGGACCGGGTGATGAACATTACAGACGTGGGGCACCTGTCCAGTGACGCGGACACCGGCGAGGACAAGATGCTGGCCGGTGCCAAGCGGGAGCACAAGACCGTGCTGGAGATCGCCAAGTTCTACACGGACGCCTTCTTTGCCGACTGCGAGAAGCTGCACATCCGCAAGCCGGACACCGTGGTGCCCGCCACCACCCGCATCCCGGACTTCATCCACATGGTGGAGGCCCTGCTGGAGAAGGGCTACGCCTACGAGGCCGGGGGCAATGTGTACTTTGACACCAGCAAGCTGGAGAACTACTACGTCTTTGGCAACCAGAGCGGCGAGGACCTGGCCGTGGGCGTGCGGGACAGCGTGGAGGAGGACCAGAACAAGCGGAACAAGACCGACTTTGTGCTGTGGTTCACCAAATCGAAATTTGAGGACCAGGAGCTGAAGTGGCAGTCCCCCTGGGGCCTGGGTTACCCCGGCTGGCACATTGAGTGCAGCGCCATCTCCGTGAAGGAGCTGGGGGAGTATTTGGACATCCACTGCGGCGGCATCGACAACGCCTTCCCCCACCACACCAATGAGATCGCCCAGAGTGAAGCCTACCTGGGCCACCCCTGGTGCAAGTACTGGTTCCATGTGCTCCACTTAAACGACGCCCGGGGCAAGATGAGCAAGTCCAAGGGGGGCTTCCTCACCGTGTCTTTGCTGGAGGAAAAGGGCTACAACCCCCTGGTGTACCGGCTGTTCTGCCTCCAGTCCCACTACCGCAAGCCCCTGACCTTCTCCTTTGACAGCCTGGACAACGCCGCCCAGGCCTATCAGAAGCTGGCCCAGCGCATCGCCGCCCTGTCCAAGGAGGGCCAGCCGGATGAGACGGCCATGAAGCCCTATCGGGAGCAGTTCGCCGCCGCCCTGGGCAACGACCTGAACACCTCCTTGGGGCTGACCGTGCTGTACGACGTGCTGAAGGCGGACCTCTCCGACGCTAGCAAACGGGCGCTCATCGGGGACTTTGACCAGGTGCTGTCTCTGGGCCTGTTGGAGGCGGCGGAGCGCCAGGCCAAGCCCGCGGGGAAGGAGCTTTCCCCTGAGGAGACGGCGGAGATTGAGGCGCTCATCCAGAAGCGGGCCGAGGCGCGCAAGGCCAAGGATTGGGCCACCGCCGACGCCATCCGGGACGAACTGGCCGCCCGCCATGTGGTGATGAAGGATACGGCAAACGGCGTGGAATGGCATGTAGAGGGCTGATGGCAGCCACGCCGAAGGCGCGTAAAAGTTTTGCCAGCTTTTTCAAAAGCTGCGGGTTGTAGGGCAGAGCCCTACGGCCTTAACCGGCGCAGCCGGAGAAAGAAGTGCAGCGGACGGGGCGCACGCTGCGCAGCAGATAGCCCCGGGAGCGGGCGCGGAGGCACTGCGCTTGCCCCTTCCACAAGCAAAACCCCCGGGCGAGGTGGCACCCCAAGAGGGGGACATCCGTCCCCTCTTTTTTTGAAGTATGGGAAGGCGGTGGCTTCGGGTCTCGGCTGCTGCCTCGGGTGCTGTCTGCCAGTGGCAGACGCCCAGCACCGACCGAAGTGGCAACGTAGACCGGTCCTGAACGGTCCCCACCGGGGACCAGGACCGCGACATGTCCAGTCCGGTCACGGACCCTGAGCGCGGGCTTTTGAGCTAGCGGCTCTCAGCCAGCTCCGCCGCTCTAAAGCGGCGTTCGCGACTTGAGTGCCCAGGCACTGGGCGGCTTGAGAGAGGGAAATGAGGAAGTTGGCCGAAAACCCAGTGTTTATGCGGGTTTGGCAACTCCCCCAGGTGAGGGAGTTGAAGCGTCAAGTCCCTCAAACCGGCTGGCAACTCCCTCATGTGAGGAAGTTCGGAAACCCGCATAAAACCTAGCTTTTTTGGCAACTTCCTCACAAACTTTTTTCAAGTGGTCAAATCCCTTGACTTCACCCGGTTAAAGTGATATAACTAAAAGTGCAAAGGCCCGGCGGCGGGAGCACCGCTGGGCTTTTTCTATAGGACAGAACGAAGGAGGAAATCTACCATGGAAATTTGTGGGAAGCGGGAAATGGAGCTGCTGGAAAAGATCGGCTTTACCCGCATTGCCGGCTCTCCTGAGGAGGAGAAAGCCGCCCAGATCTTGAAGGAAGAGTGCGATAAACTAGGCGTGCCCGCCATCATCCAACCCTTTGAGATTGAGCAGGGCATTGTGGAGGAGGCAACGCTGGAGATTCTGGAGCCCTTCCAGCAGGAGATCCCCGTCACGGGCTATCAGTGCGCCCAGAACACCCCGGAAGAGGGGCTGGAGGCCCCCTTCCTCTATGTGGAGAACGCCGACGACGTGAGCCTGAGCGATGCCCGGGGCAAGATCGTGCTGGTGAACGGCTACATGCGGGTGCCCCTGTTTCGGAAGCTGATGAAGGCCGGGGTGGCGGGCATCGTCACCATGGAGGGCCAGCTGCGGGACAAGCGGGAGGAGACCGACCTCTCCACCCGGAAGCTGCGCCGCACCCTGCGGGCTTTTGGCAACGTGCCCATGGTGCACACCCGGGTGCTGGACGCCATCGACATGGTGCGCAAGGGCGCCTGCAAGGCCCGCCTGGTGCTGAAGGGCCGCACCGAGGAGTGGACCTCTCACAACGTGATCGCCACGGTGCTGGGCACCGAGAAGCCCGAGGAGATCGTCTCCTTTGGCGCCCACTACGACTCGGTGGACTTCTCCAAGGGCGTGTACGACAACGGCGCGGGCAGCGTCATCAACATGGAGGTGCTGCGCTATTTCGCGGAGAATCCCCCCAAGCGCACCCTGAAGTTCGTGTGGTACGGCAGCGAGGAGATCGGCCTGGAGGGCAGCTGGGCCTATGTGAAGGCCCACAAGGAGGAGCTGGAAGCCCACAAGCTGATGATCAACGTGGACGTGGGCGGCCCGGTGCTGGGGGTGGACCGCATTACCGCCACGGCGGAGAAGGCCCTTGCCTCCTATCTGGAGTACTTTGTGAAGATCCACGGCTTTACCGCCGAGGTGAAGCAGGGCATCTATTCCAGCGACAGCATCCCCTTTGCGGACAGCGGCGTGCCCGGGGTGAACTTCAGCCGGGACGGCGCCCCCGGGGCGGCCTACATCCACGACCGGTTCGACACCCTCTCCTTCCTTTCGGCGGATATGCTGGAGAAGACCACCCGCATTGTGCTGGAGTTCGGCAAAGAGATGGCGAACGCCGCCCTGGTGCCCGTGGAGCGGAAGATTCCCCAGAACATCGTGGAGGATGTGGAGAAATACCTGTACAAGAAAGAGCTCTCTGAGGCGGCGGAAGAACAATAAACCCGGTTGACAAACGGGGCCTTCCGTGCTATCCTTAGTGCCAGAAACAAGCAAAGGAGTGGAAGGATGATCGTATAAGCCACAGATCACGGAAAGACGAGATTTGGCTTTCGGGCGTTGGCCCGGGGGCGGTTTCGCTTTGCCGGTTTTTGGCTTATCGCATCCTCTGCCTGTATCTTTGCGGCCGCTGGGGCTGTTTGCCCTGGCGTGCGTTCCCTGGGGGTGATGGGGC
This sequence comes from Acutalibacter sp. LFL-21, assembly GCF_025630755.1. Taxonomy (NCBI): domain Bacteria; kingdom Bacillati; phylum Bacillota; class Clostridia; order Eubacteriales; family Acutalibacteraceae; genus Acutalibacter; species Acutalibacter sp. LFL-21. The sequence continues at coordinate 28,508 of NZ_JAOTNT010000009.1, read as the reverse complement.
CTGTTCCGGCTGCGGAACAGGCCCTTTTCGCGCTCTAAGGAGGGATCGCGCTTGCTTCAGATACGAGACCTTGACATCACCATGAAAAAAGACCTGCGCCAGCTGCTAAAAGGCTTCACCTTTGCCCTGCAGCCCGGCGACAAGGCCGCCCTCATCGGGGAGGAGGGCAACGGGAAATCCACCCTGCTCAAGCTGCTGTACGACCCCGCCCTGGTGGAGGGCTATGTGGAATACACAGGGGCCGTTCAAAAAGACGGCATGCTTCTGGGATATCTCTCCCAGGAGCTGCCCCCGGAGCAGGGGGAGCTGACCGCCTATGAGTTCTGCTGCCGGGAGCCCGCTTTCTTGGAGAGCTCCCCCGGGGAGCTGGCCGCCGCGGCCAAGCGGCTGCGGTTTCCCCTGGAGTGGTTCTACGACGACCGGAAGATGAAGACCTTCTCCGGCGGGGAGAAGGTGAAGCTGCGCCTGGGGCTGCTGACCCTGGGTCAGCCCGACTGCTACCTGCTGGACGAGCCCTCCAACGACCTGGACATGGAGACCCTGGAGTGGCTGGAGGAGTTCATCCAAAAGTGCCCCCAGCCGGTGCTGTTCATCTCCCACGACGAGGTGCTGCTGGAAAACACCGCCAACGTCATCATCCACATGGAGCAGCTGCGGCGAAAAACTCTGCCCCGCTGGACCGTGGCCCGCATGGGCTACCGCCAGTATGTGGAGGAGCGGCTGCAGAAGTTCGCCCACCAGGAGCAGTTGGCCAAAAAGGAGCGGGAGGAGGAGCGCAAGCAGCAGGAGCGCTTCCAGAAAATCCAGCAGAAGGTGGAGCACCAGCTGAACGCCATCTCCCGCCAGGACCCCCACGGGGGCCGGCTGCTGAAAAAGAAGATGAAGTCCGTCAAATCTATGGAACACCGCTTCGACCGGGAGCGGGAGGACATGACCGAGTTCCCCGACAGCGAGGAGGCCATCCTGGTGGGCTTTGGGGAGGACACCGCGGTCCCCGCCGGGAAGACCGTGCTGGACTTCTCCCTGCCCCGGCTGGAGGTGTCGGGCCGGGGGCTGAGCCAAAACCTGCGCCTGTATGTGCGTGGGCCGGAGCACGTGTGCATCCTGGGCCCCAACGGCGCGGGGAAGACCACCCTGCTGCGGCAGATTGCCGGGGAGCTGATGAAGCGTGGGGACATCCGGGCGGCCTATATGCCCCAGGATTACGGGGAGACCGTGGACCAGGGCTTGACCCCGGTGGAATTTTTGGCCAAAAGCTGGGAAAAGGCGGAGCTTACCAAGGTGAAAACCTACCTGGGCAGCATGAAGTACACGGCGGAAGAGCAGGGCCACGCCGTCCGGGAGCTCTCCGGCGGGCAGAAGGCCAAGCTGTTCTTTTTGAAGATGATCTTGGACGGGTGCAACGTGCTGGTGCTGGATGAGCCCACCCGGAACTTCAGCCCCCTGTCCGGGCCGGTGATCCGGGGCATTTTAGAGGACTTCCCGGGCTGTATCATCAGTGTCAGCCACGACAGGAAGTACATCGGCCAGGTGTGCTCCACCCTGTACCGGCTGGAGCCTTCGGGCCTGGCACCCATGGAAAACCTGTGGCGTGAGAGGCCGTGAGAGGAGGATTGGATATGGAAAGGAAACCCACCCTCACCCTGATGGTGGGGCTGCCCGGGGCGGGGAAAACCACCCGGGCCAAGGAGCTGGAAAGGGAGACCGGCGCCATCCGATTTACCCCGGACGAGTGGCACCTGTTCCTGTTTGGGGACGACTTCCACGACCCCCGGGAGCACGCCCTCCACGACCAGCGCCACGACCGGGTGGAACAGCTGATGTGGGGCCTGGGCAAGCGGCTGCTGGCCCAGGGGGTCAGCGTGATTTTGGACTACGGCTTTTGGGCCAGGGAGCAGCGGGAGGAAAAGTTCCGGGAGGCCCGGGCCCTGGGGGCGGATTTCCAGATCTGCTACGTCCACGCCCCCCTGGAAGAGCTGTGCCGCCGCCTGGACGCCCGGGCGCGGGCGGGCCAGAAGGATGTGTTCCAGACCATCACCCGGGAGGACATGGAGCAGTGGGCGGCGCTGTTCCAGCCGCCGGATGAGGCGGAGCTGGCCGGGCGCTATGAGGGGGAAAGGGACAGCGGGATGGAGAGAGAAGAGAACGGCGGAAGGAGAGAGTTCCATGAGTGAGCGGATACGCCCCTTTGAAACAGGGGACAAGGAACGGGTCTGCGATTTTTTAGCGGGGATCAACCGGGAGGAGGCTGTAACGCCCAATTACCTGTGGGGCCGGTGGGCCTGGCAGTTCGGCCCCTATTGCAGCGAGGAACACCTGGGCTGCATGGGGGTAGCGGAGGAACAGGGGAAAATTGTGGGGCTGGCGGCCTATGAAAGCGATCTTGGAGAAGCCAGGTTTTGTGTGGCAAAGGGGCGCGAGGGCCTGAAAGAGCGGCTGCTGGAGTACGCCATGACCCACCTTTCTCAAGAGGGGAAGCTGCGGGTTTTGCTGCCGGATGAAGACCGGGCGTTTCAAAGAATCGCCAGGCGGCGGGGATTTACCGCCACCCAGGAGGGGGAGGCAGTGGCGCAAATCGACCTGGAACCCCTTCGCTATGAGCTGCCCGAGGGGTTCCGGGTGATGGACTTTGCCAGCCCGGAATTTGACCCGGACCGCTATTACAACGCCATTTGGCGGGGCTTCAACAACCAGCGCCCCAGAAACCGGCGGGAGATTGCGTCAGCCCAAGAGCGGGAGGAATTTTCCGCCCTTCACTATGACCGCCGCCTGCGGGTGCTGGTGGTTGCCCCCAACGGGGATTACGCCTCCCATTGCGGGATGTGGCATCTGCCGGGGGAGCGTTTCGCCTATGTGGAGCCGGTGTTTACCCTGCCGGAATATCGAGGCATAGGGCTGGGGCGGGCTGCCGTGTATGAGGGGCTGGAACGCTGCCGGCAGCGGGGCGCCCAGGCCGCTTTTGTGGGGTCTTCCCAGCAGTTTTACTACAGGCTGGGGTTTGCCCCCTTCCGGCGGGAGACCTGGTGGGAATGGAATTAAACATTTGTTCGAGAAATTTGGGAAAATCCATTGCTTTTCCCCGGGGATTCTTTTATAATAGAAGGCAGTGTAAGGCAGAGCGATTTTACTTTACAGGAGGTTTTTTGAGATGGCGGAAAGCAAGCGGACGCCGGTGAGCGCCAAGGCCAGCGGCGGCGCCGAGGAAAAGGCCAAGGCTTTGGAAACGGCCCTGGCCCAGATTAAGAAGCAGTTTGGGGAGGGCGCTGTCATGCGCCTGGGGCAGGATTCCGCCCTGAATGTGGAGGCCATCCCCACGGGCTCCCTCTCCCTGGACCTGGCCCTGGGCATTGGCGGCCTGCCCCGGGGCCGTATCATCGAGGTGTATGGGCCAGAGTCCTCCGGCAAGACCACCCTGGCCCTGCACTGCATTGCCGAGGGGCAGAAGCGGGGCGGCAACGCCGCCTTTATCGACGTGGAGCACGCCTTGGACCCGGTGTACGCCGCCAACCTGGGGGTGGATGTGGAGAGCCTGCTGGTCAGCCAGCCGGACACCGGCGAGCAGGCCCTGGAGATCACCGAGGCGCTGGTGCGCTCCAACGCCATTGACGTGATTGTGGTGGACTCGGTGGCGGCGCTGGTGCCCCGGGCGGAGATCGAGGGCGAGATGGGCGACTCCCATGTGGGCCTGCAGGCCCGCTTGATGAGCCAGGCCCTGCGCAAGCTGGCAGGCGCCATTTCCAAGTCCAACTGCGTGGCCATCTTTATCAACCAGCTGCGGGAGAAGGTGGGCGTCATCTACGGAAACCCCGAGGTGACCCCCGGCGGCCGGGCTTTGAAGTTCTACTCTTCCGTGCGCATCGAGGTGCGCAAGGCCGAGGCCATCAAGAGCGGCACCGACGTCATCGGCAACCGCACCCGGGCCAAGGTGGTGAAGAATAAGATCGCGCCGCCCTTCCGCACCGCGGAATTTGATGTGATGTACGGCACGGGCATCTCCCGCACCGGCGAGCTGCTGGATATCGCCGTGAAGCTGGAGATCATCCAGAAGGCCGGGGCCTGGTTCTCCTACAACGGGGAGCGCATCGGCCAGGGCAGGGACAACTCCAAGGAATTTTTGGCCACCCACCCCGAGCTGGCCGATGAGATCGAGCAGAAGGTGCGGGAGAACGTGGACAAGCTCTATGACAAGCTGCCCGGCCGGCCCGCCCCCCGGGAGGCCGCCAAGCCTGTAGAGCTGCCCGTCCCGGAGGAGGCCCCCGCCCCCACGCCCACCAACAAGGCGGCGGCCAAGAAGAGCATCGACATCACCGTGGATGACGACGACTGATGGAGCTGACAGCGGCAGAGCCCCGGCGCAAGCATTTGACCCAGCTGTATCTGGACGGGGAGCCGGGGCCCAAGATTGACACAGAGGTGTTCCTTCTCTCCCGGCTGAAGCCCGGGGACGCCCTGGGGGAGGAGGAGCTGCGGGCGCTGGTGGAGGAATCGGACGCCCGCCGGGCCCGGGAGAAGGCCCTGTACCTGTTAGAGCACCGCAGCCACAGCAAGCGGGAGCTGACGGAAAAGGTGGCCCGCACCGCCGCCTCCCGAGAGGCGGCCCAGGCCGCGGCGGACCGGCTGGAAGAGCTGGGGCTTTTGAACGACCGGGCCTTTGCCGAAAGCTATGCCCGGGAGCTGATCCAGCGCAAGCGCTACGGCCTGCGGCGGGTGAGGCAGGAGCTGGCCCGCAAGGGCATCCCCCGGGACATGGCGGAAGAAGTGCTGGCCCCTTACGGGGAAGAGGACAGCGCCGGGGAGAACATCCGCCTGGTGCTCTCCAAGCGCTACGCCCTGTGGCGGGAGGACGAAAAGGTCCGGCGCCGGGCCGTGGCCGCCCTGCAGCGGCTGGGCTACTCTTATGAGCAGGTGCGCGAGGTTATGGGCGGGCTGGATACGGAATAAAGGGGAAGCCGGGCGGCAGTCCGGCTTCTTTTTTGTGAGAATGGGCAAAAGTCTGGGCTAACCCGCCCCAGCGCCTTGACAAGGGGCCCCGCAGCCAGTATAATCAGCACAGGAAACTATACTGAATCGGTATACTTTAGGCCGGTGACGGAGAGAATTCAAGGAAAGGGCGGTCCTGATTTTTGAGCGAGACCATTCTGGAGCTTCACGGCATCTATAAGAGCTTTGACGGCACCCCGGTGCTCAAGGGCATCGGCCTGCAGGTGGAGCGGGGGGAGTTTATCACCCTGCTGGGCTCCTCTGGCTGCGGGAAAACCACCACCCTGCGCATCATCGCCGGGCTGGAGGCCCCCGACCAGGGCCGGGTCCTGCTGGAGGGGAAGGACATGACCGATGTAGAGCCCAACAAGCGGGACGTGAATACGGTGTTCCAAAGCTATGCCCTGTTCCCCCACATGAACGTGGAGCAGAACGTGGGCTATGCCCTGAAGCTGCGCAAGCGGCCCAAGGGGGAGATCAAGGAAGAAGTGAAAAAAATGCTGGAGCTGGTGCAGCTCTCTGGCTTTGAGAAGCGCAAGCCCGCCGAACTTTCCGGCGGGCAGAAGCAGCGGGTGGCCATTGCCCGGTCCCTCATCAACCGGCCGAAGATCCTGCTTTTGGACGAGCCCCTGGGGGCGCTGGACCTGCAGCTGCGCCGCCAGATGCAGCAGGAGCTGAAACGCCTGCAGAAGAAGCTGGGCATCACCTTTATCTACATCACCCACGACCAGGAGGAGGCCCTGAATATGTCCGACCGCATCGCCGTGATGCGGGACGGTCAGTTCGACCAGATCGGCACCCCCTCTCAGGTGTATGACTCCCCCCGCACCGCCTATGTGGCCCGGTTTGTGGGAGAGGCCAACATTGTGCGGGGCACGGTGGGGGCGGTCTCCGGGGACCGGGTGGAGTTTTTGGGCGCCGGCGGGAAGGCGGCCTTCCTCCGCCGGGGGCGCCAGTTCACCCCGGGCGGGCCGGCGGCGCTGGCGGTCCGGGGCGAGCAGGCCCAGGCCCTGCCGGGGAAAGAGGGCCCCGGCCTGCCCGGCGTGGTAAAGGAAAAGAGCTTTGCCGGGGGCATGCTGCGCATCGCGGTGGAGCTGGCTGGCGGGGAGGAGTTTATCTGCCGCCGCCACGGCATCGACTCGGAGCTGGCCCCCGGGGACGCCGTGCGCGTCACTTGGGAGCCGGACCAGGCCTGCCCGGTGGAGGGGGAGGAGGAACAGACATGAGCAAGGAGCGCTCTACCCTGAAAAAAAGGCAGCGGCGGGGGGAATTCCTCACGGCCCTGCCCCTGGTCCTGTTCACCCTGCTGTTTATTGTGGGACCCATGGTGTACATGGTGGCCCTCAGCTTTATGACCCGGGCGGAGACCTGGGGCGTGGTCCCCCAGTTCACCCTGAAGAATTACGCCGGCATCACAGAGCCGGTGTATTTGAGCACGTTTTGGGAGTCCCTGAAGCTGGCGGTCATCAGCACGGTGCTGATTATCGCCATCGGCTACCCCTTTGGGTACTTTATGGCCAAGCTGGGCCCTAAGTGGAAGAAACGCACCATGCTTTTGCTGATGATCCCCTTCTGGACCAGCTCCCTCATCCGGCTGTACGGGTGGATCATCATTTTCCGGGCCGGGGGGTTGTTCGACTCCTTCCTGATGGCGCTGCACGTCACCAGCGAGCCCTTAAAGCTGCTGTATACCTACCCTGCCGTGGTGGTGGGCATGGTGTACGCCCTGCTGCCCTTTATGATCTTCGCGGTGTACTCCAGCGCGGAGAAGCTGGACTTTTCCCTGGTGGAGGCCGCCCGGGACCTGGGGGCCTCTCCCATGAAGGCGTTTTTGACCGTGAGCCTGAAGCTGACCCTGCCGGGGCTGCTCTCCGGCGTGGTGCTCACCTTTGTGCCCAGCATGGGGCTGTTCTTCATCGCGGACCTTTTGGGCGGCAACAAGGTGGTGCTGGTGGGCAACCTGATTCAGGCCCAGCTGATGAACGCCCACAACTGGCCCTTTGCGGCGGCCCTCTCGGTGGTGCTGCTGGTGCTCACCACGGTGATCCTCTGGCTGTACCGGAAGCTCAGCGGCGTGAAGGACCTGGAGGGGATCGTGTAGCCTCCCGCGAAGCGGTGTAAAAGTTTTCGGTCAAGCCTTTTTCAAAAGGCTTGTGGGTTGTAGGGCAAAGCCCTACGAGGGGGTGCGGGGCTTAGCCCCGCAAGGGCAGGCCGTGGGGATTCTGTCCCCACCCCCTGCCATCTTTGAAAAGGTGGACGAAACTTTTTTGCGCCTGCGGCGGGCGGTTCATCCCGCTTATTTTGTGATTTGGAGGTGCCCATGAAAAACCGCACAAAGCTGCCCAATATCTACCTGGGGGTGGTGCTGGCCCTGATGTATGTGCCCATCCTGGTGGTCATTCTGTACTCCTTCAACGAGAGCCGGATCAGCTCGGTGTGGGAGGGCTTCTCTTTGAAGTGGTATGAGGAGCTCTTCCGGGACCGGGACCTGTTCCAGGCCCTTTGGAACTCCATCCTGCTGGGGGTGATCTCCAGCTGCTGCGCGGCCGTCATCGGCACCCTGGGGGCCTACGGCATGAGCAAGGTCAAGTTCCCCTTAAAGGGCGCGGTGGAGTACGTCTCCACCCTGCCCATGATGATCCCCGAGATCATTCTGGGTATGGTGTTCATGGCGTTCTTTTCCCTTATCGGCATCCCCTTCGGCATGGGGACGCTGGTCATCGCCCACACGGCCTTCTGCATCCCCTATGTGTTCATGCTGGTGAAGGCCCGCCTGGTGGGCATGGACAAGAGCCTGCCCGAGGCCGCCCAGGACCTGGGGGCCTCTCCCGTGCGGGTGTTTTTCGATATCATCCTGCCCTTGGTGGCCCCGGCCATCGCCTCGGGCATGCTGCTGGCCTTCGCCATGAGCATGGACGACGTGATCATCAGCGTGTTCGTCACCGGGGTGGACACCAATACCCTGCCGGTAAAGATCTACACCCAGCTGAAAACCGGGGTCACCCCGGAGATCAACGCCCTGTGCACCCTGTTGTTTCTGGCCACCCTGCTGCTGTGCGGGCTGGCCGCCCTGCTGGGGCGCACGCCCAAAAAACGAGACACGAGAAAGGACGTGACCGAACCATGAGAAAGATGAAAAAGATTTTGTCCGCCGCCCTGGCAGCCCTGCTGCTGGTGGGCGCCCTGGCCGGCTGCTCCGGCTCCTCCGCTGGGGAGAACGGGGAGCTGGTGCTCTACACCTGGGAGAACATGTTCCCCCAGGAGGTGCTGGACGCCTTTACCGAGGAGACCGGCATCCAGGTGACCTACTCCAACTTTGACACGGACGAGACCATGCTGGCCCGGCTGGAGACCGCCAAAGGCGGCGACTACGACCTGGTCATCGCCGATGACTACATCATCGAGACCGCCATCCAGCAAGGGCTGGTTCAGGAGCTGGACACCTCGAAGCTGGAGAATTACGGCAGCATCAACCCGGTGTACCAGGGCCAGTTCTTCGACCCCGAGGACAAGTACACCGTGCCCTACGGCGCCGGTGTGCAGACCATCGTCTATGACCCCAGCGTGGTGGATGTGGACATCCAGGGCTACGCCGACCTGTGGGACGCCTCTCTGGAGGATAACGTGGGCATTATCGGCAGCTTCCGGGTCATCAACGGCATGGCTCTGAAGGTGCTGGGAGAGAGCTACAACACAGAGGACCTGGCCGCCATTGACGCCGCCGGGGAGAAGCTGCTGGAGCTGGCCCCCAACATCCGCCTCATCAAGGATGACAACACCCAGGATGACCTGCTCTCCGGCGAGGTGGGCGCGGCCGTGCTGTACACCTCGCAGGTGACGCTTGCCAAAATGGCCAACCCTGACCTGGAGGTGGTCTTCCCCCAGGAGGGCATCGGCTTTGGCATCATGGCCCAGTTCATCCCCGTCAACGCCCCCCACGCGGAGAACGCCTACAAGTTTATCGACTACATCCTCCAGCCGGAAGTGGCCGCCCAGTGCTTTGAGTACATCGGCTACTACTGCACCAACCTGGACGCGGAACAGTACATCTCTGAAGAGTACCGGGATTTCCTCACCCTGCCCGAGGACATTGGCTCTGGCAGCATGGAGATGATCGGGAACGTCTCCGCCGAGGCCCTGGAGGAGCATCAGAAGGTCTGGACAGAGTTTAAAGCGGCCTGTGGTGCGTGACCGCACGGGACTCTTCGCGCTATGGGGCGGCAAGCTGCGCTTGCGCCTGTGCAGGACGACAGCGCACGTCCGCGGGGGACACGCTGCGGGCGGGTAAGATCTTTTGGGCCCCGGCCCTTCGTTGCAAGCCAGAAAAAAGGACAGCCAAGCAACACGCCTGGCTGTCCTTTTTGCGTTCCTCAGATCATCCGGCTGCAGGGGCCGGGAAGCTGCCAATCTCCGGCAGGCCGCTCTCTCCCACCTGTTCCGCCTCCCCCTCCAGGGAGTTCCACAGGGCGTCCTGGTCCAAGGGGAATTTATGGCGCAGCTTGTAAAAGCCCTCCCCAGTGGAGAGCAATTCCCCGCCGCTGCCCAGGTGAACCACCTCTTGGGAGGAATCCTCCCGGACAAAGACGAAATAGGTGCCGATTCCCCCGGCGGGCACGTCCTCGTTGACGGCGTCCCGCTCCACCCGCAGGGAGAACAGGGCCTGGGCCGCCTGGCGGATCTTCTCCGGGTCTGTGGTGGTCTTCCGCTGGGCGCCGGCGGGCACGGCTCCCTGATACAGCTGCAGCTCCACCATCTCCTCCGGGTCCCAGTCCAGCCCGGGCACCCGGGCCGCCCGGCAGCCGGACAGGGCCAGCAGCAGGCAAAGCAGCGCGCACAGGGCAAGAGACCGCTTCATAAGCACTCCTCCTTTCCCTTTCTAAGCCCATTCTACCATGCCCGGTGGGGAAGGGCAAGGCAGAGCGGGCGGCGTGGCGCCGTTAAAAAGGAGGAGGGCCTCCTTTCGGGGAAGCTCCTCCTCCTTTTGTGGGGATGGAATCCGTTGAAATTTAGTTGAGGGAGAAGCCCGTCTCCAACAGGGGATACTGCTCCATGCAGGCCTTAATCTCCTCCTCGCCCTTCAAGGCGGGGATGCCGCCCCGGTGGGTGGCGCAGATAGAGCCCGCTCCGTTGGCGAAGCGGCAGTAAGCGGCCAGCTCCTCCTGGGTGAGGGCGCTCAGGGACTCCCGGGTGGTGTGGCCGTTTTTCACCAGGCAGGAGAGGAAGGCCCCCCAGAAGCTGTCGCCAGAGCCGGTGGTGTCCACCACGGGGGTGTCATAGGTGGGCTGGTGGGTCAGGCCGTGGCCGTTGGAGAAGGCGCAGCCGTTGGGCCCCAGGGTCACCATCACCAGGGCGGCGCCCAGGGCGTGAAGGGCCTCTACCCCGGCGGAGATGCTCTCCTGGCCGGTGAGCAGGGCCAGCTCCTCCTCGCTGATCTTCAGCACGTCGCACAGGGGCAGGCCCAGCTTCATCCCAGCCACGCCCTCCTCTTCCGAGGGCCACAGCACCGGCCGCCAGTTGGGGTCGTAGGAGATGAGCTTGCCCATCTTGCGGGCTTTCTCCACCAGGGAAAGGGTGGTGGAGCGGCTGGGGTCGTTGGTCAGGGACAGGGAGCCGAAGTGCAGGATGGAGCACTCCTCCACCTCCTCCATGTTCACCTCTTCGGGCAGCAGCTGGGTGTCCGCGCCGGGGTCCCGGTAGAAGGTGAAGCTGCGGTCGCCGTGCTCGTCCAGCTGGACAAAGGCCAGGGTGGTGTGGTGCCGTTTGTCCATCACCAGGCCCTTGGTGGAAACATTGTTTTCCTCCAGGCACTTCTTCAGGGAGAGGCCAAAGTCATCCTGGCCCACTTTGCCGATGAACCCGGCGGAAACCCCCAGCCGGGCCAGCTGCACCGCCGCGTTGGCGGGGGCGCCGCCGGGGTTGGGGCAGAACATGCTGGGATAGCCTTCGATGTTTACAGGGGAAAAGTCGATGAGCAGCTCCCCAGTGGTCAAAACTTGAGACATGATACATTTGTCCTTCCTGGAATGGGATTTTCCGTTTATTTTGCGGCGTACACCTCTACCTGGGCCTTCCCCTGGGCCACGGCCACCTTGGTGTAGGGGGTGTCCGGGTACATCAGCTGGGTGAAAGCCCGGGTGTACTGGTCCGCGTAGAGTTCGCAGATAGAGTGGTCAAAGTGGAGCTCCAGCTCCCACTCTCCCTCGTAGTACCGGGGGGCGGAAATCTTGGAGTACCAGTCGGAGAAGAAGTACTCGTTAAATCCCTTGTAGCCCGCCTGGGAGCGGTCAATGAAGATCTCTCCCTTTTCGTTGACGCCAAAGTCAAAGTGCTGGCCCCGGCTGTTCTCCAGCCGGATGGTGGCGGCGCCGCTGCCTTTCACCTTCAGGCCGAAGAGCTCGCCGGGCAGGTCTCCGGTGCCGCAGGGCGCCTCTTGGAAGGGCCAGGCCACCGGGGGCGTGGCCATCCGCAGGCCGCCCTTGGGGGTGTGCACCAGCTCCATCTTCCGGGGCATGGCCATGTAGCCGCAGAACTCCCCGGTGGGCAGCTGCCGGGCGTAGATCCAGCTGGTGCCCCAGGCGATCATAATGCGCTCTTGGGCATTGTCAAAGGTGACGCCGGCATAGTTGTCAAAGCTCTGGTCGATGAACTCGGCGGTGTCCCAGGGGGTGTCGCAGGTGAAGGTCTCCCCGTCGAACTGGCCGATGAAATACTGGGTGCGAGCGCCGTGGTTCTCGTGGTTGCGGCCCATGCTGACAATGAGGATCCATTTCTCCTCCCCGTCGATAGTGAGGGGGAACAGGTCGGGGCACTCCCACACGCCCTGGGAGTGGTTGCCCTCGGGGCCGAACTCGCCGGTCTTGCGCCATTCCTTCAGGTTTTCCGAAGCGTAGAATTCCACCCGGTCGCCGGCGGCCAGCACCACGCTCCAGCCGCCTTTGGGATTGGGGATGACCTTGGGGTCCCGGAAGTCGATCTTCTCCGCGTTGGGAATGACCGGGTTGCCGGTGTACTTGGCAAAGTTCACAGTGTCGGTAGAGTAGGCAATGCACTGCTGTTCCGTGTCCCCATGGCAGGTGTACATGGCCACAATGGGCGGGTGCTCCTTGGTGCCAAAGCCAGAGGTGTTCTCCTTGTCATACACGGCAGAGCCGGAGAACATGGCCCCGTCCGCATCGGGATAGAGGGCCACGGGCAGGTGCTGCCAGTGGAGCAGGTCCTGGCTGACGGCGTGGCACCAGTGCATGGGGCCCCACACGGGCTCGGGATAGTACTGGGCGAACAGGTGGTAATTGCCGTTTTCATACACCAGGCCGTTGGGGTCGTTAATCCAGCCGGTGGCGGGGGTGAAGTGGATCTCGGGACGGAAATCGCGGATGCCTTGGGTGCTCATAAAACAGTCCTCTTTTCTTTCTTTATTCAAATAATAAAATGGCTTTTGTTTTCTAGGCGCTATATGCAAAGGCTCAACGGGCGGCTGGGGAATAGACCTCCACCTGGGCGCTGCCCTCCGCCACAGAGGCCCGGGTGTAAGGCTCGTCCGGATATACCAGCTGGGTGAAGGTCAGGGTGCCGCCGTCGGCGTAGAGCTCGCTGATGGAGTGGTCGAAGTGGAGCTCCAGCTCCCAGGCCCCGTCATAATAGCGGGGGGCGCTGGTTTTGGAGAACTTTTCCGAGGCAAACTGGGGGTCAAAGTCCTTGGCGCCTGCCTGGGAGCGGTCCACAAAGACTTCGCCCTTTTCGTTGACGCCAAAGTCAAAATGCTGGCCCAGGCTGTTTTCCAGCCGGAGGGTGGCAGGGCCTTCGCCCCTTGCCTTCAGGCCAAAGAGCTCGCCGGGCAACTCCCCGGTGCTGCAGGGCGCCGCCTGGAAGGGCTGGGCGGCGGGCACAGCCGCCAGCCGCAGGCCGCCCTTGGGGGTGTCTGCCAGGGAGAGCCTGCGGGGCATGGAGAGGTAGCCGCAGAACACGCCGGTGGGCAGCTTGCGGGCGTAGACCCAGCTGGTGGCCCAGGCGACCAGAAGGCGGTCCTCTGTGCCGTTGAATGTGACGCCGGCGTAATTGTCAAAGCCCTGGTCCAAAAGCTTGACCGGCTGGTAGGGCACATCGCAGCGGAAGGTGTCCCCGTCGAAGGTGCCGGTGAAGTACTGGGTGCGCTGGTGCCCCATGCTGATGACCAGCACCCACTTTTCCTCCCCGTGGATGGTGAGGGGGAACAGGTCGGGGCACTGCCACTGGCCGGGCATAAAGTTCCCCTCGGGGCCGAACTCGCCGGTTTTCTCCCAGTGCTTCAAGTCCTGCGAGGCGAAAAAGGCCACCCGGTCCGTCATGGTGATGGCCACACTCCACCCGCCCCGGATGGGGTTGGGGAACACCTTGGGGTCCCGGAAGATCCGGTCCTCCCCGTTGGAGAGCACCGGGTTTCCCCGGTACTTTAAAAAGTTGCGGAAGCCCGGGTCGTTCGAGGCGGCCAGGGACTGCTGCTCCATGTGGCTGTGGCTGGTGTACATGGCCACCAGGGGCGGGTTCTCCCGGGTGCCCAGGCCGGTCACGTTCTCCTTGTCGTACACGGCAGAGCCAGAGAAGGCCGCCCCCAGCTTGTCGGGGTAAAGCGCAACGGGAAGCTCCTGCCAGTGGATCAGGTCACGGCTGACAGCGTGGCACCAGTGCATGGGGCCCCAGATGGGCTCTACTGAGTATTGGGCGAACACATGGTACTCGCCGTTGACATACACCAAGCCGTTGGGGTCGTTGATCCAGCCTTTTTCAGGGGTAAAGTGGATTTCCGGGCGGAAATCGCGGATGCCTTGGGTGCTCATAAGAATGTCCTTTCTCCGATGGGTCGTGTGGGTTACGAGGCAGCGTAAACCTCCACCCGGGCCTGGCCCTGGGCCACCATTGCCTGGGTGTAGGGCTCGTCCGGGTAAACTGCCTGGGTGAACACTAAGGTGCCGCCGTCGGCATACAGCTCGCAGATGGAGCGGTCGAAGTGGAGCTCCAGCTCCCAGGCGCCGTCATAATAGCGGGCGGCCGCCAGCTGGGAGAACCGGGGCGCGCCAAAGTCTGGGTTGAAATCCACGGCGCCTGCCTGGGAGCGGTCCAAAAAGACCTCTCCGGCCTCATTGACGCCAAAGTCCAAATGCTGTCCCCGGCCATTTTCCAGCCGGAGGGTGGCGGGACCCTCCCCCCGGGCCTTGACGCAGAACAGTTCCCGAGAGAGGGCTAGGCCCTCCTGGGGAGCGGATTCATAAGCCCAGACGGCGGGCATGGCCGCCAGACGCAGCCCGCCCTTGGGCGTGTCCGCTAAAGAGAGCCTGCGGGGCAGGGTCATGGTGCAGCAGTACTCCCCGGTGGGGGTGTCCTCGGCGTAGCGGGGATAGGTGGCCCAGCCCATAAAAATCCGGCTGGGGGTGTGGCTGAAGGTGACACCGGCGTAGTCGTCATAGCCCTGGTCCAGCAGCTTGGTGGGCTCATAGGGCGTGTCACAGCGGAAGGTGTCCCCGTCGAAGCTGCCCGTAAAGTATTGGGTGCGGGGGCCCTCCTCCGTGCGGCGGGTCATGCTTACTAAGAGCACCCACTTCTCCGTTCCGCCCACTGTGAGGGGGAACAGGTCGGGGCACTCCCACACGCCCTCCATAAAATTGCCCTCGGGGCCGAACTCGCCGGTTTTTTCCCAGTGCCGCAAGTCCTGGGAGGCGTAGAAATGCACCCGGTCATGGGCGGCCAGCGCCATGCTCCACCCGCCCCGGATGGGATTGGGAAATACCTTGGGGTCACGGAAATTCCGGATTTCCGTGTTGGGGATGACAGGGTTGCCCGCGTATTTGGTGAAGTGGACATAATCGGTGGAATAGGCGATGCACTGCTGCTCGTGCTCCCCGTGGGCGGTATACATCAGCACCATGGGGGCCTTTCCTCCGGCCCCAAAGCCGGAGGCGTTCTCCCTGTCCACCACCGCAGAGCCGGAGAACATGGCGCCCAGCTCGTCCGGGGCCAGGGCCACGGGCAGGTGCTGCCAGTGGAGCAGGTCTTGGCTGACAGCGTGGGACCAGTGCTTGGGGCCCTTGCGGGGCTCGGGGTAGTACTGGGCGAACAGATGGTAGGTCCCGTCCACATAGGTCAGGCCATTGGGATCATTGATCCAGCCCTTCTCCGCTGTGTAGTGGACCTCCGGGCGGAAATCGCGGATGCCCTGGGTGCTCATAAGAAAAATCCTTTCCAAAAAATATTTAGTATGTAAGTATTATATATAGTATAAAGGGAAGCGGGGGAAACCGGCCTCCGTGAAAAGGGATCGGGAAAAAGGTTACAACAATGTAATAAATAGAGGCGTCCCCAAAGGGAGGAAGCCCCAGCCCCGCCTATCTTGTGGTGTGCGGGAGACAAGAACACCACGGTATAGTGGCCGCGGATTCACAAATTGGACGCAATTCGGTAACAAGTTGTTACAATTAGTTAATTTAGTTAAGTTATACAGCGTTCGCCACGTTCTGTCAATTGTCAAAAAACTACAATCATTTTGCTGGATTTTTGGAGTTGTTCCTTTGCCTTATTTTTCCATAAAGGCAAAAGAAAGAGAAAAAGAGAAAAAAGTTGGCTTAAATAAGTGCAAATTACCAAATGCGGGGTTGACAAACGGAAAAAGCCGAGTAAAATTATATATATGAACTCCGTTAACGTTTTTTGAGACGCGTTCCTGCTTTTCGCGCTTGACGGGGTCCATCCTGCTGAAAGGGCTTTTTCCTGAAAAAAGCGCACCGGCGGTTTCTGCCAAAACCGCTGAGGCCCGTTTCTGGCGGGAACCTTTCAAACCAAATCTTTCAAAAAGTGGGGTTGAAGCTAATGGCAAAAGGTGGAACGGCAACTATGAAGAAAGGGAACCCAGGCAAGACCCAGGAGAAGAGCACCCTGATGAAGGTGCTTTCCTGCTGGCAGCTCTACGTCCTGATGATTCCCGCGCTGGTGTGGCTTATCCTGTTCTGTTATAAGCCTATGTACGGCGTGCTTATCGCGTTCAAAGACTTTAAGGCCCGGGACGGCATTATGGCCAGCCCGTGGGCCGACCCGATCTGGAAGTACTTCGACCAGTTCTTCAGCACCAGCATTGCGGTGACGGCTATTAAAAACACCATCATCCTGAGCTTGGAGCAGCTGGTGATCAACTTCCCCATCCCGATCATCTTCGCCCTGTTGCTGAACCAGGTGAAGAGCAACAAGGCCCGCAAGTTTGTCCAAACGGTCAGCTACGCGCCTTACTTCCTGTCCAACGTTATCCTGGTCTCTGTTATGAACCTGCTGTTCGGTGCCAACGGCGTTGTGAACGCCCTGATCACCGGCGCCACCGGCGGCAGCCCGGTGCAGTTCACCTCTGCGGCAGAGTACTTCCGCCCGATGTACATTGGCTCCACGGTGTGGCAGTCCATGGGCTTTAACGCCATCGTGTACATTGCCGCCCTGGCAGGCATCAGCCCCGACTTCTACGAGGCGGCTGTGGTGGACGGCGCCACCAAGCTGCAGCGCATCTTCTACATCGACATCCCGCTGATCATGCCCACCGTTATCCTCATGCTCATTTTGGCCATCGGCCAGATCATGGGCCTGGGCTATGAGAAGGCTTACTTGATGCAGACCGGCACCAACACCACCGTTTCTGAGATTATCACCACCTATACATATAAGGTGGGTCTGCAGGGCGCCCAGTACAGCTTCGCAACGGCTGTGGGCCTGTTCAACTCGGTGGTCAACTTCGTCATCCTGGTTCTGGCCAACTTCGTCTCTAAGAAGACTGCCGACGTCAGCATTTTCTGATGGTATAAGGAGGGAAACAGCAATGAGCAAAAAGAACAAAGAGCGCCTTCCGCATCAGACAACAGCAGTTGGCGTGAAAGAATCTGTGGGCGACCACATCTTTAACATCATCAACACCATTTTGATGATCGTGATATGCCTGGTCATCCTGTATCCCCTGTGGTACGTGATCGTGGCCTCTTTCACAGACCCGAAGATTACTAACAGCGGCGCGTTCCTGTTGATTCCCCAGGGTTTCTACACCCCCGGTTACGAAGAGGCGTTTGACTATCCGCTTCTGTGGAGCGGCTACTGGAACAACATCGTCTACACTGTGGTGGGCGTGATCGTCTCCCTGGTTGCCACGATCCCCTGCGCCTACGCCCTGTCCCGCTACGACATGGTTGGCCGCCGTCCGCTGATGTTCCTGTTCACCTTTACCATGTTCTTCAGCGGCGGCATGGTGCCCCTGTATTTGACTATTCAGGATTTGGGCCTTTACAACACTTTGTGGGCTCTGGTTCTGCCCATGGCGGTCTCGGTGTACAACCTGATCGTCTGCCGCTCCTTCTTCGAGTCCAGCCTGCCCATCGAGCTGCTGGAGGCTGCCAAGCTGGACGGCTGCTCGGACTTTGGCTTCTTCTTCAAGATTGCCATTCCCCTGTCCTCCACCATCATCGCGGTTATGGTGCTGTTCTACGCCACCGCCATGTGGAACGTGTACTTCAACGCTATCATGTATCTGCGCGATGAGAGCAAGATGCCCCTGCAGGTCATCCTGCGCAACCTGGTGCTGGCAAACCAGGTGAACATCGGCTCCTCCGGCGCCGAGCTGGCCGACCGTACCGCTCTGGCCAACCAGCTGAAGTACGTGGTGGTCACCCTGGCGGCCTTCCCGCTTATCATCGTCTATCCCTTTGTACAGAAGTACTTTGCCAAGGGCGTCATGATCGGCGCTGTCAAGGGCTAAGTCCTTTTGAATAAAAAGTGATACGCGCTTTGCGCGCCCAACCGAAGGAAGGGAGGTGCCTGCCCGCAACCAACGTGCTTCTGTGATGTAAGAAAGGCATGAAAACAAATCGTACAACATTTTTGGAGGTACAATCATGAAAAAGAGAACCCTTGCGCTGCTTCTGGCAACGCTCCTGCTGCTGACCATGGCGTTTGCCGGTTGCAGCGGCGGCGGCGAGTCTTCCACCAGCGAGGCTTCCACCAGCGGTGAAACCTCTGGCGACGCTTCTACCAGCGAGACCAGCGGCGAAACCAGCGAGACACCCGCGTTCCTGAGCGAGAACGGCGAACTGCCCATCATCACCGATGAGGCGGCCTTTGAAGAGGCCAACGGCGGCAAGCTGACCGCCGCCATCGTGGGCGACGCTTCCCGTACTGTGGACATCAACGAGATGGCCATGGTGCAGCGCTGGTATAAGGTACCGGCGTGCAGTTCGAGTGGACTGTGCTCAACTCTGACGCTTCCGCCGCCACCGAGCAGATCTCCCTGATGCTGACTGCCGGCGACGACCTGCCCGACGTGTTCTGGAACTTCATCGGCGGCCAGTCCTCTGACTTCGTCGTGCGCTATGCCGACCAGGATGTGTTCCTGCCCACCCAGGACCTGATTGCTGAGTATTGCCCCACCGTTCAGAAGGTTCTGGACGAGAACGCTGAGTACCAGCTGGAAGTCACCTATCCCGATGGCAACATGTACGGCTTCCCCTACATCGAGGAGATGAAGGGCCTGGTTCTGACCTCCGGTCCCCTGCTGATCAACCAGGATTGGCTGGATCAGGTTAACATGGAGATGCCCACCACTCCCGACGAGCTGGCTGAAGTGCTGCAGGCCTTTGCCGACGCCGGCGACCTGAACGGCAACGGCGTGGATGACGAGATCCCCATGGCCTCCAAGTTTGGCGCCCATGCTGGCGACACCTTCGGTTCCTACAACATGTTCAACCGTCTGACTGGCTGCTTCGGCCAGGCCGATAGCTACTGCGAAGGCAACCCCAACGCGGACCATCTGGCTCTGATCGACGGCACCGTCACCTTCACCGCTATGGACGAGTCCATCCGCAAGACTGCCGACTACTTCCATGAGCTGTACACTGCCGGCCTGCTGAACTCTGACTGCTTCGAGAACGCTTCCGGCTCTACCGACTACACCAACAATGAGCTGACCCAGGATATTGCCCTGATCGGTGTCTTTGGTGTTTGGACTGACATGACCATCACCAACAACGAAGTGCGCCATCAGTACGTTGCCATTCCTCAGCTGACCGGCGAGGACGGCGGCCTGTCCGGCTTCCCGCTGAACTACTCTCAGCTGCAGGATCCCTCTTGCACCGCTATCACCACCGAGTGCCAGTATCCTGAAGTCATCGCTCGCTTTGTGGAGTACTACTGCTCCGATCCCGCTCTGGCTGTTCAGTCCAACTGGGGCGCTGTTGACTACAACTACTATGAGGACGAGGACGGCGTTCTGCGGTTCAACCTGGACGAGAACGGCGACATCATCCCTGTGGAGCCCTTCGCCAACTTCGGTGAGATGCGTTCCAACACCACCACCGCCCGCGGCTCTATGATCGTGCTGGACGAGTACTATGACACCGTTTGCGAGTACACCTACGACGCTGTGAACCTGCTGGCCTTCCAGGAGACCAACGGTAAGCGTGAGCAGCTGGCCCGCGGCGAGGCTATCCCGAAGGTCATCCTGACCCAGGAAGATACCCAGCGCCTGTCCCAGATCCAGCCTCCCATCTCCGATATCGTGGACCGTTACATTGCTGACTGGATCCAGAACGGCACCTCTGATGATTCCTGGAACGCCTACCTGAGCGAGCTGGAGGCCGCTGGTGTGGCTGATCTGGTTGCCATTTACCAGAACACTCTGGACAGCCTGGATCTGACCGACTACTACGCCGCTCTGGAGAGCGCCGAGGTCGGCCATGGCGATTCCTCCGCTGCTGAGTCCTCTGCCGCTTCCGAGGCCGAGTCCTCCGTGGCTTCTGAGGCTGAGTCCTCCGTGGCTTCCGAGTCCGCTGCTGAGTAAGCAGAAAATTTAAGGGAGATTCTTTCTCCCAACAAATAACCCGTACACTGAGAAGCGCACCTTGCAAAAGCGGGTGCGCTTTTCCATTCCAAACCATTCGGTGGAGGTATAGCAATGCGCGATTGGAATGAAACCATGGGACAGAACAACCAGGATGTCTCCAATGTGAATAAATCGGCCCTGCTGAAATTCCTCCGCCAGAATGGGGTGTGCTCCCGGGCACAGATCAGCAAGGCCATGGGGCTGACCCAGGCCTCCATCTCCAAGATTACGGCCCAGCTGCTGGAGGAAAACATTGTGCAGGAGACCGGCTATATTTCCGGGGAAAAGGGCAGGCGGTCGGTGGGCATCACCTTTAACACGCGCTGCAAAAAAGTGCTGGGGGTGCGCATTTCCCGCCGTTCCTTCGGCGTGGGGCTGTTCGACCTTTCCGGCAAGATGTATGAGAGCATGACCCGCCAGTTTACGGCAGAGACCACCCTGCACCATGTGATCGCCCGCATCCGGGATATCCTGCAGGGCTATCTGGAGCAGTCCAGCGAGATTGCGGCCATTGGCGTGGCGGTGCCCGGCCCGATAAACCTGCGCACCAGCGAGATTGTCCTGACCACCTCTATGGCTACCAGCGACTGGACCAACCTGAACCTCCGCCAGGAGTTTGGGGAATTTGCGGTTCCCATCTCCTTCTCCCATGACGCGGACGCGGGCGCCCTGGCGGATTGGTGGTTCAGCACCAAGGCGGCGGGCCTGGGGGCCACCCTGGTCCATTTCCTGGTGGGAGACGGTGTGGGCGCGGGCTGCGTGTCCAATGGGGAAATCCTCAACGGATACCGCAGGTTTTCAGAGGAAATCGGCCATGTAAGCGTGGATGTGAACGGCCCCAAGTGCCGCTGCGGCAACCGGGGCTGCCTGGAGCTCTATTGCTCTACCTTTGCCTTCATGGATTTTGTCTCCCAGGGCCTGCCCCTGCACCCAGAGTCGCCCTTGTACCGCATTGGCGATCTTTCCCCCCGGGATGTGTTCACCGCCGCGAAGAGCGGAGACCCCTATGCCCGGGACTGTGTGGACCGCTTGGGCCGCTATGTGGGCTATGGGGTGGTGAACATCATCAACGCCTATGCCCCGGACCTTATTGTCATCAGCAACGAGATGGCCTGGGCGGGGAAGCAGCTTCTGGAGCGCGTCAAAGAGGTGGTTCAGGAGAGGATCTCTCCCGTGGTGGCCGAGCATGTGAACATCCAGCTGGAGGACGACTGGATGTTGAGCGACCCCATTCTGTACGGGGCCGCGGCAGTGGCCGTGAACAACTGCATTGAAAACCCCATTATGCTGCTGGGCAAGTAGGCTT
The DNA here is from genome assembly GCF_025630755.1 of Acutalibacter sp. LFL-21. Taxonomy (NCBI): domain Bacteria; kingdom Bacillati; phylum Bacillota; class Clostridia; order Eubacteriales; family Acutalibacteraceae; genus Acutalibacter; species Acutalibacter sp. LFL-21. The sequence goes on along the minus strand of NZ_JAOTNT010000009.1, from coordinate 7,353 downwards.
CCCAGCCGCGTGGGCGGAAAAAGGCATCCAAGCCAAGCGCTTGGATGCCTTCTCTTTTTTCTTTTGAAAAGGGACGTACCCTTCAGCGAAGGCCGCTGACCACCCGGTCCAGACCGGCCCAGTCCTGGGCGGTTTCCACCGCGGTGAGCCCTGCCTGTTGAAAAAGCCGTTCCACGGCCGGGCCCTGGCTCTCGCCGATCTCCACGGCCACCAGCCCCCCGGGCTTGACCAGGGGCGCCCACAGCCGGGCAATGGCCCGGTAGAACACCAGGCCGTCCGCCCCGCCGTCCAGGGCCAGGGCGGGCTCCTGCCGCACCTCCGGCTGGAGGCCGGGCAGCTCCCCGGTTTCAATGTAAGGGGGGTTAGAGGCGATAAAATCCAGGCTGCCGGGGGTAAACTCCCCTGCCAATGCCGGGGAGAGGACGTCCCCTTTCCGGGCGGCAGCGAGGCCCTTCCCGTGGCGGCGGAGGTTTTCCTCCAGATAGGGGAAGGCCCGGTCTGAGAGCTCCAGGCAGAGGACTTCCGCCTGGGGAAGCAGCGTGCGCAGGCCCAGGGCCACCGCCCCGGTCCCGGCGCACAGGTCCAGCCCCCTGGGGCGAGGCCGCTCCCCCAGCCGCCGGGCCAGCTCCTCCACCAGGACCGCCGTGTCCTCCCGGGGGCAGAGCACCCCCTCGCCCACTGCCAGGGGCAGGCCCATAAACTCCCATTCCCCCAAGATGTACTGCAAGGGCCTCCGGGCAGCCCGTTCCTCCACCGCCTGGAGAAAGGCGGCCTCCCGTTGGGGAGGGGGCGCCTCTTCCCCGTGAAGGGCCAGGCCGGCCCGGTCCAGGCCCAGAAAGCGCTGGGCCAGGGCGGCGGCGTCCGCGCCGGGGGAATCCACCCCGGCCCCTCCCAGGCGGCGCCGGGCCAGTAAGTACAGCTCCCGGCAGGTCACCGGATCAGGTCCTCGCCGTTTTCCGGGATGACAGCCTCCATGGCGGCAATGGCGGCCTCAATCATTTTGTCGTCCGGCTCCTTCACAGTCAGGCGCTGCATCCACAGGCCCGGCGCGGTCACCGCCCGGGAGAGCCACCCATCGTGGCGGGCGCAGGCCTTTTGCACCTCGTAGCCCACGTTCATAATGACGGGGATGCACAGCAGCTTGGTGAAGGTGCGCAGGAAGGGGTTGGAGAAGGGGATGAAGAACCCCACGATGATGCCGATGACCAGCATGAGGATGAGGAAGCTGGTGCCGCACCGGGGGTGGAAGCGCTTCTGTTTGCGCACGTTTTCCACCGTGAGGGGCAGGTCGTTCTCGTAGCAGAAGATGGTCTTGTGCTCTGCCCCGTGGTACTGGAAGGTGCGTTTGATATCCGGCACCATGCCGATGAGCACCACATAGCCCACAAAAATGCCGATGCGGATGACCCCCTCAAAGATGGAGCGCCACCCGGAGATCTCCCCCGGGGCCACAGCCTCCAGCAGGTTGAACAAGACGGTGGGCAGGAAGAAGAACAGGGCGATGGCCAAAGCAATGCCCAGCACCGAGGCAATGGCCATGATGACGCCGGTGATCTTCTCCCCCAGGTGGTCGTTCAGCCACTTGTCAAAGCCAGAGAGCTCTTCTTCCTCCTCCCCCCCGGTGAGCTTGTCCGCGGAGAGGGACAGGGCTTTGTAGCCCAGGCGGAAAGAGTCGATGAGGGAGAAGATCCCCCGGATGAAGGGCTTGCCCAAAATGGGATACAGTTTTGTCAGCCGGGGCACAGAGATCTCCTCTGTGGAAATCTGGCCCTCCTCGCTGCAAAAGGCCGCCACAGTGCGCTGGGGGCCCACCATCATAATACCTTCCATCAGGGCCTGGCCGCCGATGGTGGTGATTTTTTTTGCCATGGATCACGGTTTCCTTTCTTGGATAAATTTTAAAAGCTCGGGGGTTTCGGTCAGCTGGGGGTCCGCCTCCAGATGGGAGCAGGTGGGCAGGGAGATGGTCACCGTGGTGCCCACGCCCTCCTGGCTTTGAATGTCCAGGCTGCCCCCGTGCAGGCGGGCGATCTCATCGGCCACCGCCAGCCCAATGCCCGAGCCCCGCACCAGCTGGTTGGCCTTGTAGAATTTCTTTTTCACATTGGGCAGGTGCTCGGCGGGGATGCCGCACCCCGTGTCACGGATGGACACCCGCACCCAGCCGCTGTCCTCCCGGGAGGAGACCGTGATGGTTCCCCCGGGGCTGGTGTATTTCAGCGCGTTGTCAATGATGTTGACAAACACCTGCCGCAGCCGGTCCACGTCCCCATAGACCGGGGGCAGGGCGGTGGTTTCCTCGTAATGGAGCTGCTTGTGCTCTGTGCGGGCCCGGTCGGTGAACATGTACACCGCCTCGTCCAGCTCGGAGAGGATGTCCAGGCGGGAGACGATCAGCCGCAGGCGGCCGTTCTGCAGCCGGGAGAAATCCAGCAGCTCCTCCACCAGGCCGGAGAGCCGCTCGGACTCCCGGATGATGACGTTCATACCCTTGGCCGTGGTCTCCGGGCCGGCGCCCTCCTGCAGGGTTTCGGCCCAGCCCTTGATGGCGGTCAGGGGGGTGCGCAGCTCGTGAGAGACCGAGGAGATAAAGTCGTTTTTCAGCTGTTCGGCGGCGCCCAGCTCTCCGGCCATGTCGTTGATGGCGTCCACCAGCTGGCCAATCTCATCATCCTTGGCTTTTTCAATGCGCACGCCGAAATCCCCCTGGGCAATCTGCCGGGCGCTTTGGCTCAGCTGCCGCACCGGCACCACAATGGACCGGATGAAGTACGCGCCGGAAAGGGTGAGCAGCAGCATGATGAACAGGCCCGCCGCCACCAGGATCAGAATGACCACGGAGATCTGCTGGTCGGCCCGCTCCATCGAGACCAGGTACCGCACAGAGCCCACCAGGCCCCCGTTTTCGTCCCGCACCACCCGGGTGATGGCCATGGCCTTTTCCCCGGTGTCCAGGTGGCCCACCCATTTGCCCGCCCCCGAGGAGTTGCGCAGGGCCTCCTCATAGTCCGGCATTTTTTGGTCCTGGTCGGGCTCAAAGCCGGTGGAGGTGATGAACACCCGGCCGTTTTGGTCCAGGGCCATAATCTCCATGTTGTTCTTGTCCTGAAAGTCCTCAATGTAGTCCCGCACAATGCCGGAAAAGCTGGAGGAGCTGGACTGGCCCGCGTTGATAAACAGCCAGTTGAGCAGCTCGTCGGCGCGGCCCGCCAGGGAGAGCTCGATGCCGTTGTAGGTAGAGCTCTGCACCATCAGGGAAAGGGTGGTGATAGAGACCACCAGGATGAAAAAGACCACGCCGGTGGTGTTGACCATCCACCGGCGGGACACCCCTTTGGAAAACACGGCGCCGCTCCCCCCTTTCTCACACAGTCTGCGCCCGGTTTCTGGGTGTGCTGGGGTTTACACGTCCCAGCGGTAGCCCAGCCCCCACACGGTGACAATGTGCTGGGGGTTAGAGGGCTCCTCCTCCACCTTCATGCGCAGGCGGCGGATGTTTACGTCCACAATCTTTTCCTCGCCCCCATAGCCGGCGCCCCACACATGCTTGAGGATGTCCCCACGGGCCAGGGCCACGCCGGGGTGGGAGAAAAAGTATTCCATAATCTGAAACTCCACCTGGGTCAGCTCGATGGGGCGGCTGCCCTTGAGGAAGGACCGGTTGCGCAGGTTCAGGCAGAACTCCCCAGAGACCAGCTGGTCCCGCAGGCCGCCCTCTTGGCGCTGGTTGGCCAGGTCCACCCGGCGGTACACCGCGTCCACCCGGGCCACCAGTTCCGAGGGGGAGAAGGGTTTGGTCACATAGTCGTCGGCGCCCATCATCAGCCCCGAGACCTTGTCCATCTCCTGGGTGCGGGCAGAGAGCAGGATGATGCCGATGGAGGGGTTGCGCCGGCGCAACTCTTTGCACACAGCCAGGCCGTCGTGGTCCCCGGGCATCATAATGTCCAGCACCGCCACGTCAAAATCGCCGTTTTCCTGTTCATAGAGCTCCAGGGCCTGGTCGCCGTTCTCCGCCTCATAGGCCCGATAGCCCGCGCGTTCCAGGTTGATGACCACAAACTCCCGAATGTTCTGCTCGTCCTCTGCAACAAGGATCTTTTTCATGGTAGATGGCCTCTCCTTCCTGATGTTCTCTCCAACAGGGCCGCAGGCCCCTCATTCCGCAATGATGTGAAATCCCTGGCGGATCTGCCCAATGGCCCGCAGGTAAGCCTCGTCCCGGGTGAAAACCTGGATGCCGTACACCAGGTCCCCCTGGACGGCCAGCTTTTCATAGCCGCTGGTCACGCCCCGGCTGTCCCAGGCGGACTGGGTGAACACCCGGATGGCAAACAGGGGAGAACCCAAAAGCTGCACCCCGTCTTCTGAGGTGACCACCTCGGTGTAGGTGACGGTGCGGCGGGCCGAGTCGTTGGAGGCGGAGATCTTTCCCACCAGGGACTCTGGCAGCTCTAGCCAATAGCTCTCCCCCAGGTCCATCAGGGCGTACAGCACGGCCTCTGGCTCTCCCTGCGCCTGAAAGCGGCTCCACTGCACCAAGTAGCTGGTAGAGTCCAGGGTGACGCCCTGGGAGAGGACGGGCAGCTGGCTTACCACGGGCAGCTCCAGCAGGCCGTCCCCGTTGATATCCTGGGACACAAAGGGGGCGGTAGAGGGGCGGGCATAGGGGTTTTGATAACTCTCCGCGTTGGCGCCGGAGGGGATGTTCCGAAGGGTCCCCTCTTCCAGCAGGAAGACCTGGGTGGTCATGCTGCCGTCTGCCTTGGCGCCGTCCAGCACCACGCCGGAAAGGCCCCGGTCCAGCGCGCCAAAGTGGATGGAGGTGTAGTTGGTGAGGGAGTTGTCCGCGGCGGTGGAGGCGAGCTCCTGCAGGGCGCCCTCCTCCCAGGCGAAGAGATGGGCCAGGGCGGGCAGGTCCTCGGCGCCCTCTTCCTCGGCGGCCAGGTACTTGTCCACCGTGAACACCTCGATGATGCCGTCGCCGTCAAAGTCTGTGGCTGTCATTTCGCCGTAGGTGCCCAGCAGGTATTCGGTGACGTTTTCCCCGTCAAAGAGATAGGCGTCCACCGCGGCGGTGCGGCCCGTGGTGCCAGAGGCGCTCCCCCAGCCGATGAGCACATCCTCCCGGCCGTCGCCGTTCAGGTCCCCAAACAGGACCATGTCCACCTGGGTGGCGGTGTTGGAGAAAGAGGCGGCAATGCGCCAGGCGCTTTCCCCTTTTTCCAAAAAGCTGACTTCCACGCCGCCCCCCTCTGGGGAGACAAAGCCAATGGCGTCCTCCACGCCGTCGCCGGTCCAGTCCCGCATGATGATGGCAGAGCGGTGCTCCCCCCGCTTGGGGTAGACAAAGGTCAGCTCCTGCCCGTCCCCCTGCAGCAGCTCATAAATGCCCTGCTGCTCCAAGTTGGCCCGGGGCGGGGACATAAGGTTTTGGGCGTCGAGAACAGAGAAGGAGCACCCCGCCTGGGCCAGGCAGAGAAAAGCCGCCAAGGCCGCGGCGGCCAGGCGTTTCCATACAGCCAGTCTCACAGGAGCGCCTCCTTCCGGGATGTGGGTTTCAAGTATACATAGACAGTATACCATATCCCGTCAAGAAAATCATCAACAAAGTTTGACCGCCCCGTGGGAAAAGGCGTTGACAAAACCCCGGGGGCAGGATAGAATCAGGAGCAGAGAACGCGGAAAGGGAGGGGAGCGCAATGCCCCGTTTTTTTGTGGAGGGCTGCCCCAAGGGGGAGGTGCTGCTGGGCGGCGAGGACGGCCGGCACATCGTCCGGTCCCTGCGGATGCGCCCGGGAGAGGCACTGACCCTCTGTGATGGGCAGGGGACGGACTATGCCTGCACCTTTGTCTCTGCCCAAGGGGAAAGCGCCCTGGTGCGGGTGGAAGAGGCGTTCCCCAACCGCACCGAGCCCCGCGCCCAGGTGACAGTCTGCCAGTGCCTGGCCAAGGGGGACAAGCTGGAGACCGTCACCCAGAAGGCGGTGGAGCTGGGGGCTGCGGCCCTTTGGCCGGTGGAGAGCGCCCGGTGCGTGGTGAGGCTGGACCGGAAGGGGGCGCAGAAAAAAACTGCCCGCCTGCAGAAAATTGCCCGGGAGGCCGCCATGCAGAGCGGCCGGGGCATCATTCCCGCGGTGGAGGAGCCCCGCCCCCTGAAGCAGGCCCTGGAAGAGGCCGCCCGGCAGGGGGAAATCCTCTTCTTTTACGAGCGGGGGCAGGAGAGCCTGAAGCAGGCCCTGCAAACCGCCGGGGGACGGCTGTTCGTCTTTGTGGGGCCGGAGGGGGGCTTTGCCCCCGAGGAAGCGGCTTTGGCCCAGTCTCTGGGGGCCAAGCTCCTCACCCTGGGGCCCCGCATCCTCCGCACGGAGACCGCGCCCCTGGCCGCCCTGGCCGCCATCCTCTACGAGCGGGGCGACATGGAGAGGTGAAGACTTTTACCAGCAGGGAGGGAAAGCTGTGAAAAACGCACTGGTGACAGGGGCCTCCGGCGGCATTGGCCGGGCGGTGGCGAAAGAGCTGGCCCGCCGGGGCTGGCGGGTGGCGCTGCATTACCACGCCAACGAAGCCGCCGCCAAGAGCTTGGAGGAGGCCATCTGCCGGGAGGGGGGCTTTGCCCGGGCCTATCCGGCGGACCTGACCCAAGAGGCCCAGGTAGAGGCCCTGTTCGGCGCCGTAGAGCGGGACCTGGGCTTTGTTGAGGGCCTGGTGAACAGCGCCGGCGTGGCCTGGAAGGGCCTGTTTACCGACATGACCTTGGCGGACTGGCGCTGGGTGGTGGACGGGGATTTGACCAGCGTGTTCCTGTGCTGCCGCCGGGCCCTGCCCGCCATGATCCGGGAGAAGCGGGGCAGCATTGTCAATGTCAGTTCCATGTGGGGAGAGGTGGGCGCCTCCTGCGAGGCGGCCTACTCCGCCGCCAAGGCGGGGGTCATCGGCCTGACCAAGGCCCTGGCCAAGGAGGAGGGCCCTTCGGGCATCCGGGTGAACTGCCTGTCCCCCGGCGTGATAGACACCCCCATGAACGGGGACCTGACAGAGGCGGACTTGGCAGCCCTGCGGGAGGAGACCCCCCTGGGGCGGACCGGCACACCGGAGGAGACGGCCCAGGCGGCGGCCTTCCTGCTGGAGCAGGAGTTTATCACCGGGCAGGTGCTGGGCGTCAGCGGCGGCATGGTGGTGTAACCGGCCGGGCCGTGGCCGTAAAAGAGGGACCCTTCCCCCAGAAGGGTCCCTCAGCCTGTCGAAAAAGGTCACCTTTTGGTGGCCTTTTTTCTCGTATTGAGAGAGAAAATGCGGTATAATGGTGTAGGGTGATAAAAATGCTGGTAAAGAACGCAGAAAATCGAGAGC